>NZ_CP049270.1:1262732-1578415 GCF_003048595.2 Campylobacter concisus | reverse complement strand
AAAATATTCAAAATATAAAAGATGCAAATATTTGGTTTGGTAAATATTCAAATGATGTCAGTAGCAACTTATTTTAATATTTATTCCCTCGGAAGTCCATTTTTACCCGAATTATCGCTGATTAGCTTACCCGCTTCGTCGTATTTTTTGGCACGCACGAGCCTGCCCCACTCAAACTCCCCCTCGGCTTCGAGTTTGCCGTTCGCAAAAGACGCCTTAGGTTTGGCGTCTAGTATTGCCGACGTAGGCGTAGTTGCTACGAAAACGTCAAAATTTTCGGAGATCTTGCTTGAAAATTTAGGGGTCTTAAATTTTATAAAAGTGGTGGTAGGCCGCGACGACGTGCTAAATCCAAAACCTAACGCGGAGCCCGTAAATTTAGCTCTCGCAAAACTTGGAAAAGATAAGCGAAACGCATTTATGATAGGCGATACGCAGATGGATCTAATGGCGGCAAAGAACGCCGGCATCAAAGGTATCGGCCTAACTTGCGGATACGCGGATGCGCAAAGTCTAAAAGAGCATTCGGATTTAATCTTTCAAAACGCTTATGAAGCGGTAAAATTTTTAGCAAGCAACTAAAATTAGTGGATTTTATTAAACAACCTTGCTTACCGCTCGGCTAAGTCATTTCCTTCGTCTAGCGACCGTTTTGATTAAGCATAGACAACGCCGCCTCTACCGCCGCGTCAATGTGTATCTGCGTCGTATCAAAAAGCCGCATATCCGTATCTGCCTGCGATATCAGCATGCCTATCTCGGTGCAGCCAAGTATCGCTCCTTGCGCGCCGCGCGACCTAAAATCCTCGATGATACGCAAGAAATTCGCCTTTGAGCTAGGCGCGATTTTGCCGTAGCAAAGCTCCTCAAAGATGACGCGATTTACTTCCGCCATATCGCCCGCACTTGGCAAAAGCACCTCCGCGCCGCCCTCTGTTAGCCGACTTTTGTAAAAATCCTGCGTCATCGTATAAACCGTGCCGAGCAGCCCTACCTTGGCGACGCCTGCATTTTTTAGCGCTTTTAGCGTGGCGTCCGCGATATGCGTCACAGGCGCGCTAACGGCGCTTTGCACGGCGTCAAAGCACCTGTGCATCGTATTCGTGCAGATGAAGATAAAATCAGCCCCGCCGCCTTGTAAAATCCTCGCGTGCCGCGCCAAAATTTCGCCCGCGTCCTCCCATCTGTTTTCGCGCTGGCAGGCCTCGATCTCCTCGAAATTTACGCTGCTTAGCAGTATCTCCGCGCTGCTTAGCCCGCCTAGACGCTCGTTTATTTTGCGATTTATTTGCTCGTAATACGTTACCGTAGACTCAAAACTCATCCCGCCGATTAGGCCGATTTTTTTCATTTTTTTCTCCTTAAATTTTGGCGATTTTACGGTTTTAAATTAAATTTGCTCTAAATTTAAATTTCGCCTGCCGCGTTAAATTTGACGGTAATTGCCTAAAATAACGAGCTAAAATTAGGCGCGTAAATTTTTAGCCTGCGCCGAAAAAGGGCAAATTTAACGCAGTAGACGCGCCAAATTTAACGAACCGATGAGGCCGAATTTACAAAGAGAATTTAAACGCTCAGCTCGGAAGATAGCTTAAATGAAGAGAGTTTAAATTCGGCGCTTGCGATCCGAATTTACGAGTAAAATTTCTTTTTGGCGTGTAAATTTTACCGACTTAAAGCGGCATTTTGATTACTTCGCGCGGGCAGATTAAATTTACGGCCTTTTTCGGTTTGGCAAAGCTTTATCTTTTTGCAAGGCAAATCGCCTGCAAATTTTACCCGTTCGCTTCCGCAAGTTTCGCGCCTACGTTTTTGGCGCACTTTGTCAGAGTCGCTTCGGCGTCTTTTAAATGCGAGCTTAATACTAAAACCGTCTCCGTTTTACGCCCGCAAATGCCAAAACCCGCGTTTTGCCGTAAAATTTCGCCTAGATCCCGCCTCTTGCCGCGCAGACATCGCCGCTTTACGTTTTAGCGCTTTAATCTCGCGCCGTGAAATTTAAGCGCCGTTCGCGCGGTAAATTTATAAAATTTCGCGCGGATTTTGCTCGGCTTTTTATCGCTTCGCCGCTTTTTGAGCTTTGCGCGCCGGATTTCCCGCCAAAGAGCGGTATAAATACCAAAAATCATGGCCTCAAAGCCAAATTTAAAAGGCTCGAATTAGTCCCACGAATTTAGCTGAATTTACTCCCTCGGCAGTCCGTTTTTATCAAACTTGTCGCTGATTAGCTTACCCGATTCGTCGTATTTTTTAGCGCGGATGAGTCTGCCGCGCTCAAACTCCCCCTCGGCCTCTAATTTGCCGTTTGCATAGTAGTGGCGCGCCTCGCCGGTTTCCAGCCCGTCCTCAAACATCACTCTGGCTTTTAGCTTGCCGTTTTCGTGATACTCCTCATATAGCCCGTGATAGCGCCCGTTTTTAAACATTACTTTCGCCGCCGGCGCTCCGCTCTCGTAGTAGTCCAGCCCAGCGCCAGTTTGGCGGCCGTCTTTGTACTCGTATTCGCCTCGTAGCTTGCCGCTTGGGTAGTATTCGCGCGCGGCGCCGTCCTTTTCGCCGTCTTTGTAATTTTCCACCACGCGCGTTTTGCCGTTTTCGTAAAATCGCTTCCAAACGCCGTTTTTGCGGTCATTTTTGTATTCACCCGTCTCCTCCACGGCGCCGCTTTCGTAGTACCACGTCTCCGCGCCCTCTCGCTTGCCCTCTTTGTAGGTTCGCACGCCGCGGATTTTGCCGCTTTTGTAGTAGTCGAAGTCCTCGCCGTTTCGCAGTCCGCCGACGTATGGGCTGCGTGCGCTAACCTCGCCGCTGGAGTAATAGTCCGTGAAAATGCCCTCTCGCTTGTCCGCCTTGTAGGTGCCCTCCTGCTTTAACGTGCCGCCCTCGTCGAAGTAGTAGCGGCGGTAACGCCCGTCGCGGACACCGTTTTTGTATTCGCTCTCGCCCATCAGTGCGCCGCTATCTGCATGGTAGTGCTTCGCCGTGCCCTCGCGGACGCCGTTTTTTAGGGGGTATTCGTTTGAGGGCTTGTCTCTGTCGTCAAAATAGTCTCGATATCGCACCGCCGTGCCGCCCTGCACGTCTATCTCGCGTATAAGTGTGGGCGGCAGAGGTTTTAGCCTCGGATAGACCATGCCCATCGCATTTACGTCATATAGGTCCTCGACGCTGTAGCGAAGCATCTTTAGCGTGCCGTCGTAGGGCTTGCCTTTTACGTAGTAAAGCCCGTTTTTTAGGCTCGCTTCAGGCTTCATTACGACTTTTGGCTCCAGCGCTTGCGCACCTATCGCTAGAAGCGGAAGCAAAAATAGAAATTTTAGGATTTTGGTATTTAAAAAAACCATAGCGTTAATCCTTATAATTTACTGCTTTAATATTGAGTAATCTACTTTGAATCAGTTTTTATTAAACCACTCAATGCTTCTCTTAGCTTCTTTATTGTAGCCACAATATCATCATAATCAATTAACTTATCGGAGCTTTTTGATTTATCTAAAAAATCACTTGGGTTTTTAGAAATAATATTAATTGTAGAAGCCATTAATTCTTTTAGTAATTCCGGATTAGTTTCATTTAGATTAGATATTTGCTCTTTATAGCTAGCATAGGAGCTCGCAACTGCAACCTTATGAGCATATTCTTGTTCTAGTCTCATGGCTTCTTTGCGTCTATTTGAGCAAAAGATGGCAAGCCAAATAAAAGGTAGAGCCATAGTTATTTTTGAAAAAAATCCAAAAATCATAATGTAAATTTTATCACTAGGCATTATCGATACATTATAAGTTTGATTTGCTTCACTTTTTATTTTGGCTAGCTCTGTAATTACTGCACCAATGTCCTTATTTAAAATTTCATTTACTCCAGTAAAAGTCCATGTGGCAACAGCGGCTATCACAATTATGCTTAAAATAAACCCAATATCCCACCTTCTAATAGTTTTGCTAATTGCATCTCCTTATTGTTTATATGAAGATGATAAGCTTGCATTTGTAGCTTTTTCGTTTAAATCTTTAATGATTTTATCGTATTCATAGAAGCGTTGTTTCATGGTATTTTCATATTCATCTAAATTTTCAAACATATTTTCAAGTTTTTGTTCCAAGCCTCCACTGCGAACATTATCATTTAGTTCACCGAAAATCTTTATATGAAATTTTCCTATTTCTTCTAATTTTTGCGAATTTTCGATAATTTTTTCTTTAGTTGCTTCCAGATCCTGGGTTATCTTATTTCTTGCATTTTCTATTTCTTGCCGTATGGATATATCTTTATTTTCTTGTTTAACTACCAAATTGGTTCTAAAATTTTCTATCTCATTAAAGTATCCATAAATTTTTTCTTTATCCTCGATAAACTTATCGTTAGCAATATTGAATTTTTGTATAGAATTTTCAACATCTGCCGTTTTGTTTTTTATCTCATCCAATTTTAAATCATCCAATGATGTCTTTATGGCATCATTGTATCCCGCAATCATCTCCATAATGATTGGTTCTGCCTGATTTTTTGGAATGTATATAGTTGAATATCTGGCTAATATTATTAAAGCATTATCCACAATATCGGTTAGATGACTTATACTTCTATTCCAATCAGTAAAACAGTATTGAAATTCTCTAAAAAAATTATTTGGAAGCAGATTTTCATCCAATAAATTTATGTAATTCTCTATATAAATTAGTGCTTCTTTATTTCTGGCAAATTCCTGTGTTTCGTTTTCTGATATAGATTTAATATCTAATGTATTAACCGCTTCTTTTAACTGCTCGAAACTATTTAAAGAATTACTGATTTTTGACATTTATTTTCCTTGTGATAATAGTTAAACTTAAAATTTTAGCGCCATTTTAATTATACATCTCTTTTGGGACTATACAAACTTAATAAATTTGCTAAAATTAAGTCATTTTTAATACTTCTGCTATGACCGTCCACTCTTGCACGAGCCTTTCAAAGCTAAAATTTGTGTTAGCTGGGCTTGTGGACGGTAGTTTGACGGGCGGTTTGCCAGTTGCGTTTAAAATTTGAGTTTTTAGGTGTTTTTCGCAAATTTCGTGCGCCTTACCGCCGTTTGAAAATACTTGCACGATGCGCGCGCCACTAAAGATCGGCTCTAAATTTGCAGGCACGACGGCAGTCATTTTAGCATCACTCGAGCCCTTTATCTCGCACGATGTCGCAGCGTCGTAGATGGCGATGCGGCTGGCAAGCAGAAAATTTATCTTTTCGTCCGTGCTTGTAGGCACCGAAGCGTTTAAAATCCTGGCAAGCACCCGCCAAAAGCGATTTTGCGGATTTGCGTAGTAAAAGCCAAATTTACGAGAAACGACGGAAGGGAAGGATCCGAGGATTAAAATTTTAGAGTTTTTATCAAAAATCGGTTTAAAAGGATGGGTTTGGCTCATTTTGCGCCTTTTAAATTTGCCGCGTTAAATTTAAAATTTTCAAATTTGAAAGCAAATTTAACCGCCCAAACGAGCGGGTAAATTTACAGATATTTTCCCTCGCCCGTCAAATTTGGACGAGAGAAATTTGCACCCTACTCGGCGCTTTCGTTAGCCTGGGCTTTCACGCTAGACTCGACCTCATCGCTAAAGTCAGCCAAACTTAGGCGTTTTAGCTGGCGGTAGCGTCTTTGCGCGTCGGCCTTGTTTTTAGCCATCAGCTCGTCCGCATGCTCAGGGTTGGTTTTCTTAAGCGAGTTGTAACGAACCTCGTTTAGCAAAAACTCCTCGTAAAGCGACCAGTCGGGCTCTTTTGAGGTCATTTTTAGCGGGTTTTTGCCCTCTTTGATTAGGCGCGGATCGTAGACGTAGGTAGGCCAGTAGCCGCATTTGGTCGCTAGCTCGCCCTGATCGCCCGAGAGTGCCATACCGCCTTTTATACCGTGCGCGATACACGGCGAATACGCGATCACGAGGCTCGGACCGTCGTAGGCCTCGGCTGCGGCGATGGCTTTTATCGTGTTTGCTTGGCTTGCGTTTGAGTTGATCTGCGCGACGAAGATATTTCCGTAGGTCATCGCGATGTAGCCTAGATCTTTTTTCTGCATCGGCTTGCCGCTAGCGGTAAACTGCGCTATAGAGCCCGCGCGGCTTGATTTTGAGCTCTGGCCGCCGGTGTTTGAGTAGACCTCGGTGTCGAGCACGAGCACGTTTACGTTCTCTCCGCTAGCTAGCACGTGATCAAGCCCGCCAAAGCCGATATCGTACGCCCAGCCGTCGCCGCCGATGATCCACTGAGATTTTTTGACGAGATATCTTTTTAGCTCTAAAATTTCTTTTACGCCCTCTACGCTTAAATTTTGCTCCAAAATCGGCGTTAAAATTTTAGCGATTTGCGTCGTTTTCTCGCCGTCGTTTTTATGCGCGATCCAGTCGGAGTATAGTGCGGCTAAGGCGTTTGGCGCGGCGTCTTTAGTGCGTAGCATCACGTCCTCGATACGGTGGCGCAGCGTCTCGACCGCGACGTTCATACCCATGCCAAACTCCGCGTTGTCCTCAAACAGCGAGTTCGCCCACGCTACGCCTTTGCCCTCTTTGTTCGTCGTATAAGGCGTCGAAGGCGCGCTACCGCCGTAGATCGAGCTGCAACCAGTCGCGTTTGCCACTATCATACGGTCGCCAAACAGTCTCGTAACAAGCCCTATATAAGGCGTCTCGCCGCAACCCGGGCATGCGCCGTGAAACTCAAACAGCGGCTGCGCAAAGCCCACGCCCTTGACGCTTTCTTTGCTCATCAGGTCGTCTTTGTAGGTAACCTTTTTAAATAGATAATCCGCATTTTCCTGCTCGTTTTTGTCCATCTCCTCGGCTAGCGGTACCATGACGAGCGATTTTTCCTTGCTCGGGCAGTTTTGAGCGCATAGTTCGCAGCCGGTGCAGTCTAGCGGACTAACCTGGATTTTATATTTTAGACCTTTTACCTCTTTGCCTTTGGCGTCTAGGACGTGATCTTGCACGGTTTGAGGAGCGGCGGCAAGCTCGTTTTCATCGATTAGAAACGGTCTGATGACCGCGTGCGGGCAGACGAAGGCGCATTGGTTACACTGGATACAGTTTTCCTCGATCCACTTTGGCACCATCACGCCGATGCCGCGTTTTTCGTAGGCTGTGGTGCCTGATTTAAAGTGTCCGTCCTCGTACCCGACAAACGCCGAAACAGGCAGGCTGTCGCCCCTGGCGGCATTGATAGGTTTAACGATTTTTTCTATAAATTCATCGCCTACGTATTTTTCCTCGTTAGCGGCGTTATCCGTCAAATTTGCCCAGCTAGGATCGACCGCGACCTTAACCAGCCCGTCCGCGCCCATATCTATAGCCTTGTAGTTCATCTCTACGATCGCTTCGCCCTTTTTAGCATAGGCTTTGTGCGCGTACTCTTTCATGTATTTTTGCGCGTCGGCAAACGGGATGATGTCTGCGAGTTTGAAAAACGCCGACTGCATGATGGTGTTCGTGCGGTTTTTTAGTCCGATCTCGCGAGCTAGCTTGGTGGCGTTGATGATGTAGAAATTTACCTTTTTAGTGGCTAAAATTTTCTTTACTTTATTCGGCAGTTTAGCAACCGTCTGCTCGGCGTCCCAGATCGAGTTTAGTAGGAACGTCCCGCCCTCGCGGATGCCGTCTATGACGTCGTAAATTTCAAGATATGCCGCGACCGAGCAGGCGACGAAGTGCGGATTTGAGACGAGATAGGTCGAGCGGATCGGGTTTTTACCGAAACGCAGGTGCGATCGCGTATAGCCGCCTGATTTTTTGCTGTCGTAGGCAAAATACGCCTGCGCGTAAAGATCGGTTTTATCGCCGATAATTTTGATGGAGTTTTTATTCGCCCCAACGGTACCGTCCGCGCCAAGACCGTAAAATAAGCACTCTTTCACGCTTGCGTCGCTTAGCGAAATTTTCTCGCCGACTTTTAGCGAGGTGAAGGTCACGTCATCCTCGATACCGACGGTAAAGCCGTTTTTAGGCTCACTCAAATTTAAATTTTCAAAGACGGCTAGCATTTGCGCAGGATCGACGTCTTTTGAGCTTAGTCCGTAGCGGCCACCTACGATAACGGGCTGATTTTTGCGTCCGTAAAACGCAGCCTTGACGTCCAGATATAGCGGCTCACCGAGGCTTCCTGGCTCTTTCGTGCGGTCTAGCACGGCGATCTTTTCTACCGTTTCAGGCATCACGTCAAAGAGGTATTTTAGGCTAAACGGACGGTATAGATGCACCTTTAGCACGCCCACTTTTTCGCCCTTTGCGCGCAGGTGATCAACCACCTCTTCTAGAGTTTGCGTGACCGAGCCCATCGCGACCACGACGCGCGTAGCGTGCGGATCGCCGTAATAATTAAACGGTTTATAATCGCGTCCCGTGATTTTTGAAATTTCTTTTAGATACTCGGCCACGATATCAGGCACCGCGTCGTAGTAGCGGTTAGCTAGCTCGCGCGTCTGGAAATAGATGTCGTCGTTTTGCGCCGTACCGCGAGTTTTCGGGTTTTCGGGGCTTAGCGCCTCGTCTCTAAATTTTTGCAGAGCCTCGCGGTCAAGAAGCCTATCAAAGTGCGCGTAGTCAAGCACCTCGATCTTTTGTATCTCGTGGCTCGTGCGAAATCCGTCGAAAAAGTGCAAAAACGGCACGCGACCCTTGATCGCCGCTAGATGCGCGACGCCCGCGATATCCATGACCTCCTGCACGGAGCCGCTTGCCAGCATAGCAAATCCCGTCTGGCGACAGGCGTAGATGTCCTGATGATCGCCAAAGATAGAAAGCGCCTGGGCCGCGATAGAGCGCGCGCTCACGTGGATGACGCCGGGCAGTAGCTGGCCTGCGATTTTGTACATATTGGGGATTTTTAGCAAAAGGCCTTGCGAAGCCGTGTATGTGGTAGTCAGAGCGCCTACTTGCAGCGAGCCGTGCACGGTGCCCGCAGCCCCGCCCTCGCTTTGCATTTCGACGACTTTAACGGGCATACCGAATAGATTTTTCTTGCCCTGAGCCGCCCACATATCGGTGTAGTCTGCCATCGGCGAGCTAGGGGTAATCGGGTAGATGCCCGCAACCTCCGTAAATGCGTAAGCCGCGTGCGCCGCAGCCTCGTTTCCGTCCATAGTTTTCATTATTTTAGCCATTTTTCCGCCTTAAATTTTCTTACGATTTTTAAAAATCTTTTATTATAGAGCTAGTTTCCAAAATCTACTATTAATCTATGTCATTAATAAATTCTGAGAATTTTGTCTTTTGAATTACTAACTTTAAGCAAAATTCCATTACCGTAATGAAAAAAATTAAGGATAAAATTTGATAAGTGTTCATAGGGTAGCCTATTTAAGGGTTATAGCTCTTGCTTTTTGTGCTTTTATATTTAACACTACTGAGTTTGTCCCAGTGCCACTTTTAAGTGATATTGCGAAAGATTTTGACATGAGCACGGCCGATACCGGCCTTATCATCACGATTTATGCGTGGAGCGTCACTATACTCTCTTTGCCACTTATGCTTTTAACTGCAAATTTAGAACGAAGATCTCTTCTTTTAAAGGTTTTTATCGTATTTGTTGTAGCTCATACGCTTTGCGTCTTTGCTTGGAATTTTAAAATTTTAATTATTGCTCGGTTGATGATAGCTATTGCCCATGCCATTTTTTGGGCTATCACTGCTTCACTTGCTGTTAGGCTAGCTCCGATAAATAAAAGCTCGCAAGCTCTTGGATTACTAGCTCTTGGTACATCGCTAGCGATGATACTTGGTCTGCCACTTGGAAGAATTTTAGGTGACGCACTTGGCTGGCGTGTGACCTTTGGACTGATCGGAATTTTTGCTGTTGGTGTTGGAGTTTGGCTATATAAAATTTTGCCACTTTTGCCAAGCAAAAACTCAGGCTCACTTAAAAGCTTGCCAGAGCTCGCAAGAAATGGCCTTTTGATGGTCGTATTTTTACTAACGGCAATTATCATAAGTGCGCATTTTAGCACCTATAGCTACATTGAGCCATTTGCGAAAGATATCAGTGGCTTTGATGGAAAATTTATCACAATATTCTTGCTTATATTTGGTGTCGCTGGTGTAGTCGCAAGCCTGCTTTTCTCTAAATTTTATAAGCTCATTCCAAATGCATTTTCTGCAATTTCTATAATGCTTATTTTATGTTGCTTGCTTTTGTTAAATTTTATTGCTAAAAATGAAGTTTTAATGCTAGTTTTGGCCTTTGTTTGGGGGCTTGGCATAGCTGGTGTAAATATGAGTTTTCAAATAAAAGTGCTAAATCTTGCCTCAAACGCTACTGATGCTGCAATGGCGATATTTTCGGCTATTTATAACATAGGCATCGGAGCAGGGGCGCTAATAGGGCGTCAGACGATAGTTCATTTAGGCGAGCAAAATATCGGCAATGTCGGTAGTTTTTTTGCCGCAAGCGGACTTATCATATTTTTGTTTGCGGTATCTAAGATTAAAAGAGTTTAGATGTTTAAATATCTAAGTAAAACGTTACAAATTTCTACATATAAGTGATAATAAATATCATAACTAAGAAAAATTTTAGTTAAGCTTCCTTATAATCATTATCAGAAAATGAATAAATTTTAGGAGCTTATTATGTCAGTTTTAGTTATCGGTGCAGATGAGATAACGCCTATCAAGGCAGTTTTACATGATTTGGGAGCCGAGAAGATAGAACACTGGGATGCTAGAAATGAAAACCGCGTAAATCGCAAGCCGATCCCTCAAGATACCGAGTGTGTGGTGATGCTAACTAGCTTTTTAAACCACAACACTATGAAGACTATTAAAACTCAAGCAAAAAAGAGAAATATTCCAATTGTTTGTGCAAAAAGAAGCGTTAGTTGCGTATTTTGCGAGTACTGCAAGGTCTTTGGGCTAGATAAGGAATTTGGATGCAAAGAATAATCAATGAGATTCGGGCTTTTATCAGATATTGGCGAAATAACTCCAAATATTTTTGCAAAGCTTGATAGGCTTTCGCGTACAAAAATTTTTATTGCACTTTATAATTCTGGCGTAGAAAGTGAGCTAAAAATACCACTTTCTTACGCTAAATTTCTAAATTTCAAAGAAATTTTTGAAGCTAGGATAAATTTCCTACTTCGCGGAAAATGTCTAAATTTTAAGCCAGCAGATCGCTTTTGTATTCCATCAAATATCATCATAAATGCTTATTTAAAAGGCAACTTTTCAAAGATAAAATTTATAGCAAAAGAGCCGAAAATGGCGGCTGCAAAGATGATAAAAATGCTTTATGCAAGTGGAAAATTTGAGTTTTGTATCGATGCGGCACAGATGTTTTGTCAATTTGTTTATGATAAAATACGCCTCCGCCATCAAGACAAAGAGGTCGTGCTAAATGGCGGTGTCATTTCGGTCAAAAAAGATGGTAAAAATTTACTCAGTGTCATGCCAAGCTTTAAAAAAGTGAGCTTTGATGATATGAGAAATTTAAACGACGATATAGATAGAGCTGTCGGTGTGCTTGGTCACGAGTGTGAGATGGTTTATATCGTTTTTCCTAGAAATGAGGAATTTAGGCGACACGTTGAGGTTAGGCACTGTTATGCGAGAGGTTTGATCAAGCTTGTGCCTTATACGATTATTAGTAAAATTTTTTAAAAAGGATAAAAATGATAGGTATAGTTTATGGAAGCAGCATGGGAAATACCGAAGATGCAGCAAAACTTATAAGTGAGGGTCTAGGCCTTGAAAATGAGCTTTTAAATGTTGCTGACGTAGATGCAGCGAAGCTAAATAGCTTTGATAAGCTAATCCTTGGTACATCGACCTGGGGTAGTGGTGATCTTCAAGATGACTGGGATGCGTTTGATTTTAAAGCGCTAAATTTAAGCGATAAGACGGTCGCTGTTTTTGGTATGGGCGATAGCGAGAGCTACTCAGATGAATACTGTAACGGCATGGCAAAGCTTTATGATGAGGTCGTAAAAGCTGGTGCAAAAGTAGTTGGTGAGGTTGGTACCGATGGATATACATTTGATGGCTCTGATGCTGCAAGAAATGGAAAATTTGTAGGTTTAGCGCTTGACGCTGACAATCAAAGTGACAAAACTGAGGGTAGAATTTCAGCTTGGATCGAGCAGATAAAACCTCACTTTGCTTAATGTAGTTTTAGCTAGATTTTCTAGCTAAAATTTTCATATATCCATAGCCGAGATGAAGCTTTTTATTCTTTCGTTTTGGCTATTAAAAAACTCATCTACCAAGCCATCAAATGCGATCACGCCTTTATCTAAAAACAAAATTCTATCAGCTATCTTTCTAGCAAAATTCATATTATGAGTGACAATGATCATAGACTTTTTCTCTTTTGCAAGAGATAAGATGACTTTTAAAACTTCAGCCTCAAGCTCTGGATCAAGCGCACTTGTAGGCTCATCAAGTAGTAAAAAGTATGGATTTACAGCCAGGGCTCTAGCGATGGCTACACGCTGTGCTTGTCCGCCTGAGAGCCTGTTTGGATAGGTATCTTCTTTGTGGCTAAGCCCCACTTTAGCTAAAAGCTCTTTTGCCTCTTTTATTGCTTCGTTTTTATCCTTTTTTTGAACATAGATCGGAGCTTCGGTGACATTTTGAAGCGCTGTTAGGTGCGGGAAGAGGTTGAAGCTTTGAAAAACCATGCCTGTTTTTTTACGAATTTCTAAAAGCTCTTTTGAGCTAAGCTTCTCTTTAAAATTTACAGCTCTGTCATCTACCTCTAAAATGCCACTTTGTGGGATCTCAAGTAAATTTATACATCTAAGAAGTGTTGATTTGCCACAACCAGATGAGCCAACGATCACGGTCGTTTGCCCCTCTTTGAAGCTTGTGCTTATGTTATCTAGCACCAAATGATCGCCGTAAGATTTGCTTATATTTTTAAAATTTATAGCCATTAGACATACCTCGAGACAGCTTTTTCAAGCCTTGATTGAAGATAGGTTAAGAGTGTGCAAACCACCAGGTAGATAAGTGCTGCTAGGATGTAGAGGATGAGTGGCTCAAAGGTTCTTGCTGCGATCCTTTGAGCGACCATAAACATATCAACCATCGTTATAGAAGCTGCTAGTGAAGTGTCTTTAACAAGGCCTATAAATGTGTTTGAAAGCGGTGGTAGCGATATCCTTACTGCTTGAGGCGCGATGATACGCTTTAAAATTTGATAGTGCGTCATGCCAAGCGATGTTGCAGCCTCCCACTGACCTTTTGGCACAGAAAGAATGGCAGCCCTTACGGACTCAGACGCATAAGCGCCCACGTTTAGACTAAATGCGATAGTCGCCGCACTCCAAGTATCAAGTGTGACACCGATGCTAGGAAGCCCGTAAAATACGATAAAAAGCTGCACAAGAAGTGGCGTGCCGCGAAATATCCAAACATAGGTGGCAAATATAAATTTTAAAATTTTTATATTTGAAAGCCTCGCTACTGCTGTGATAATGGCGATGACAAGCCCTAGCGAAAACGAGAGCAAAGTAAGAGGGATCGTCACTTTTAAAAGTGCAATGATCATTGGTAGTGTCGAGCTTGAAACAAGCTCGATCACTCTATCTAAATTTTCCATTTTTGCCTTGTTGGTTTATAAATTTATTTTGAGACGTCTTTGCCAAAGTAGCTTTTTGAGATGGCTTCTAGTTTGCCCTCTTTTGAAAGTTCGTTTAGTGCATTTGAAATTTGCTCTGCAAGTTCGGCGTTGTCTTTTTTAACAGCTGCTGCTGTGTAGTCTTTCTCATCAAGCGAGGCAGCTATCTTCACAGGTGCGTTTGGGCGCTCTTTTATGAAGTCGTAAAATACGATGTTGTCTCTTACAACAGCATCTACACGTCTTGATATAAGAAGCTCCATACTTTTAGCAAAACTATCTGTTACGACGTGTTCAGCACCGTATTTTACAGCGACTTTCGCCCAGTTGCTAGTCGCTGAGTCGGCATCTTTTTTGCCTTTTAGATCAGCAAAACTTTTTATATCGTTATTATCTTTTCTAGTGATGATAGCGCCAAATGTCACAGTATAAGGCACTGAAAAAGCATATTTTTTCTTTCTCTCATCAGTTATACTTACTTGGTTAAACACAACGTCTGCTTTACCAGCGTCAAATGCTGCTAGCATCGCGTCCCATGGAGCTGTTAGAAACTCAACTTTTAAATTTAGCTTTTGCGCTACTGCTCTTGCGATATCTACGTCGTATCCCACTAACTCATTTTTGTCATTATAAAATGTAAAAGGCGCGTAAGTGCCTTCTGTTGCTACTGTTAGCACGCCATCTTTTATAGTTTTTGCTTGCAAATTTAGAGCCATTGCAAGCACGGCTACTACTTTTAATAAATTTGTAAATTTCATTTTAATCCTTTATTTTGAAATATCTTTTCCAAAATATTTCATCGAAATTTCACTTATCTTGCCCTCGGCTTTTAGCTCGTCAAGTGCTTTGTTTATCGCCTCTAATAGTTCAGTGTTGCCTTTTTTAACGATTGCAGCTGTTGGCATCGGCTCGTTGCTTGTGTATGCGATTTTTAGCGGCGCATTTGGGCGTTGTTTGATGTAGTCAAAAAATGTAACGTTATCGTTTATTGTATCATCAGCTCTTTTTGAAATGATAAGCTCCACGCCTTTGCTAAAGCCATCAGCCACAACCACTGTTGCACCGTTTTTCTCGGCTATCGCTGCCCAGTTGCTAGTCGCAGAGTGCACGCTCTTTTTGCCTTTTAGATCAGCAAAACTTTTGATGTCGTTATTATCTTTATGCACGACAATTACCGGATATGGCATAGTGTAAGGTACGCTCATACCATACTTTTTCTTTCTATCTTCGTTTATACTTACTTGATTAAATACAACATCGGCCTTACCAGCATCAAAAGCCGCAAGCATCGCATCCCAAGGAGCTGTTAGAAACTCAACTTTTAAATTTAGCTTTTGCGCTACGGCTCTTGCAATATCTACGTCATATCCTACTAGCTCGCCCTTTTCATCGTAAAATGAGTAAGGTGAGTAAGTGCCTTCAGTTGCGACGGTAAGTTCGCCTTTTTTAATAGTTGAAGCATTTAAATTTAAAGCTAAAAAAGCACCTGCGATCAAGCCAAAAATGGGCTTAAAATTCATTAATTCTCCTTATTTAGAAATATCTTTGCCGAAGTATTTAAGCGAAATTTCGCTTAAAGCTCCTTCCTTGCTAAGCTCATTTAGGGCAAAATTTATCTTAATTAGCAGCACTTTGTTACCTTTTTCTACGTTATAGCCCATTTGTTCACTATTTGTATAGCATCATCTTTTATGATCTGCCAGTAAAATTTTGTAAAGGCAGAATTTAGCAAACAATCGCACGAATTGCACCAAATTTAAAAAGCAATAGAAATTTTTATATAAAACTCTTTGCAAAAAATTTTTAAGATTTATGCAAATATCAGTCGCAACTGCAACCTGGGTAGTATTTTGTTACAAAGAAAGAGGGCGGTGCCTCACTCCGCTAAAAGTGAGACCGCTAGAGCTTTTACGCCCTTAAAATCAACCTTGCCGCTTGCAAGCGTTGGGATATCATCAACGATGAATATATAGCTTGGCATCATTATAGGAGCTAGGCTGCTCTCTTTTAAAATTTGCTCGATATTCTCAGGCTCTGTGCCACTTTTTACTAAAAGCGCGATCGCCTCACCCTTTTTGCTATCTGGTACGTTTGCGCTGCTAAAGACGACGTCGTTTCCAAGCACCTTTGCAAGCTCTTCTTCGACACTTCCAAGGCTTATCATCTCGCCGCCTATCTTGGCAAATCTTGAATACCTATCGACGATAAATACAAAGCCGTTTTCATCTATGTGGCCTTTGTCGCCAGTTTTATAGTATCTTACGCCATCAATGTGCGTGATTACCTCGCTTGTTTTAGCTTCGTCGTTTAGATAGCCCTTCATCACCTGCGATCCGCCGATCACTATGAGTCCGTCCTCACCAGTTTCTAGCTCTTCAAGAGTCTCAGGGTCGATTATTTTTATGATAGTGCCAGGCAGAGGCATGCCAACGCTTCCAGGTCTATTAAATGTAAGCTCTTTTAGGCTCTCTTTTTCTAGGATATTTGGCATATTTACAGCAGCTACTGGTGCCGTTTCGGTCGCGCCATATCCTTCATAAATTTCTATGCCAAATTTGAGTCTAAACTCATCTTTTATCTCAGGTTTTAGCTTTTCAGCCCCAGCTACGACCATTCTGGCACTTTGAAACATCAGCGGATGAAGCTTTTTGTTTCTGGTGTAGAGCCTAAAGAAGGTCGAGGTGCCAAAGATGATGCTAGCGCTGTGTCTTGCCGCCATTTTGCCGATAGTCGCTCCGTCTGTTGGGTCAGGCACGCTTACCATTTTTACTCCCTCGCAAAGTGGCATGAGCGTGGTGACTGTTAGGCCAAATGAGTGAAATACTGGGAGTGAGTTTAAGATCACGTCATCTTTTTTGAAATTTAGAAGTTCGCTTATTTGCTTGATGTTTGCAAGTAAATTTTTATGGCTTAGCTCGATACCTTTTGGCTCGCCTTCGCTGCCGCTACTAAATAAAATAGTAGCCGTATCTTCTAAGCTCACTGGCCTAAAATAGCAAAGCTTAATAAGCCAAGCTGGAGCAAAAAATGCCGTTAAAAGCGCTAAAAATTTCTCTTTTTTTGAGACGCTAGCTGATAGATCTTCGGCAAATTTAGCCTTGTCACTCATCGCATCTTTTAGATCAAAGCCTTTAAGTGCGAGCTTTTCAAGAAATTTGCTAGATGTTATGACTGTGTTTATATTTGCCTTTTTTAGGGCGTGATTTAGCGAGGTTTCATTAAGTGTGTAGTTTAAATTTACGCTCACTTTGCCCATGGCTAGAAGCGCCATATTTACTATCGCTGCGATGCTTGAGCTAGGTAATAAAATGCCTATATTTTTCTCATCTTTTAGCTCGCGTTTGAAAATTTTGATAAAGACTAAAACAGCTGTTATAAATTTCAAGTTGCTTAAATTTAGTCCAGTGCTGTCGCTCACGCACTCTTTAAATTTATCCTCTTTTGCGTTATTTAGCCATTCGCTCGTTAGTGGTTTTTGCCTTGAGATAAAGCTCTCCCACGATGAAAAGCTAAGCTCAAGCACCTTTTGCTTCATCTTTGCAGCGTTTATAAATGTGGTTATCGGCTTGCCAAAGGCGACGATGATGTCGCGTCTGCCGTTTTTAGAAGTGAGGTCTTTGTAAAATTTACTAGCCCTTGAAAAGCTAGATCCCCAAAGGCCACGAAGATAAAATGGCACAATGCAAATTTCTTCTAGATCTCTGATGATAAGCTCAAAGCCCTTTTGAAACTCATTTATCTGACCGTTGTAGCTGATGTGCCCTTCTGGGAAAAGTGCGACCACTTCGCCATTTTTTAAGCACTCACGCACAAGCTCGATCGACTCTTTGCTAGCTCCTGCGCCTATTGGGATCACTTTGAAAAATTTAAAAATTTGCTTTAGATACCATTTGTTATAGATCGTTCTATACATGACAAATCTTATGCCCCTTGGGCTTGCAGCTTGAAGCACGAGCCAGTCGATCCAGCTGATGTGGTTGCCAAGAAGTAGCGCACCGCCACTTTGTGGTAAATTTTGCAGGCCCTCTACAAAAAAGCGGTACTTTGTCTTTAAAAATGGCAACAAAAGTAGCCTTGTAAAAAGATGTGGAAGCTGCAAAATGGCGTAAAAACTACCGATCAAGCAAACAAGCGCTGTAAAGACAAAGAGCCCAGTGGTTGAAATTTTAAAATATACTAAACCTATGCCAATAGCTAAAAATAGCAGCATTGAGACGTTTTGTAAGAAGTTGTTTGCCGCCATTATCTTGCCGGTGGTCTTTTGCGGGGCAAAGTACTGGATCATCGCATTTAGTGGCACTATAAAAATTCCACCAAAAAAGCCAAACGCAAATGAGCTAAGGCTCACTACGCCGATGCTTGAGCCAAATGCGAAAAATAAAAGCGAGAAAAATATACCAATAGCACCCATCGGCACGATACCAAGCTCGATATGTAGCTTTGACATAGAGCCAGCCACGTATGAGCCAAATGCTATACCTATGGCGCTTGCTGCTAGAATTGCTTGCACCGCTAGCGAGCTGTCGTCGTTAAAAACGGCTTTGTAATGAGCTGGGAAAGCTGCGATTATGATCTGGGAAATTCCCCAAAATATGCTAAGGCCAGCGATACTTAGCCAGATATTTTTATCTGACCTTACTTCTTTTAAATTTTCTCTTAAATAGCTAAGGCGAATATATTTTTTAATATTAAAATTTTCGTTTGTTTCATCTTTTTCATCGATGCAAGGTAATTTATAAGCAAAATATGCTTCAAGTGCGCTAAATACGACTAAAAAGATGCCAATAGGATAGACGCTTTTTAAGATCTCTTCTGAGTTTTCGCCTTGGATGTATAAATTTTCAAATATAAATGAAAATAAAAATGAGCTAAAAAGTATCGCAACGATGGTGAGCGCTTGGATGATGCCATTTGCTGTGCCAAGGCGCTCAGGACCGACCAGGGCTTTGATGATGCCGTATTTTGCTGGTGAGTATATAGCACTTTGAGCGGCTAGTATGAGCGTTAAAGCAAAGGCTACGCCAAAAGCACCTGCAAGATAGCTAAAAAGCACCGCGACGCTGATAATAACGCCAAAAAAAGCACAAATTCTTATGACCTTTATTTTTGCGAATTTGTCGTTTATAAAGCTTGAGGGCGAAAATAAAAATATAAATGGAAGCAAGATCATTGCGTTTATGACGGCTGTTAGGATAAAAAGTATGTCGCCATCGTATGTTTTTAAAAGAACATTTTGTATGGTTATTTTGTGTGCTAGATCGACACTTGCATTTAAAAATGCGATCGCAAGGTAGGGCAAAAAGCCAGCAACTTTTAATAAACTCATCATAGAAGGACCTTTGTGATTTTAAAAATTTTGTAAATCTAACAGCAAAATATTTAAAATATTATTAATAAAAAACTCTATATTAAATTTGACAATAAAAATTTTTAAAAAATTTAAATTTTATATGCTTTTGGATAAAATCACGCAATCAAAAAATAGGAAAATTTTATCATGAACTATGAAATAATCGTCGTTGGCGGCGGACATGCTGGCATTGAGGCAAGTCTTGCGGCTGCTAGAATGGGCAAACAAACTTTACTGATCACGATCTTAGCCGAGCAAATAGGCGCTGCAAGCTGTAATCCAGCCATCGGAGGCCTTGCAAAAGGGCATCTTGTAAAAGAGATCGACGCGCTTGGTGGCCAAATGGGACTTACAACTGATGCTGTTGGTATCCAGTTTCGTGTGCTAAATGAGAGTAAAGGCCCAGCAGTGCGTGGTAGCCGTGCTCAGATAGATATGGATAGATACCGCGTTTATATGAGAAATTTGCTTTTAAACACTCCAAATTTAGAAATTTCTCAAGAGATCGCCACTGAAATTTTAAGCGAAAATGGTGAGGTAACCGGCGTTAAAACCCATCTAAATAACATCTATAATGCAAAAAAGGTGATAATCACCACTGGTACATTTTTAAACGGGCTAATTCACGTTGGATTTAATAAACTAGAAGCTGGCCGCGTGGGCGAGCTAAGTGCAAAAGATCTTAGCGGCAGTCTAAGAGAGCTTGGGCTAAATTTAGGCAGGCTAAAGACTGGGACATGCCCAAGGATCGACGCGAAAACGATAAATTTTGAAATTTTAGAGAAGCAAGATGGCGACGCAAAGCCAGTTGCATTTAGCTTTAGAACTAAAAATTTCTCACCAACGCAGCTGCCATGCTACATCGCCTATACAAACGAAACCACGCATGAAATAATTCGCTCAAATTTCGACAAAGCGCCACTTTTTACAGGACAGATTGAGGGCATTGGGCCAAGATATTGCCCAAGTATCGAGGATAAGATAAACCGCTTTGGCGACCGCGACAGACACCATCTTTTCATCGAGCCTCAAACACTTGAAGCTACAGAGTACTATATAAACGGCTTTTCGACTAGCTTGCCTTATGAGGTGCAAGTGCAGATGCTACGCTCTGTAAAAGGCTTTGAAAACGCAAAAATCGTAAGGCATGGATACGCTATCGAGTACGACTACGTCGAGCCAACACAGCTAAAACATAGCCTAGAGACTAAAAAGGTAAAAGGGCTATACTTGGCTGGGCAGATAAACGGCACGACTGGATACGAGGAGGCCGGTGCTCAGGGGTTAATGGCCGGTATAAATGCTGCGCTTTCTCTTGATAACAAAGAACCGCTCATCTTGCGCCGTGATGAGGCGTATATCGGCGTTTTGATAGATGACCTTGTGACAAAAGGGACAAAAGAGCCATATAGGATGTTTACGAGTAGGGCGGAGTATCGCTTGCTTTTGCGTGAGGAAAATGCCATTTTAAGGCTTGGTGGATATGGCCATGAGATTGGACTTATTGATGACGAGACTTTTAATGAAATTGAAGCTATCAGGCAAAATTTAAAAGATGGGCTTGCTTACCTTAACAATACTCAAATTACGCCGAGCAAGCAAAATTTAGAGCTTTTAGCTAGCCTTGATGAAGAGCCGATTAGTCAAAATGTGAGCCTTCAAAAGATTGTCGCACGTAAGAGCTTTACGGCTGAGAAACTAAGAAAGCTTGATCAGAAATTTGCAAATTTAGATGATGCGAGTGTGGATCAAATTTTAACCGAGTGCAAGTATCAGCACTACATA
Organism: Campylobacter concisus; assembly: GCF_003048595.2. Lineage (NCBI taxonomy): Bacteria > Pseudomonadati > Campylobacterota > Epsilonproteobacteria > Campylobacterales > Campylobacteraceae > Campylobacter > Campylobacter concisus. The sequence goes on along the minus strand of NZ_CP049270.1, from coordinate 1,557,699 downwards.
AATGAGCAAAAAAATCAAATAGAAAAAATGAAAGATATGATGGATGTAAAAATTCCTGAAAATTTTGACTTTAGAAGTGTTAGTGGCCTTAGTAATGAAGTGGTCGAAAAGCTTGAGAAATTTGCACCGCCTACGCTCTTTGCTGCGAGTGAAATCTCAGGTATCACGCCAGCTGCGATTGATATCTTACATATTTATATAAAGATGAATGAGAAAAGGCTTGGCTGATTTTGATTTCAGATTTAGTTCAAAAAGTCATAAAGCTTAAAATTTTTATCTTAAAATCAAGATTTACGTTTAAGCTAAAATTAACATTATTTTTGCAGATTATATTTAGAAATTATACTTTTTTAATTTTTTGAGAGTATAATCGTTAAGAATTTATTTATAGAAAGGAATTTAATGTCAGTAAAGCAAGAAAGACGTAGCTTTATCGGCCTTGCGTTTGGTGCTGTGGCAGCTGTCGGCGGCGCTATGTCACTAGTGGCTGTTAAAAAGACTTGGGATCCGCTTCCAAGTGTAAAAGCTGCTGGTTTCACAACAGTTGATCTAAGTCCGATCAAAGATGGAGAAATGAGGCAGGTTGAGTGGCGTAAAAAGCCTATTTTCATCCTCAAAAAAAGTCCTGATATGGCTAAAAATGACAAAAGAGATGTTGTCGTAGGGGATGCTAGATACGTAGTTCTTATCGGACTTTGCACGCATCTTGGTTGTATACCTGAGTATAAAGCAAGCAAACAAATGTTTGTATGTGCCTGTCATGGCGGCGAATTTAATGCCGACGGAATGCAAACATACGGACCTCCTCCAAGACCACTTGATATACCACCATTTAAGATCGATGGAACCAAGCTAGTTCTAGGCGAAACAAGCCCAGAATACGAAAAATTAGTAGCAAAAGCTTAGGAGGATAGCAATGTCTTTAGCTCATAAATCAACTGGCGTTATTGACTGGCTTGATCAACGCCTAGCTTTTACAAAACTTATAAAGGTTCTAGTTAGCGAATACTGGATTCCAAAAAATATAAATTTTCTTTGGGCAATGGGCGTTATTTTAACAACGCTTTTTATGCTCTTAATTGTTACTGGTTTTTTACTTCTAATGTATTACAAACCAGATGTAAATTTGGCATTTGATAGTGTAAATTATACTATCATGCAAGAGGTCGAGTATGGCTGGCTTTGGCGTCACATTCACGCAGTTTCAGCTTCTACGATATTTCTTATTATGTATATTCACTTGCTTACTGGACTTTACTATGGTTCATACAAAAGAGGCAGAGAGGTCATTTGGATAAGTGGTATGGTGCTATTTATCTGTTTTTCAGCAGAGGCATTTAGTGGTTATATGCTCCCATGGGGACAGATGAGCTACTGGGCGGCGACTGTTATCACTCAGCTTTTTGGCGGTGTGCCAGTTATTGGTGACGCTTTAGTTGAGTGGATTAGAGGTGATTACGCAGTTGGCGACTCAACACTTACTAGATTTTTTATGCTTCATGTTTGTCTATTGCCACTTGTAACGATAGCTGTTTTGGTTATTCACTTCTACTCTTTAAGAGTTCCACACGTTAATAACCTAACAAGCGAAGATATCGACTTTGAAGTAGAGGCACAAGAGTATCTACACGGCGATAGAGCGAAATCTAAAGTTATACCATTTTGGCCAGGATTTTTGGCAAAAGACTTTATGTATGTATCATTCTTTATGATATTTGTCATCTATCTTGTTTGCTATCACTTTAACTTTGCAATGGATCCTATCAACTTTGAGCCAGCAAATCCACTAAAAACCCCACCACATATCTATCCAGAGTGGTATTTCTTGTGGCAATATGAAATTTTACGTGGCTTCTTCTTTGATATAGCTGGAATTTCTGCTTATAACATTGGTCTTATAGCGTTTGCGTTTGCGGGTGTTGCATTTATGCTTATACCACTTTTTGATAGAAGCGACCTTGTAGCTCCAGCTCACAAAAGATCACTATTTTTTATATGGTTTTGGGTTTTAGTTGTCGATCTTATTGTTTTATCTATATATGGTAAGCTCCCAACAGGTGGTTATAATGACTGGATAGGATTTTATTCATCATTGCTATTCTTATTCTTATTTATAATTGCGTTGCCAGTTATAACAATACTTGAAAGAAAGAGGGGCTAATCATGAAAGAGCTTAAAATTTTTGCCATTGTTGTTATTCTTTCAGGTGTTTTATATTGGGGTATCGAGCCTTATGCTCACACAAAGCTTCATCCACACACTGCAAATGCTGAGTATAACTTTTCAAAAGAAGATACTGACTATGCAAAGCACTTTTTAGAGCAAAAAAAGGCAGCTCTTGAGACTGCTAAGGCTAGCGGAAATAAGGCAAGTATAGACGCGGCTACAAAAGATGTAGAAGTAGCACAAAAAATTCTTGATGACTATACGGCATTTTGGAATGACATTAACTCTATTGATCTTACAAAAGGTGACGCTACAAAGGGTGCTGATACTTTTGTAGCAGCAGGATGTACAGGATGTCACGGTATAGAAGCAGCAGGTATGCCAGCTGGTATGGATGCTGAGACAGCTAGTCAAAGCTTTGGTGTAGTGCCACCAGATCTTAGTACCGCTGGTAAAATTTATGACGATAAATTCTTAGCTGCACTCATTAAAAACCCAACTATGGCTTTAAAGCTAACTCATAAATTTAACGACGAGCATCCATTTCCGATGACCGCATTTATGGGTGCTGGTGGTGATATAAATGCTGAGACTGCCGATATAGTAGCTTATTTGAAAAAAGTATCTGCTGATTATGAAAAGGCAAATAATAAGATTACTGAAGAAAAGGTTTTCGCTGATGCATGTCAAAGATGTCATGATATAAAATATGACAAAAAATATGCATTTAGCAACAAAGTAAGCCTTGCTACTTATATGGGCTCAAACCCACCTGATCTATCGATGATGATTCGTTCAAAAGGTGATGAGTATCTGCATAAATTTATAAACGATACTCAAAAGATGCTTCCAGGCACTGCTATGCCAAGAGTTGGTTTAAATAAAGCCGCTGAAGACGATGTGGTAGCTTATATCCAAAAAGTAGGCGACAAGAAAAAGGCTGAGCGCGAGAGCACAGGGCTTTATGTCATGATCTACTTCTTTATATTAGGAATTTTTGCTTGGCTTTGGAAACGCAAAGTTTGGAGCGAACTACACTAAAATTTAAGAGCCTTTTTTGGCTCTTAAATCCTCTCTGGTAAATTTACATATATAAATAGGTACTCTTTAAATTCGTTTTTGTAAATTTGATAAAATACTCTTACAAATTTTAAAATCTTATTCACTCGCCTTAGCAGACTACTAAATTTAGGCTGCACTACGTTTAGCACTAAATTTAGAGCCGTGATATGTTCGCTCATAAATTTTAAAATTTACCTGACACTTGCTTGATGTAAAATACATGCGGCGCAAAGCGCTATCGCATGCTCTCTAACGTGCGAGGGTTTTTTTGGGGGGGGGATTAAAAAGAGTGGATAAGGGTACGGCTTCGTAATTCAAGTCCCCTTATCTCCCTTTCGAATAAAGTTTTTAAATTTAAAGTCTATATTTTTAAAAATAGAAATTTACTATTTTGCAAATTTTAAAACTTTCATTCACTTGCAAGAATTGACTACTAAAATCTGGCTTCACTTACTGCTTAGCTCAAATTTTAGAGCTGAAATTACTCGTTTATGAAATTTTAAAAATTTGCCTAAAAACCTAAAGCAGTAGTATGTCTATGCTACCATGTGAGCTATGAATATATAAGCGTTTTGGTAGAAATATAGAAATATATACGAGTTCAAGAAGTCACCCCAGGTAAATAAATTTATATTTTAAGAAAATCACTCACCAAAACCCACCAAATTTCACAAAAATAGCAAAAATTTAGCTCCGTATCAAGCCTATTTAAAATTAAATTTCCTTGGCGATCTTGCTCATTTTATTGAGCAGTTTTTCACGTTCATTTGGCTTTAGGTTGCCGTATTGAAGCTTTGTTATCATCTGCATGAAGTCAAATTGTTTAAACATTTGCGCATCGCTTTTTAGCTCTTTTTCTAGCTGTTTATAAATTTTTTCAGTCTCTTTATTCGCTTTTTCTAAATTTTGTAAAAAGCTTCCAGTTGCACTCATATCAAGATCGTTTTTTGCGGCTTTATCGATGACATTTTTTAGATTTGCTAAATTTTCAGAAATTTTCATCAGCATTTCCTTCTGGATTTTAAAATTTACAGCAAATTTTATTCCTAAATTTTCTCCCACCACTTTTTCCTAGGCTGATTTTGTGCGGTGAAAACTTCTCCGATCATCGGCGTTGCGTAGTTTAGCTCGAGTTTTGTCGCTGCCTTTTCAAAACGTTTGATTGGCTCATCCCAAGCGTGATAAGATAGATCAAACTTGCCCCAGTGCATCGGCATACCAAGCTTAGCTCCAAGATCTTTTAGTGCTTGCGCTGACTCCTCTGGCTTCATATGCACGTAAGGCCAGCCATCGCCGTAAGCGCCATTTTCTATAAAAACTAGATCAAAGGCGCCAAATTTCTCATTTATCATCTTAAAGTGCTTGCCATATCCGCCATCTCCGCTAAAATAAAAGCTAAAGCCAGCCTCTTTAACCGCCCAGCCACCCCAAAGCGTCGTATTTCTTTTAAATGTGCGCCCACTAAAGTGCCTTGAAGGACAAAACGCGAAGTTTAAATTTCCTATTTTTTGATCACCAAACCAGTCAAACTCATAAATTTTGTCTTCATCAACGCCCCATTTTACAAGGTGAGCTTTTACGCCAAGCGGCACTAGAAATTTACAAATTCTATCCTTTAGCTCAAGTATCGTTTTATGATCAAGATGATCGTAGTGATCGTGCGAGATGAGGGCGATATCGATCGCATCTGGGTAGTCGCTAGCGGTGATAGCATGCTCGTAGGCAAAGGGCTTGCCACCAAGTGGGAGTGGGAATGCTCGGTGCAAAACTGGATCTGTGACGATGGTTTTGTCATCAAGGTTGCATATGAGGCTAACGTGCCCAAGCCAGATAAACTCGCCATTTTTGAGGGCATTTGTGTCAAATTTTAAATTTGGCAAAGGGCGCTTTGGTAGCTTACCTTTTGGTGGGAAGAGCGCTTGACGGACGAAATTTAGCATAGACGCTTGCGGATTATTCTTTACCATATCAATAGTGGGCTCTAAATTTATAAAAACTTTGCCGTTAAAATTTGGCGAAGCTTCTATGAGCTTTTGGCTCTTGGCGTCTGGCACGCCACCAAAAACTGGGGCAAATTTCATAAAAAGAAACACTGCGACAATAAGCAAAACTATAACTATAAAAATTCCCATAAAAAGCCTTTTAAATTTAAAGGTCGGATTATATTTTAGATTTTTAAATTTCAGTTTTATTTAATTAACACGAGCTTAAATAATTAACTTGTAAATTTAAACTTAATTAAGATATTTTTACTCTTTATAGGAAAATTTTATTAATAAATATTATCCTTTAGCAAATAAATACACCTAAAAATCGATATTAAATAGATAATCTTAAAAATATATAAAATAAAAATTTAATTTCAAAAATACAAAATTTGTCAGATAGATGACGGAATTTATTCATTGTAAGTTGTAGAATTATTACAAAAATTAGGAAGGAGCGTTTGAGATGTTAAATAAAAATTTAACTATCTCTATTTTGGTGACTAACCATCACTTTAAAAGTGAGCAGGGCAGTTTAGCCTTGTTTAATGGGAGGAATTTATGAAAAAACATAAATTTGTGATTGCCGATTATAAACGCTGTATAGGATGTGCAACCTGCATGGCTGCATGTTTTAAGAGCGCTTATGAACGCGGCAAGCTGTCACGTGCAAGGCTAAGTGTGCTAAGAGAAGCTACTGGCGTTATGCCAACTCAGTGCAGACAATGCGACGATGGTCCTTGTGCGAATGTGTGTCCAACTGGGGCATTGCGATTTAATGATAATTGCATCGAGCTTCACGAGGAAATTTGTATAGGCTGTAAGATGTGCACGATCGCTTGTCCTTACGGTGCGATAAGCTCAAGTGCGGAGCTTATGCCTTCAGTAAATTACGCTGTCGAGCCAAAATATAACCTTGAGGTAGAGTCACAATCAGGTGCAAAAAATATCGCTGTTAAATGCGATATGTGCTTTGGTCGTGAAAATGGACCAGCTTGCGTTGATGTCTGTCCAACGAGTGCTCTTGTTATGATTGATCCAGAAGAGGGCAAACATAAACTTGGCAAGAGGATAGATTATGAAGCAGCGAATAAATTTGCTACTAAAATTTTAAATGGACAAGGAGCATAAGATGACTACGGTTTATATGCTATTTCTTGTAAGTGCCGTCGTTAGCATTTTGCTTTATTGTGCTCCAAAGGCCGCTGTAAAGGTTGGTTTTGGACTAAGCGCTTTAAGCTGTTTTTACGCGATGTGTCACTTTGTTGCAAATATGGGAGTAAGCGATAGCTTTGCTCTTATGGATGGCTTTTTGTATTCGCCAAAATTTGCGCTAAATCCACTTGGAAATTTCTTTAGCTTTGTCGTTGTTTTCATCGGATTTGCAAGTAGCGTTTATGGTATGAGCTATGCAGATGAGTATATCAAAAAAGCAAATGTTGGCGTGTTTGCATGTTTGTTTAATACATTTATCCTTTCAATGCTTCTAGTAATTAGCGCTGATAATGTATTTTGCTTTGTCGTTTTATGGGAGCTTATGACTCTTATCTCATCGTTCCTTATTATAGTAAATGATGGCAAAAATACACTTAAAGCGGTCATGGTATATCTTGGTATCGCACAAATTGGAGCATTTTGTATAACCTGTGGCTTGCTTATCACAGCTTACTACGCAGGAAGCTTTGACTTTAGCGCATTTATGGGCGTTAAGATGCCATTTGGTGCTTCTGCTGCCGTATTTGCACTATTTTTGGTCGGCTTTGGTAGTAAAGCTGGTATGTGGCCATTTCACGTTTGGCTTCCACAAGCTCACCCAGCAGCCCCATCAAACGTTTCAGCCCTTATGTCGGGCGTTATGATCAAAGTTGCTCTATTTACACTAGTTAAATTTACACTTTACTTACCACTTAGCACATATTTTGGTCTTACGATACTCGCTCTTGGTGCAGCTAGCTCACTATTTGGTGTTTTATACGCTCTTTGCCAACACGACTTCAAGGCTTTACTTGCTTATCACTCAGTTGAGAACATAGGTATCATCTTGCTAGGTCTTGGCACAGGAATTTATGGTGTTGCAGCTGGGAATTTAACACTTGCAGCAGTAGGTTTTCTAGCAGGTTGCTACCACGTAGTTAACCACGCTATATTTAAAGGCCTACTTTTCCTTTGCGCTGGTTCGGTTATCCATGCTACTCATACACAAAATATGGACATCCTTGGTGGTCTTGCTAAAAAGATGCCATGGACAAGCCTTGGTATGTTTATAGGTATCATGGGTATCGCAGCTTTACCTCCAGTAAATGGCTTTGTTTCAGAGTGGTTTACATATCAAGGTATGCTTCAAGGTGCAATGGGAGAAGGAACATTAGTTAGATATGCATTTACTCTTGGTGTCGTAGCTCTTGCACTAACTGGCGTTTTGGTTGGTATGCACCTCAAACTTTACGCTGTTATCTTTGCAGGCACTCCAAGAGATCAAAAAATTTGGGAAAATGCTAAAGAGAGTCCAATAGGCATGGTTCTTGGCATGATCATCCTAATGATAGGCTGCGTTGGATTTGGTCTTGGCGCAAACTACATAGTTGATTACATCATGCAAGCTGTAAATTCTATCGCTATAAGCGACTATAAGGCTAGCCTTGGAGCTATAAATGTAACTTCACCAATAGGCAGTATGATCTCAACTCCACTTATCGCTTTAGTCCTATGTGCGACTATGATTTTGCCATTTATCATCCTTGCTGTTATGAAAGCAAATAGAGATAAACCACGCGAAACTGATCCATGGGCTTGCGGCTTTAAATATAGTTCACGTATGCAAATGACAGGTGGTCCATTTACAGGCGATCTTAGAAAGATCATGCAATGGCTATTTAGAGCTGATAAAAAGATCGTTACTAGAAATTATTTTGACGCGGTTGAATATCACAACCATCCAAAAGATATCTGGTGGGGAATGTTTTATGAGCCAGTCATTAAATGGTGTATGAAATTTGCTGATAAACTAGGCATCGTTCAAAGCGGATATACAAACATATATACACTTTATATTCTAGTTTATTTATGTGCCATACTTGCTGTGGGCTACTTTTTAGTTTAGGAGACGAAAATGCAAACTATACTTTTAATGATATTTCAAGTAGTCGTTATCGTTTTGGTAGCTCCTTTGTTTGATGGTATGGCAAGAAAACTAAGGGCTAGACTTCAATCAAAACAAGGTAGCGATTTCTTTCAAACATATCGCGATATTATAAAACTCTTTAGAAGAGGAAGAACTGTGCCTGAGTGCTCTCACTGGGTATTTAGATGGGCTCCATTTTTTCTTTTTGCAACTTCAGCTGCAGTTCTAGCTGCTATACCTATAACATATAGCAAAGATACTGTTTTTGGAGCATATTCAGATATATTTGTGATCCTTTATCTTGGCGCATTGCTTAGATTTGTATTTGGTGCAGCTTCAATGGATAGCGGCAACCCATTTGCAGCAACAGGCGGCGGCAGGGAGCAAATGCTGGGCGTATATGTTGAGCCAGTTATGATTATGTGCTTAATCGTAGTTATGCTTGCAGCTAAAACATCAAATTTAATTGAGATCCAAGAGATGGTAAAAACCGGTGTTATCGGATATCAGATCCCAAGTTTTGCCGTAGCTTCTATCGCATTTTTATGGTGCATGTATGTTGAGACTGGCAGAAAACCATTTGACGTAGCTGAAGCAGAACAAGAGCTTCAAGAAGGCTTGCTTGGCGAGTACGCAGGTAGCGACCTTGGTTTAGTTCAAGCATCACTTATATTAAAACAGTTTGCTATGATCGGACTTTTCCTAACTATATTTGAGCCATGGAATTTTAGCAATCCTTTCTTAGCTATCATCGTTTTTGTGATAAAAACTGGAGTATTTTACGTAGCAGCTGTCTTTATAGACAACTTTGGCCCACGCTTTAAAATGACTTCATCTTTACGCAAGAATGCGCTTGGTGCACTTGCTATCTCGTTTGTTGCACTAACACTTTATGTAGTAGGAGTGTGAGATGCAAACACTTGATATTTTAGCCATTTGCATGATCGTAACTTCGCTTGCGGTTTTTGGTCTTAGAAATTTAAAGCTATCTATCATCGCTTATGCGGTTGAGACATTGCTTTTAGTTAGCATATTTTTCTTGCTAGCTGAGAAATTTAATGCCGAACAGCTCACAACTTGGGCGATCGTTGCGTTCTTTACCAAAGTTATTTTTGTACCAGCTATTTTGTTCTGGCTTGTTAAAAAGCTAGGCGTAGTTAGCGAAGATGAGCCAGTTGGTGGATTTTTTGTAAGCCCTGTTATTGCTATGGGATTTTCTCTAGCTCTTTCAATGAGTATCCACCCTATATTTTTAAAATTCTCTCTTATCAAAGAAGAGATCATGCTAATCGCAGCTGGAACAGTATTTATGATGGGAATTTTTGGTTTCATGCTAAGAAACTCATTTGTAAAACAAATTCTAGCTTACTGCTTGTTTGAAAACGGTATCCATCTAAGCCTTGCTCTAATGGCTTATAACTCACATGAGCTAGTCGAGCTTGGAATTTTAACAGATGCAATATTTGCCGTTATCATCATGAGTATTCTAGCGATTAGATTTTATAAAGCTTATGATAGTTTAGATACTTCTAAAGCTTCAAATTTAAGGGGTTAGAGATGGATAGTTTAGCTTTAATACTTATCTTACCGCTCCTTGGTGCTTTGGTCTTGTTTTTGAGTCCTAAAAATTATGCGGTATTAAGCGGACTTCATGTTTTGTTTTCTGCTGCGACATCGGTGGCTTTACTTAACAATGTTCTTAAAGTCTTAAGTAGCGGAACTTTTTATAGTTTTGATAAATTTTTGTTTTTAGATAGCTTGGGCTGTGTTTTCTTGGTGCTTATTGCTGTAACCGGATTTATAGTAAATTTCTACTCTATCCACTACATGAGATGGGAGCTTGAAGATGGACACATCCATCTAAGCGATCTTAAAAAATACTACGCACTAAGCCATGTATTTATCTTTACAATGACTTTAAGCGTTATTTGTAACAACGTTGCATTTATGTGGGCTGCTATCGAGGCAACAACTCTTGCTTCAGTATTTCTTGTCGCTATCCACAAAGATCAAAAATCAACAGAAAGTGGCTATAAATACATCGTTCTTTGCTCAATCGGTCTAGCATTTGCACTTTATGCGACTGTTCTTTTATACTCAGCCACATTTAGTACTCTAGGAGATGGTGAGGCTTCTATGCTATTTTCTGGAATAATGGCTAACGCTAAAAATTTAAACCCAGATGCAGCAAAACTTATCTTTGTATTTGCTCTAATTGGTTTTGGTACAAAAGCTGGTCTTGCTCCAACTCACACTTGGCTACCAGACGTTCACGCTGAAGGTCCAGCACCTATCTCAGCCTTGCTTTCAGGCGTACTTTTAAAATGTGCGATGCTAGCACTCTTAAGATACTACGCTATCACAGCTCAAGCTGTTGGATTTAGCTTTGTTGAGGGCATAATGATCGTTTCAGGAACTATCACTCTTTTTGTAGCAGGATTTTTCCTAATCAGACAACACAACGTAAAAAGAATGTTTGCGTACCACTCAATCGTTCACATGGGTGTTATCGCATTTGCACTTGGTGTTGGCGGTAAATTTGGTTTATTTGCAGCGATATTCCACTGCTTAGCTCACAGCTTTACGAAAGCTTTGGCATTTTGCTCAACAGGCAATATCGCAAGAATTTACGGTCACAAAGATATGAGTAAGATGGGCGGTATGGTTAAGATCGCACCGATCACCACTATAATGTTTGGCGCGGCTGTTTGCTCACTTGTTGGTGTTCCAGCGTTTGCTATATTTGTTAGCGAATATAATGTCTTTGTAGGAGCTATCACAAGCGGTCAATACATCGCAGTTGCACTATTTGCTATTGCACTTGCAGTTATTTTCATAGCTGACTTTGCACACTTTAACATGGCAAGCTTTGGCGAGCCAAAAGGTGTGATCGTTCACAACAAAGAGATGAGTTTGTTAGAGAATTTACCTCTTATAGCACTTTGTGCCCTTATCATAATCTTTGGCGTATGGCACGTAGATAGCTTTTATACGCTAGTAAATAACGGTGTTAATATAATGATGGGAGCTTTAAAATGAGAGGCGATAAATTTGTAGAAATCCTAAAAACTAAAGTAAAAATTTTAGAGGTAACTCGTCAAGCTGACGATCAGATCACTGTTTTAGTCGATAGAAACGACCTTCCGCTGGCTGTTAAAACACTTTACTATGATATCGGCGGCTTTATAAGCACTATGATACCAAACGACGAGCGCCAGATAAATGGCAGCTATGCGCTTTACTACGCTATCTCAATGGAAGGTAGCAAGATGACTGAGGCGGATGATTTTGCAGCTGAGGATAAGTGCTTTATCACTATTAAAACGCTTATCCCAGGAAGCGATCCAACATTCCCGTCTGTTACTCCGCTAGTGCCAGCTTGTGTTTGGTACGAAAGAGAAGCTTATGATATGTTTGGTCTTGTAGCCGAAGGTTTGCCTGATAAAAGACGTCTAGTTTTAAGTGATGACTGGCCAGACGGACTTCATCCACTTAGAAAAGATGCGATGGATTATCGTTACCGCCCTGATCCGGTTGATCACAGAGATGAGCCAGATGCGGAATTTCTATTTCCAACTGGCGATGCAGTAGTAGACGTACCACTTGGACCATTACACGTTACATCTGATGAGCCTGGTCACTTTAGACTTTTCTGCGACGGCGACGAGATCATCGACGCTGACTACCGCTTGTTCTATCAACACCGCGGTATGGAAAAACTCGCTGAAAACAGAATGAACTATGATCAAATGGGCTATCTTGCAGAGAGAGTTTGTGGAATTTGTGGTTATGCTCACGCTATCGCTTGTATCGAAGCAGCAGAAAAAGCTATCAAGCTTGAAATTCCACTAAGGGCTCAAGCTATACGCGTCATCTGTCTTGAGATCGAGCGTCTTCACAGCCACCTTTTAAATATCGGTCTAGCTTGTGAGGTCACTGGTAACTACAACGCTTTCATGCACATCTTTAGAGTTCGTGAGTACTCTATGGAGCTAGCTCAGCTTGTAACTGGTGGACGTAAAACATACGGCAATGTCGTTATGGGCGGCTTAAGACGTGATATGACAAACCAAGAGATCAAAAAAGGTATCGAGATCATAAATAAACTTGACGTTCAAATTTCAGAAATTTGGGACGCAGTTATGGAGGATAAACGCCAAATCGGACGCTGGAAAGGTGTGGGAATCCTAGATCGCCAAATAGCACGTGACTTTAGCCCAGTTGGTCCAAATATGAGAGGCTCTGGCTTTAAACGTGATAACCGCTACGATCACCCATACGACTTCTTTAAACAGATAGAATTTGAAGTAGCAGTTGAGCATGGTTGCGACGTTTTTGCTCGCGAGATGGTTAGATATAAAGAGTTAAAAAGCTCTATCCACATCATCCGCCAATGCTTTGAGTTAATGCCTCAAACTCCGATTATGATCGATCCTGTGACTATGATCAAACCTGAAAATTTTGCACTTGGTCACGACGAAGCACCACGCGGTGAGAACGTCCACTGGATCATGCAGGGCAGCGCTCAAAAAGTATATCGCTGGAGATGCAGGGCAGCTACTTATAACAACTGGCCAAGCCTAAGATATCAATTTAGAGGAAACAACATAAGTGACGCAGCACTTATCGTTTGCTCACTTGACCCTTGCTACTCATGTACAGAGCGTGTTACATTAGTCGATGTAAGGACTAAAAAGAGCAAAATTTTAACAGAAAAAGACCTTAAAAAATTCTGTCAAGATGGCGGGGTTAGTAAAAAGGATTTAAGATGATGAAGTTATTTGACATCACAGAAAAATATGGAAAGGCGACATACGCCTATCCATTTGAGCCATATATTGTTCCTGAAAATTTCCGTGGTCAGCCAAACTATACATACGATCTTTGTATAGGTTGTGCAGCCTGCGGTATCGCTTGCCCTAGTAACGCGATAGAGCTTAAGATGAACGAGGAACAAACAAAGCTTGTTTGGGAATTTGACTGTGGGCGCTGCATATTTTGTGGGCGCTGCGATGAGGTTTGCCCAACTGGAGCTGTAAGACTTAGCGATAGCTTTGAGCTTGCGGTTAAATTTGACAAGAGCGCTCTTATACAAAGGGGCGAGCTTGAGATGCAAACTTGCAAATGCTGTGGTAAGCCATTTACGCCAAAAAGGCTTATAAATTTCACCCTTGAAAAGCTTGGCACAGCAAATTTACTCCCAGGCAGACTTGAAGAGGCAAAAGACTACCTTTATATCTGCCCAGAGTGCAAGAAAAATCAATCTGCTGAGAGGCTAACAAAAGGCATTGAGGAGGCTATAAAATGAGTCTATATCAAGTCCCAGAGGACATAAAAACAGCAAATGATCTAACTGCAAAGCTAGAGCATCTAAAAAATATCAAAAGAAGCTTTAGCGTTTATAGGATCGACTGTGGAAGCTGTAACGGCTGTGAGATAGAAATTTTTGCAGCTATTACACCGATGTGGGATCCTGAGCGTTTTGGTTTTAAACTTGTTGCAAACCCAAGACACGCTGATATTTTGCTTTGCACCGGTCCTGTAACAAGACAGATGTATTATCCACTTCTTCGTGCTTATGAGGCGACTCCAGATCCTAAGATCGTAGTTGCTCTTGGTGCATGCGGAAGCAGTGGCGGAATTTTCCACGACGCTTATAGCGTTTGGGGTGGCATCGATAAGATAATTCCAGTCGATGTCTATATCCCAGGCTGTCCTCCACACCCAGCAAGTATTATTTACGGCCTTGGCATGGCTCTTGGTATCATCGATCAAAAACTCCATAAAAAAAGCTATGAGGAAGATAATACATTGCCACCTTCAGTTGAGAAGTCAGTCATAGGCGATATTTTATTCGAGCGTGACTTGCAAGCTGAAAGTAGAAGACTAATGAGCTATATCTTTGGTAGAATCCTTTTTGAAAAATATATGAATGCTATCAAATGTTCAAAAGATGTCCATGATCCAAGCATCTCAAGAGAGGCTGTGCTTACAGCTATCAAAAAAGAGGAAGATCCTAGATATGCTGAGTGCATGGGGCTTTTGCACAACGATGTCTATCTAAAATATGCAAAAGCTGATAAAAGCTTTGCGATAGACGTTGATAGTGAGGTTTGGAGTAAAAGATGATACAAGTTTATAAGCTTACAAAAAGGCATATGGACGACAACGATAAGCTTCCACGCGAGCTAAAGGAGATAAAAATTTTCTCCACTTGCGTAGGACATGGCGTTGGCACGATTGATTTTAGCGAGAAAATTTTAGAGCTAAGCGATGAGGAATTTGACGAGATGATCAAAAACTCAGGCGAATACGTGAAATTTAAAATCGGAAATTTAAGCAAATATTTTGAAGTTGAAATTTTTGCCGAGCATATTGCTAAACTCTTGCCGCAGCTTTGTGAGTGTAAGCTTAAAGAAATTTTGGCAAATTTAAAAGAGGGATATGTCGTGCTTAGGAAGGATTTTTGATGAAAAAGGCCATCCTTTGCATCGGTAATCCTATGCGTGGCGATGATGATGTGGGTAATGAAGTAGGCCGCATCGTGGAGCACGAGCTAAAAGAGTGGAAGGTCTTTTTTGGGCAAGATGTGCCTGAGAATGAATTCTCGGCCATTAGAGAGTTTGCACCTGATATCTTGATAGTGGTTGATGCGATGAGTGGCTTTGATGAGGATAAGATAGAGTTTTTTGACCTAAGTGACGATAGAGACTACATCTACTCAACTCACAATCTACCAACTCCAGTACTTTTAAGCTATTTGCGTAAAATTTGCCCAAAGACGCTTTTTCTTGGCATTAGCGTCTTGCTCGAAAATGTCTTAAATTTCGAGGAAGGACTAAGTGAGCAGGCTAAAAAAAGTGCCAGAAAAGCTTTTTTAAGAATTGTAGAGATTGATAAAAATTTAGTCGGTTAAATTTAGCAAATGGCTAAATTTAGTCTTTTTGGTTACTAAAGACAAAAATTTGCTTTTAATCGCAAGCATTGATTTTACTTTAGTGATTTTGCAAAGTGTTAAACTTTGGTCGCAAAGATGAGCTTGGCTCATGTGCGAGATTAAAAATAAAAAGGAGAATGTGATGTTAAATCCAGCAGAAACCGCTCAAGCGGTCTCAAGCTCTATGGAGCATAAGGCTCATATGCCGCTTACTAGTATTATCTTCCTTGCTATCATGGCTGGAGCTGCTATTGCTATGGGTGATATTTTCTGGGCTCACTCAACAGTTGGTATGGCTGAAAATCAGTCTATTGGACTTTCAAATTTTATTGGCGGTATCACATTTAGCTGTGGTCTTATGATGGTTGTCTTTTATGGCGGACATCTTTTTACAAGCTCTGTTTTAAGTGGTGTTAGCGCATATGAAGGAAAGCTAAAACTAGGTAAGACTATCGGATACTGGGCTATCGTTTGGATATTTAACTTCGTTGGTGGCGCATTGATTGCGTATATGTACTACTACTCAGGCTTGCCACTAAAGTATGATGGCTACATCTTGCAGCACTTTATACCAGCTGGTATTGGCAAGATCACAGCACCATTTCATGAGCTATTTATCCGCGGAATTTTTTGTAATGTCTTTGTTTGTATGTCTATTTGGACTGCGACAAGCGAGAGCAATCTATCTGGTAAATTCTTTGCCATTATGTGGATGATCGGCGCATTTGTGGCTTGCTCTATGGAGCACTGCGTGGCAAATATGTTCATAATCACTGAAGCCATCATCTCAAAAGCTCACTATATAGCGGCAAACGGCGGAGATATCGCTGCTGCGGCTACGGCTCTAGGACATGGCATTACGGCTGAAAAACTAGAAGTTTTAAACTGGGGAAATTTCATCGGTAAAAACTTAGTTCCAGTTACACTTGGTAATATCTGTGGCGGACTTTTCTTTGTTGGTTTAGTTGGCTTTATGGCTAATAAATTTGATATGAAGAAAAAAGCTTAAAAATTTTTAGTCTTTGCTTTTTTGGCAAAGACTAATCCTCTAAGGCTACTCTTTACTAGTCATTATAAAAATTTTTGATTTTTAGTTTGTGTAACTTTCAAGTTTTTCATAATCAATTATTAAAAACTCGTGTGGTGTGATCTTTCTTATGATGTCGTCTTTTATAAGCTCATTAAATGCAGTTGAAGCGCTTTGGCGTTTGAGCCCCACAAAGCTTGAGAGTACCTTTAGAGAAAATGGCAAAAATATGTAGTGATATCCATTTTGTTTTAGATCCTGCTCCTTTGCAAGCTCGATCAAAAAATTTGCAATCCTGCCTTTTGCATCTTCAAAAAGTATGGATTTTATGATCTGACGTTGCACGATGATGGCGTTTAACGCCGCTTTTAAAATTTCATCTACAACATTTACATTTGATAAAATTTCACCTATTTTGCTTAAGTTTATGGAGTAAATTTTTGCGTCTTCTAAAATTTCAAAAGCACAATTATCATCAAGAACAGCAATGTTGTTTGCTTCCAAACGGTAAAGGATAAATTCTTCCCCATCTTCAAAAAACGAAAGCTTTGCACAGCCACTTTTTAAAATGATGATTTTGATCTCTTCTGCGTAGATAATGCTTGTTTTTGGAAGGTTTTTGTACTCAAATTTATCAAGCTCGGCTTGAGTTAGGATATCTAAAATTTGTGTTTGCAAAAGACCTAAACGTGACTTTTTCATGATTCTCCCAAAAGTAGTTTTGGATTTTATCTTAGAAAGTATTTAATCAAGTTGAAATTTTTGCTTTTTAATTTTTAAATTTCAATAATTTTTAAAAATAGTATTAATTTTTAAAAGAAGATTGCATAAAATGCAACCAAATTTTTAAAAACCATGAAGTTTTTTTAGATTTTCATCTATAAGTTTTTTATGTCCATCTTTTGTTACACTGACGTAGGTCGCGATGGCGCTTGTGACATGTATAGTCTCTCTAAAACCACCGTCATTTAGCCTCAGCGCAGTTACTTCTATCTGTGTTGTTATCGATGTTTTGCCAACTGCGATGATCTTTGCGTAGCAGCTTAGCACATCGCCAACAAAGACAGGTTGCTTGAAAATGATCTCTTTCATAGAAATCGTCACAACGCGTTCAGGAGAAATTTCTCTTGCAGCTTGTGCACCTGCAAGGTCGATCTGACTCATTATCCAGCCACCAAAAATATTTCCAGCTGAGTTTGTGTCCTTTGGCAACATAACTTGTTTTATGCGTGGCTCACCAAAATCCTTTAAAATATCCATTTTTTGCCTTTTAGATGTTAAAATTTTTGGTTGATTGTAGCAAATTTTAAGGCTTTATGCTAAAATCTTGCAACTTCAGGGGATGAAAAAATGAACGATTTTAAAAGATTAAATGAACTCACAAAAGAGCAAAAAAATAAGTTAAATGCTATTTATAAAAATTTAGACGATGATATCATAAACGAGGCTGTTAAAATTGGTGCTCTTGCTGGCACACCAAGCCAAAAACTAGCTCTTGCAAGAAGGATAGTAGATCTTAAAGTAGATCCGCTTCAAAATGAGCTAAAAAAACTAAATCTAGGCGAAGACGAGCAAAAACGAGTGCTAAATTTAATGTATGGTTACGTTAGAAATTTATATGAAAATCTGCACGCCAAGCTTTTAGAAAAGGCCAAAGAAGAGAAAATTTTAGATCAGTTTAATCAAGCCTTTGTGCAGGCTATGCACGAGCTTGGACTTAGTCTAAATGCGTGGCAAATTTCATGGCAGGATCGTATTATCGACACTACAAACAAAGAGTTTGAGGCTAAATTTAAAGATCTAAGCCAGGCAAATGAGTTTATCACTAAAAACGGCTTATTTCAGTGCGACGCTAGTGGCGCTAGGGCTGATAGAACGTATGGCGCGGTAGTAAAAGAAGGTGATAAATTTAGCTTTTTGCCTTACGCACTTGCTTTTAAAGATGAGGTGAGAGAGCTTAAAAGCGTTTTTACTAAAAATCTTGAAATTTTAACAAATTTAGCCAAAAACGATGAGCAAAAATCTTACGTAAAATACCTCGAAAAGCTACAAAACGCCTTTTGTGAAGAGGATAATGCAAAGGTGATAAATGCTTGGCAAGAAGCCGAGATAGCGTGGATGGATGTAAAAGGCGCACTTCAGCCAGGCCATCCGCTAGAGTACTACGAGGATGCCTACACGCACGCAGTCGCGCTTGAGTGGGATATTAGGCTGGTTGATAGCGAGGGCATAGATGAGCTTAAATTTAAAGAAAAAGTGGCAAAAACTTATAAGAGCGTTTGCGAAAAGGTCAAATTTGATAACGCCGAGACAAATAAGGCAGTTAGTGAAAATATTGCTAGAACGCAGCTTTATATAAGCGTGCCGATGATCTATTACGCAGCGGAGCTAAACGGACTTTTTAGCGCTCAAGTCGTGCCAAACGATGAAAGTGTGAGTGCAAAATGTGGTAAGAAAATTTTTGCCTTTGTAAATCACGTCTATGAGGGGGCAAAAGCAAAGCCTTTTATGAAGCTTGGGGCTGAAATTTTTAGTAGGGAATTTTTGGATTTTGGTAGGGAAATTTTATTTTTAAAGCCAAAAATTTGGAAAAAAGTATATGAAATTTCAACGATCGGCCATGAGTTTGGGCACATTCTCTTTATCGGACTTGATACTGAGATGAGTATGAATAAAAGCGGTGTTTTTAAATTTATAGAAGAGTATAAGGCGACGACTGGCGGGCTAGTAAATTTTTTCTTGCACGAAGAGGCGGAGTATAAAATGGCCGTCTTTCATGAGCTAATAGCTCGTGCTGTTGGGCTTATCGCGTGGCGAAAGGTCGATGAGGTGAGGGCTTATTACTGCGAGGGACTCATACATCTTAGCTTGCTTTTTAGGGCTGGCGTGCTTAAATTTGACGGCAAGCTAAGCGTGGATATGAGCGAGCAAGCTTACGCTAAATTTAAAGAAATTTGCTTAGAAAACTACTACGATCTAGCGCAAACATACGCTAAAAAAGTTGATGCGAGCACGTTTTTGGAGAAATTTTGCCAAAAAGATGAACTAAGCTATCTACCAAAAGATGAAGAGTGCAAGAAATTTGTTGAGCATTTTTACGCTAGATACGAAGCTATCGGCAACGACGTCGATGATAGTGGCGAGTGGCAAAGATGGCAAAGTTTAGCCAAAAAGGTAGAGAAAGATATATAAAGACGGAACATGATAAGTAAAATAAGCAACGAAAATCAAGTATCTTTTGTATTTATGTTGATACTTTTTTGTGTATATGTTGTTAGTTATTTTATTGCTAGTGGTTTTTATGAAGACATAATTACTACTCTATTTGATTTTATGATCACATTATTTATCTTTTTAAAGCTAAAAGAGACAAGAAATTTAAAAACATATTGGATATATATATTAATAGGCCTTACTTGTTGGGTAGCATCAGACACTATGTGGATGCTATATGATAAGGTTGATTTTCTTAAACAATTTCTTTCTAAAGTCAATTTTATACAAATTTCATACGTAGTCTCATATTTTATGTTTGCATTTTCTGCTTTTTACATTTTGATCAAAAATTTGAAAAATTTATTTTTAATGCAAGTGTTTGTGGACTCAGTTTCTATTTCTGCAATATATTTTAGTTTTATGTGGTTTATGATTTTTAATAGAAATTTAACTCAAGTTTTAAGCCAAAAAGATTTTTTTAATCTAAGTTACATCGCCATAGATTTATTTATGTTTTGTAGTTCATTTATTGCATTTTTTTCACTTAAATTTTCAAAAAGAAGACTATCTATACTTTTATGCTTGATAGCGCTTATTGCAATAAGCACTTATGATATTTTTACCACTACAATGGATTTTTGGATAGATGAAATATCCTTTTTTGGATACGACATTGTATTTAAGAGTTCATTTTTTATGTTGTTTGTTGCTACGCTTCATTTAAGAGAGGGTGAGGCAAATCTAAAATTTAGGGCGCTCAGAAATGATTTTGATAAAATTTTAATACAAAAGCTATTTGTTTTCGCTGCATTTTTGACGATTATGATCTTGTACTCTTGGAAGATAAATTTGACATGGTTATTTTCTATTTTAGTTACTTTGCTTGCATACGGGGCATTATCTTATACATTTTCTAACGTTAGAAAGATGGATATTTTAATTAAACGTGAAATACATATCAAAAAAGTATTAAATAATCAGATAGAAAGTAAAGTAAAAGAGCTTGAAGAGACAAATAGGCACCTACAAAGGATCAGTAAATATGATTATTTGACAAATGCTCTAAATCGCCAGTATTTTATTGCAAGGCTTGAAGAGATGATAAAGTCAAAGGCACTTGGCGAAAAGATAGATATTTATAGTATTGACATAAACCATTTTAAAGCGATAAATGACTCGTATGGGCATTATATCGGCGATGATGTAATAGCAAAGTTCGCTTCAAATATTGAGTCAATATTGCCACCAAACGATTCCTTATTTGCAAGGTCTGGTGGAGATGACTTCATCGTTGTTGTCAAGCAAAATGAAAATGTACATTGCAGAGAATTTTTGCATTATCTACTAAAATCTATTTCAGAGCCAATAGTTATAGATGATTATAAAATTGTACTTGATGCGAAAATAGGGATTAGCTCGACACAAACTAGTGAAATTTTGGCTGATGATTTTATCATGCAATCAGAAGCAGCACTAGAAGCAGCAAAGAAAGATGCATCTGAAAAGTATGTTTTTTATAGTGATATAAAAAGCATTATTCAGGATAGAAACTACATAGAAATATTGCTAAATAGCATAAGCTTTGATGAAGAATTTGAGCTAAAATTTCAGCCCCAGTATCTAATAGAAGGTAAAAAAATAGTAGGAGCAGAGGCTCTTGTTAGGTGGAACTCTCCTATAAAAGGTTCGGTAGATCAATCAAAATTTATCCCAATAGCTGAACAAAGTTCTATTATCAATGCGATAGGAAAATGGGTGGCAAAAAATGCTATAAAACAAATGGCCTTTTGGAATGAGAAATATAATACAAACCTAAAAATAGGCATAAATATCTCACCAAAACAGATTGATAATATAAATTTTGCATCTAAATTTTTAAGCTATATAGATAGATACGGCATCGATCCATCTTGTGTAGATGTTGAGATCACTGAGGCTAGCCTTGTAAATGCCGAAGAGATGATGCAAAGTGCGTTATCTGAGCTTTCAAATAGAGGAATTTGTATCTCAATAGATGATTTTGGCACAGGCTTTTCATCGATGAGTTACATCAAAAAATATCCTATGAGTCGCCTAAAGATCGCTAAAGAGCTGATAGATAATATTGCTAAAAATGATATAGATAAAGACGTGGTAAAAAGCGTTATAGCTTTGGCTAAAAATGTGGAGCTAAAGACTATTGCTGAAGGCGTCGAAGATGAAACCCAGCTTGAAATTTTAAGAGAGCTTGGATGCGATGAGGTGCAAGGGTATCTTTGGGGCAAGCCAATGAGTGCAGAGGATTTTGAAAAGCTTATAATAAGCGCTATTTAAGCACACTATTTGCGCTAAAATTTTCAAATTTCAAAATATCTTTATGGCAAAGTTTAGCCAGCTCATTTATCATTTTTGAACTAGTTTCATCTTTTGGGATTATTAGATGAATTTTTTCTTCTAAAAAAATGATAAAAATATTTTTGAGTTCATAAATTTCACTAACTTTATTTAGGTCAAATTTTTCATTTTCTTTGGGTTTGTTTTCATAGTAAGCCAGAAATTTCTCATTTACTTCAAAATTCATTTGCTTTTGAACATATGAAATTTCAATTCTTTTTAATGCAGCTATGCGACTTCTTTTTAAAAAAATAGGATAAAAAATGATCCAAAATATAGCAAAAACAGCTCCGATAACAGTAAAAATTTTACTTTTTAATAGCATATCAGCAACAAAACCAGCTATGATGGCTTCAGTAAATATCATAAAAGTGTTTATAAAATACTGCTTTCTTGCCGCCTTTGAGAAAAATAAGATAAAAGATTTATAATCTATTAAATTTTGTCCATTTATGACGATATTGCACTTCATAAGATACCTTTGTGAATTTTAAAATTTTTTGGGAAATTATAACCAAAAGCAAAGTCAATTTTTGTATAATTTGGACTATTTCTTAGGAGAGGGACACTATTTTTTTAATATCAAAATCATCTATAACTGGCATGCGAAAATGGATCTTAGTTGCAGTTGTAGCGCTATTCGTATTTGCACTATTAGCATCTTTACTAGACTATAATCTAATTGGAAAAATATCTATTTTGCTTAGTTTCTTTATGATAACTTTTGGCATTTATACTTCAATGGATAAAGTAAAAACCAAAATAACGCATTGGCTTGCAATATGTTTTGGTGTTTTTTTATGGTCTATTTGCGATGCATTAATGGTGTTAAATCAAGATATACTATTGCGGGCTCATAGTTCTTATGCATATCTTGATGTGTTTTTTATGTTGCCGATGATATCTATTTTAGCTGGCGTTAGTATATTTTTGTATTCAAAATTTGCAGCCAGTCAAGAGAAATTAGCCATCATTATGGATAGCATAAGTGTCTTTTTTTTAATAGTAATTTTAATATATGGTATTTTTGATGAAGTAGATATCTTATCGATGATAAATAATAGATCAAATATCGTTTTTCTCTCTATTGTAGCCATAAATTTTCTTATACTTTTTATCACTTTAAGTGAGATTTTTACAAGCAGCTTGCTTCATATAAAAATTAGTGGCTTTTACCTTATATCAGCTAGCATTTTATTTACGATGCTAAATTTATTTATTTTCTATAGTCAGATCTCAAATGTAAATTTTGGCCATAAAATAGATTTTTTATATATCGTTCCATTCTTTTTCTTGATGATAGGAGCTTTTCATTTAAAAGCCCAAAACGAATATGTTACAAATACCGATAAAGATATCTCAATAGGATCAAAATGGCTACCAATAATAATAGTTTTACCTTTGCTATTACAAGAAGATCTAACATCTTTTAGCGCACTTATCTCACTATTTATCTTGGTTGTAAACGCTATTGTTAATTACTACGTTAAAAGCTCTATCGCAAGTAGAAAAATATTAGATTATGAGAGAAATCTTCATAGAGAGATGGAAAAGTCGATGCATGAGCGAACCAATGAACTTATGCTCGCAAATTTAAGACTTCAAGATATGTCTGAGAAAGACTATCTAACAGATCTTGGCAATAGAAATTTTATAGTAAATGAGCTTGAAAGAATGTGCAAAAGCATCTCTGAAGATGAGGAAATCGCGGTTTATTATATAAATTTAAGCCGTTTTAAAAGCATAAATACATCTTACGGGCACGAAATAGGCGATAGAATTTTAAAATTAGTTGCAAAAAGGATACTTGAAGTTTGCAATAGACAAGAGGCCATAGCAAGGATTAGTGCGGACGAATTTATCGTATTAGCAAAAATGGAGGTAAATAGTCATACAAAACGCGTAAATCTTGGTATTGCCTTAAAAGATGCTATTGAAAAACCAATTCAAATAGATAGATATCACTTTGGGCTTAAGTGCATAATAGGCATAGACGTAGCAACAAAAAATAGCACGGCAAATCCAAGAAATATTATAAAAAATGCAGATATGGCAATGTATTACGCCAAGAAAAATCCAGCTTTAAATCCTATGGTTTATAGCGATAAAATTAGCAATGAAATGCACTTAAGCTCAAGTATCGAGATCGCGCTTAAAAAAGCTAATTTGCAAGAAGACCTTCATGTGTATTTTCAACCAATATTTGATCTAAAAATCGAAAAAATGATCTACGCGGAGATTTTTTTATATTGGAAATCAGAAAAATTTGGCTTGATGGAAGCAAGCAAATTTATGAAAGAGGTAAATGTAAATAGCGATATTTTAAACGATATTTGCTCGCTTTTAGTTTCAAAGACCATAGAGTATGTAGATAGATGGCAAAAAGAAAAACTCTTGATACCAAAAATAAGTATAAATGTTGCACAGATTCAAAGTAAATCAGAAAAATTTGTTTTAGATTTTATTTCTAGCTTACGCTCGTATCATATAAGCCCGGAGCTTTTTGAAATAGAATTTGGCGAAGAAATATGGACAAATAATACTAAGACGCTCGATAAAATTTTTTCTATTCTTAAAGAAAATAATATAGATGTTTGTATAGATAATTTTGGCTCTGGATATACTTCATTTATTTATATTAGAAAGTACGGTGTTAAGCGTATAAAAATAGCAAGTGAATTTGTTGCTCAAGCATCAAATAGCAAAATAGATGCACAAATCGTATCTGCAATTATTGATTTAGCAAAGGCAATGAAGATAAAAGTTGGCGCAAAAGGCGTAGAAAAAGAAGAAGATATTCATTTCTTAAAAGAGCTTGATTGTAATGAAGTGCAAGGACTTTTCCTATCTCGTCCTATGAGTGCAGAAGAATTTGAAGACCTTGTAAGACAAGATCCTCAAATGATAGCTAAAGTTTAAATTTCAGCCTTTATCTCTTCGTTTGATTTTACGACCATACCTGAGCCATGGATTACGCTTGGAACACAACTGGTGCAGATATCAACTTCTTCGCCATTTTTATGAGCGTGGATAAAAACTGCATTTGTATCATCACTGCTTTTTAGCCCGCAAACATTGCAAACCACTAGATCTTTTTCTCTCATTTTTTCTCCTTTGAAATTTTTGCTTATTTTAGCTCCTAAATTTTATACATAAAATGATTTAAGTCAAGCTTGCCTCGTGGCATTTAATAATTTTTTGTTATAATCCTTTAAAATTTTAAAAGGCCTAAAATGAATGAAAGAACGATTATTTTAGAGATGTTAAAGATGCAGCAGAGCCTAAATGACGAGACAAATGGGCTTGGCTGGGAAAATGGTTATACTAATAAAAATAAACTAATCAGCTGGAGGCGTTGCATTTATATGGAGTGCGCTGAGCTTATAGATAGCTTTGCTTGGAAGCACTGGAAGAGCATCGATGCTAAGACTGATGAGCAAAATTTACGCATAGAAGTTGTTGATATCTGGCACTTTATAATGAGTCTGGCTTTGCAAATTTATAAATCAAAACAGCTTGGAGACATAGAAACTTTAGCTGATGATATTTGTCAATCAAGCGGTTTTAGTGAGTTTTGTAAAGAGCCACTAAAGATCGAAGACGAGAGCATTTATGAGATAATGAATGACGTTGAAATGCTCATACATGAGTGCAGCGGGTTTGACTACGATATATTTGATATTTTAAAAATTTACTTCTCTATGTCTTTAAAATGTGGCGTAAATTTATACTCACTTTATGAGTGCTACATCGCTAAAAATGTGCTAAATCGCTTCCGTCAAAATAATGGCTACAAAGAAGGCAGCTATAAGAAAAATTGGAACGGACGCGAAGATAATGAAGTGATGAGTGAAATTTTGTCAAATGGCGTTAGTAAGATAGGTGAAATTTACGCCGCACTTGAGCTTGAATATAAAAAGGTGAAATGATAAACCTTCTTCGCCTTGGTTTTAAAGACTTTTTTACAGCCAAATTTATAGCGCTATCCATCTTGCCGCTTCTCCTTAGCATCGTCTGCCTAGCTTGGCTTAGCATCTGGGGCGGCGGTGAGATATTTGACCTTTTAAGTGATAGCGCTAAAAACGAAAATTTTGCCTTTTTAGAGCCAAACTCGGCGCTCTCTTTTATCGCTATTAAAATTTTAAGCTTTAGCGCCACAAAATGGATAGTTAGCATACTTTTTTATATTTTGAGCACCTTTTTAACGATCATCATTAGCATCGTGATCGCTCTAGTCGTAGCTAGCTTTTTAACTCCAGTTGTTACTAAAGAGATAAACAAAAGGCACTACAACCACGTGTTTAAAAGCGAGGCTAGCACGGCTAGAGTGCTAAAGGTGATGATGATTGAGATCATGAAATTTCTTGTGATATTGCTCGTTTGCCTACCTCTTTTATTTGTACCAGTCTTAAATTTTTTCATCATCAACGTGCCATTTTTTTATATCTATTACAAACTTTTACTGATAGACGTTGGCTCAAACACTCTTGATAGTGATAAATTTGAGCTAGCACTGCTTGAAGGTGGCGGGATAAAATTTATAGCTTTTACGCTTTTGTTTTATCTCATCTCGCTTGTGCCACTTGTGGGACTATTTTTTCAGCTTTATTTCGTGATAGTCTTGTCGCACCTCTTTTTTGAGAAAGAAGCACTTATAAAAATTTAGAGCCAAAAGGCCCTAAATTTACGCATAGTAAGATACTTTGTTGCTCTCGTCAAGTAAGGTATCAAATAGCCTTTTTGTGGCACT
Source organism: Campylobacter concisus (assembly GCF_003048595.2). Lineage (NCBI taxonomy): Bacteria > Pseudomonadati > Campylobacterota > Epsilonproteobacteria > Campylobacterales > Campylobacteraceae > Campylobacter > Campylobacter concisus. Next base: position 1,531,062 of record NZ_CP049270.1, on the reverse strand, counting down.
TAGTAGATTTTTATTAGCATCATTTTTAGCCAGAAGCTCGTCAAACATCTTTAGCATATTGTCATTTATGAAATTTTTGTGATTTAGATCTTTTGCGTCAGGCAACATCTGCTTGATCTTGTTTGAAAGATCACTTATGCTTTGGCTGCTACCCGCGATCTTGTCGCCCTCTTTGACGTTTTTCATAAATTCATCAACTTGTGGGCGAATTTGCTTCATCGCCTCTTCGATCTCTTTCATATCTTGCTCGTCTATGCCGTTTCCTTTATATAAAAACTCATAGCCATATTCGTGCGTGAGAGTAAGACTTCTTTGGCTTGAAGTACCATCTTTCTGGCTTGAAAACTCCAAACTTTTGTTGTCATACATCGAAAAGCTTATCTCATCGCCCGAGCTAGTCTTCATCGAAAAGCTCATGTTGTTGTAGCTTCCTTGAGAGTAGAAATTTGTTTGCATTTTTAAATCCTTTTGAGGCTAAATCGGCAAAATTTTAATTTCATAAAGCAAAATTTTGTAAAATGCGTCAAAAAAGGACGGGCGATGTGTTGTTTTGGGACTAGGATCTTTTTGCTGATGCTTATCACTGTTTTAAGCTTCGTTTTTGCTAGAGTTTGCCCAGTTTTGCCAGTCGTTGGCTACTACTTGATACTTGCAAATTTGCTTGCCATTTTGATGTTTTCATTATTTTTTAAAGGACTTTTGCCAAGCTTTGTAAAGGTAAATGCGATCCACTATTTTTCGCTAATTGGTGGCTTTTTAGGAGCATTTTTAACGATGTTTGTTTTTAAAAAAGTTGCAAAAGATAAATTTACTCTAATAGAGCTTATTATTTTTACGCTTTGGGTGCTGATAATCGCCGTAGTCATCTTTAAATTTCAAGCCATTCTTGACATTTTTAGGGTAATTTAGATGGATGAGAGGATAGTAAAATTTTTAAAAAAGATGCATCTTGCAAGTGTTTGCGCCATCGATGATGATGGGCAGCCTTACGCTTTTAGTGCATTTTATACCTTTGATGAGCTAAATTTTAGCCTTTTGTTAGCTAGCTCTGATGATAGCTCACATGTTAAATTTTTAAAAAACTCAAAGCTTGTTGCTGGTACGGTCGCTCTTGATACAAAGATCGTTGGCAAGATAGAGGGCGTACAGTTTCAAGGAGTGATGAGCGAGGCTAGCGCAAGTGAGCGAGAAATTTACTTTAAAAGATTTTTTTATGCAAAAGCGATGGATCCAAAAATTTGGTGCATAAATCTTGAAAAGCTTAAATTTACTAGCAACACTCTAGGTTTTGGCAAAAAGATAAAGTGGGAAAGAAGCGATAAAATTTAGACGTTAAGCTTATATAAGCTACAATCATTGAAAAATTAGAAAAAAATAAGGAGAATTTATGAAATTTAGCGGAAAAAACGTGCTAATAACAGGTGCAAGCAGAGGTATCGGTGCACAGATCGCAAAGACGCTTGCAAATATGGGCTTAAAAGTGTGGATAAACTACCGCTCAAAGCCTGAGATAGCAGACGCTTTGCAGGCTGAGATCGAGCAAAATGGCGGCAAGGCTGCAGTGATAAAATTTGACGCAACAGACGAAGATGAATTTATAAAAGGTATAAATTTGATAGTCGATAGCGACGGCGAGCTAAGTTACCTTGTAAATAACGCTGGTATCACAAATGACAAACTAGCGCTTCGCATGAAAACCAGCGAATTTACAGATGTGATAAATGCAAATTTGACTTCAGCTTTCATAGGATGTAGAGAGGCTTTAAAAGCGATGAGTAAAAAGCGCTTTGGAGCGGTTGTAAACGTCGCATCTATCGTTGGTGAGATGGGAAATGCAGGACAGGTAAACTATTCAGCTAGCAAAGGCGGACTAATCGCGATGAGCAAGAGCTTTGCAAAAGAGGGTGCAAGCAGAAATATACGCTTTAACAGCGTAACTCCGGGCTTTATCGAGACTGATATGACGCATGGCCTAAGTGATGAGGTGAAAAAAACTTATAGTGATAATATCCCGTTAAAACGTTTCGGTAGCGCTAGCGAGGTGGCTGAGGCAGTAGCGTTTTTACTAAGTGATTACGCAAGCTACGTAACTGGAGAGACGCTAAAAATAAACGGCGGACTTTATATGTAGGTAAATTTCAGATAAGTTCTGAAATTTAAAATAAATAAAAGCGTAAATATTATAAGATAACAGACATTTTTTATAAGGAGACCTTAAAATGGCAGTATTTGAAGACGTAAGAGACGTAGTTGTAGAGCAACTAAGTGTAGATCCACAAGCAGTAAAACTAGAGTCTAAAATCATTGAAGACCTAGGTGCAGATTCACTTGACGTTGTAGAGCTAGTTATGGCTTTAGAAGAAAAATTTGAAGTAGAAATTCCTGATAGCGAAGCAGAGAAATTAGTAAGCATTCAAGACGTTGTAAATTATATAGAAAAACTAGGCAAATAATTTAAATTTGCATAGTTTGATTTAAGGAGATGTATTGAAACGAGTCGTTGTAACTGGTATAGGCATGATAAACGCACTTGGTCTTGACAAAGAGAGTTCTTTTAAGGCTATTTGCGAGGGTAAAACAGGCGTGAAAGAGATCACGAGTTTTGATGTAAGTGACTTCCCTGTTAAAATTGCTGCCGAGATAACTGATTTTGATCCAAATAGCATTTTAGATGGCAAAGAGGTGAAAAAAGTAGATCGTTTCATACAGCTTGGCATAAAAGCATCTAATGAAGCTATGGCTGATGCAAATTTTAAAGAGTTTGATACTCATAAATTTGGCGTTAGCTCGGCAGCTGGCATAGGTGGTTTGCCAAATATTGAGAAAAACTCGATTACATATTTTGAAAAAGGCGTAAAGAGAATTTCGCCATTTTTCATTCCATCGGCACTTGTAAATATGTTAGGTGGCATAGTTTCTATAAACCACGGACTTAAAGGTCCAAATTTGTCTAGTGTAACAGCATGTGCAGCAAGCACTCATGCGATATCGCAAGCTGTAAAATGTATAATGATCGGTCAAGCTACAAATATGCTAGTTATCGGTGCTGAGTCTACTATTTGTGGTGTAGGTATAGGCGGCTTTGCAGCAATGAAAGCTCTCTCAACTAGAAATGATGAACCAAGTAAGGCATCGAGGCCATTTGACGCAAATCGCGATGGTTTCGTAATGGGTGAAGGAGCCGGTGCGCTTGTACTTGAAGAGTATGAGTCGGCTGTTGCAAGAGGTGCTAAAATTTACGCTGAAGTAGTTGGATTTGGTGAGAGCGGAGATGCACACCATATCACATCGCCAACACTTGAAGGCCCATTAAGTGCGATGAAACAAGCACTTGATATGGCAAAAGGTGTAAAGATAGATTATGTAAATGCGCACGGTACTTCAACACCTGTAAATGATAAGAATGAGACTGCGGCACTAAAAGCAGTTTTTGGTGATAAATGTCCACCAGTTAGCTCAACAAAAGGTCAAACCGGACACTGTCTAGGTGGTGCTGGTGCGATCGAGGCTGTTATATCTATAATGGCAATGAGAGACGGCATTATCCCTCCAACGATAAACTACGAAACTCCTGATCCAGAGTGCGATCTAGACTACGTTCCAAATAAAGCTAGAAAAGCTGACATAAAAGCTGTTATGAGTAACTCATTTGGCTTTGGCGGAACAAACGGCGTCGTGATATTTAAAAAGTTGGATTAAGATGTCAAATTATTTAGATTTTGAAAAGAGCATAAAGCAAATTGATGAAGATATAGCAAATGCTAAGATCAGAGGCGATGAACATGCTGTTGAAATTTTAAATAAAAACCTATCTAAAGAAATATCAAAAGTATATAAAAATTTAAACGAATATCAACGTTTGCAACTTGCTCGTCATCCAGATAGACCATATGCTATTGACTATATAAATTCATTTTTAGTTGATGGCTATGAGATCCATGGCGACAGGGCATTTCGCGATGACCCAGCAATAGTCTGCTACATCGGCTATATCGGAGGCAAAAAGACTGTCGTTATAGGCGAGCAAAAAGGTCGTGGCACTAAAAATAAACTAAAAAGAAATTTTGGTATGCCTCATCCGGAGGGCTACCGAAAGGCTTTACGCGTAGCAAAATTGGCTGAAAAATTTAACCTACCTATCTTATTTTTGATAGACACTCCAGGTGCGTATCCTGGCGTTGGCGCTGAAGAGCGAGGTCAAAGCGAGGCCATAGCTAGAAATTTATTTGAATTTGCAAATTTAAAAACTCCAATAATAGCTGTCGTTATCGGCGAAGGTGGAAGCGGCGGTGCTTTAGCTATTGGCGTGGCTGATAGACTTGCTATGATGAAAAACTCTGTCTTTTCAGTCATCTCACCAGAGGGTTGTGCTGCGATACTTTGGAACGACCCAGCTAAACAAGAGCAAGCTACAAAATCTATGAAGATAACGGCTGATGATCTAAAGCATTTGTCGTTAGTCGATGCTGTGATAGACGAGCCTATAAATGGAGCGCACAGAGATAAAGACGGCGCTGCAAAAGCACTTGCAAACTACTTCATCTCAGAGCTAGCCGAGCTTGAGAAGCTTGATATAAACGAGCTTGTCGCAAAAAGAATAGACAAAATCCTCTCTATCGGAGCTTACGAGGAGTAAAATTTATAGTCACAAGTGAGTTGAAATTTAAGTAAATTTGCTTGTGACTCTCCTTTGCATTAAATTTAATACGCTTTTTTAATTTTAAAAAATGAAATAATTTTATATTTTTATCGCAATCTTCTAAATTTTAATAACTCATCTATGCGACTTTTAAGTGTTTAAGGCTAAAATTCTTAGCAAATTTAAACAAAGGTCATTTGTGGATAAATTTCAAGAAAAATATATAAAACTTTCAAAAGATTACTACAAAAATAAGGGCAATGCAGTAAGCGTAGAGGCTTTGTATCAGTTTAAAGAAGAGCTTGAAGCAAGCGAGGAGCCGCAGGCAAAACACGTTTTAGTAGATATTTATCAGCTTTTGTCTATGCAAAAGAGCGCTTATGAGTTACTTTTAAAGATACACGATAGAAACGACAAAAAGCAGCTAAAAACGCTTGGCTATCTTGCGCAGTTTATGGATGAGGGCGACAAATGGGCGGTGCCAAGACCAAAGAGTAAAGAGCAAATTTTAGCCCAAAAGGCAAAGGCTGCCACCTTGCCAAAATTTTGCTATCACTCAGAGCCTTTAAAAACTGGGGCATTTAAAGATGATATGAGTGTCACTTGTGAGTGCTGCGGCGAAAACACTGAAATTTACTATGATAACGGCATATACAGCGAGCAAGACGTCACCTATCTTTGCCCAGCTTGCGTCTCAAATGGCGCAGCTGCTAAGAAATTTGACGCTACTTTTGTGCAAGACGCCGACCAACTCGCCACTGATGACGCCAAAAAAGATGAGGAGCTTTTTAGAAGAACACCTGGCTATGAGAGCTGGCAGGGCGAGCACTGGGTCGTGTGCTGTGATGATTATTACGCATTTTTTGGGCGATGTGGGTACGAAGGAGCTTTTAGAGCTTGGCATCGCAGACGAGGTTTTTGATGACTACGCAAAAAGAGACGAGTATGACGTCAAAATGGCGCGCGAGGTGCTCGTAGCGGGCGGCGACTTTGCTGGATATTTGTTTCGTTGCTTGCACTGCAAAAAGTATCACATCTACATCGATGCTTGCTAGAAAGGTAAAATATGGATCTAAATGAAATTTATAAAGGCTGCAAAGAGCGCGGTCTGGAGGGGCTTTTTGAGTTTTTAAAGCCAATGGCTAAAAATGCTATAAAGATAGACGCGCAGGCTAAAGATGACGGTGATATCGCCATTGGAACGTCTAAATTTGGCGGACAGCCTGATCTGCCAGCTAGCGTGCCTTGGCCGTCAAATGAAAACGGCGCGCTTAGCTTTGTGGCACAGATAAATTTTGCTGAAGTTAGCAAATTTGACACCGACGGGTTACTACCAAAAAGTGGTATGCTCTATCTTTTTTATGATATAAATTTACGCATTTGGGGCTACGACCCTACAGATAAAAAGGGCTTTGCCGTGATCTTTGCCGAGGCAGCTCAAGACCAGCTTGCTCGCCAAAATATGGGTGGCGTGAATTTCACATTTGGCGCACGCTTTCTTAGCTTTAAAAACGAGCTAAATTTGCCAAGTTTGCAAAGCTCGCTCGTGCCATTTGGTAAATTTAGCGAGGAGGAGTGGGATGCCTATCACGAGGTCATCGAGCCAAGCTGGCAGGTCAAAGAAAACAAGCTACTTGGTCACTCTGACAACATCCAAGACGGCATGGAGCTAGAGTGTGAGCTCGTGGCAAATGGCCTTGACTGCGGCGATGGTAGCGCTTATCACCACCAAAATATCGCTGAGTTTGAGAAAAACGCTGTCCAGTGGCGGCTGCTTTTGCAGATAGATAGCGACTGGGAGAGCGACATGGACTGGGACGGAGAGGGCAGAATTTATCTGTGGATAAAGAGGAACGACCTGACGGCGCGCGACTTTAGCAAGACGTGGCTAGTTTTGCAGACAAGCTAATTATGAAAATTTATTAAGATCGCTTGTTTTTTGTATCATTGACAATCCTTTTAAAGGGATTTATACCTAAAATTTCATCACGTACGCACTTTCTTGCTACGACTGCTTTGCTTGCAGTAAGTGCCATTTTGCCTACTTTTGCTTAAACATCGCCTGCAAAAGGTCAAAACCAAACAAATTTAAAAAAGATGATTAAAAATATTGTTTTAGTTCATGGCACATTTGTCGATGGCTCTTGCTACGCTGAGTTGATCCGCCACTTGTAAGAAGCTGGCATTAACGCTGTTGCCGTGCAAAATCCGCTAACTTCGCTTGCAGCAGCGTTTTACAAAGTAGATAAATGCAAAGACAAAAGAGCTTGATAGCGGACATATTTTGATGATCTCAAAGCCAAAAGGGCTGGCAAACTGGCTCATTGAGATTGCAAATTTGATCTAAATTTATACCAAGCAAGCCACTTCAAATGAGTAGCTTGAAGCTAAATTTTACTAGCATTTTTGCCCATCAAGGCTTTAAATTTATTTTTTCTTTTTATAAAATACCAAGCTTATCGATGCCCAAATTTAGGCAAATTTTAGTAAAATCCTTAAAAAATTTAAAGGCAAAATATGTTTAATGGCTTAATCAGAGAGCTTGCCGATGTCATTAGCTACTCGCAAAATGTTTTACGGCTAAAGGCTAAATTCCGCCCAAATTTAGGCGACAGCATAGCAGTAAATGGCGCATGCTTAAGTGTAACCAAACTATATGATGATGGCTTTAGCGTGGAGCTAAGCGCAGAGAGCAGGGCAAATGTCGCGGTTGAAAATTTAAGTGGCTTGGTGCATATCGAGCCTGCGATGAAGCTTGGCGAGCGCGTGGATGGGCATTTGATGCAAGGACACATCGACTTTATCGGCGTGATCTCGGCTATAAAAAAGCATGAAAACGGCGTTGATTTTTACATAGACTTGCCACGTGAGGCGATGGCTCTCATGGCAAACAAGGGCTCGATTGGCGTTGAGGGCGTGAGCCTTACGATAAATGAAATTTTGCCAAAAGGTATCAGGCTCACGATCATTCCCATCACGTTTAGAGATAGCCTTTTTGGCACTTTCAAGGTCGGCAGACGCGTAAATATCGAGAGCGACTTGCTGGCTCGCTACGTGGCTAGGATGCTTGAGACTAAGCAAAATGGCGGCCTTAGCTGGGACGAGGTCGAGAGAATTTCAAGTCTTTACTAAGCGAGCGAAGATGCGTGAAAATTTAGAGATCGTTTTTGATAAAAATGGCATCACTGCTGGCTTTACAAACAGGCTTGGCGGCGTGAGTGAGGGTAAATTTAACTCGTTAAATTTAGGCGATCACGTGGGTGACAACCTAGCAGACGTCATCAAAAATAGAGAAATTTTAGCTCAAAATTTAGGCGTGAAAAAGCTTAAATTTATGAAGCAGATCCACTCGGACAAGGTTTTTATCCTTGAAGATGAAAAAGACGAGCTACCAGAGTGTGACGCTGTGATCACAAATTTAAGTGATGTTGGCATCTGCGTCTTGGTGGCGGACTGCTCGCCTGTTGTGATGATAGATGAGAGGCAGGGCGCTATCTGCGTGGCTCATGCAGGCAGAGCTGGCGTGATGCTAAAAATTTGCACAAAAGCAGTTACGCTTATGAGCGAGAAATTTGGCTCAAGAGCGGGCGACATCAGTGTCTTTATCGGGGCAAATATAAAAGGCAGCTGCTACGAGGTGGGCGAGCTTGATCTTGGGGAATTTAACGCATATAAAATAGGTAGAAATTTTGATATGAACGCGGCCTTGAGAGATGAATTTAAGGCACTTGGGGTTAAAAATTTAAACTTTAGTGAGGTCTGTACGCACTGCGACGAGAGATATTTTTCATACCGAAGAGACGGCGTGTGCGGTAGATTTTGCGGATTTGCGGTCAAATTTAAGGATAAAAATGGGATATGAGAGCTTTAAAAATCCACTAGTGGCAAAAATAGCTCAAAACGCTAGAAATTTAGGCTTTGAGCAGCTTATGAATGAAGAGTTTGTACAGATGCTACTTAGCTCAAAAAAGATGGAGCTAAGCGCCGTGGATAGGGAAAATATCGAGCAAATTTTTATAAAACTGATGGAGATAGAGGAAAAAGTACAACTTAGCAAATAAAGGAGAAAATATGCTTTTGCTTAAAAATGCTAATCTATACACGCCAAAATTTCTTGGCAAATGCGATGTTTTAGTAGGTGGTAGTAAAATTTTAGCCATCGGTGATGGGCTAAGCTTTAGCGTAGAAGGGCTTGAAATTTACGACCTAAAAGGCAAAATTTTAGCCCCGGGCCTCATTGATCAGCACGTGCATATCACGGGTGGCGGCGGCTAGGCAGGATATCACTCAAGAACGCCTGAGATCACGCTTAGTCAGATCGTAAAATATGGCACGACGACTCTTGTTGGCGTTTTGGGGACTGACGTGGTTACTAGAAGCTTGGAAAATCTCTACTCAAAAGCAAAAGCGCTCGAGTTTGAGGGCATCTCAACCTTCATCCACACTGGCTCATACGCAAGCCCTTGTGTGACATTTACCGGCGACATCGCAAAGGATATCATACTAATCGACAAAGCGATCGGCGTAAAGATCGCACTAACCGATAACCGCGGCAGCTACGTCTCAAAAGAGGAGCTCATCAAGATCCTAAGCAAGATACGCATAGGCGGCATGGTCTCTAAAAAAGGCGGCGTGCTTCACATGCACATGGGAGGGCTGAGTGAGAAATTTGACAACGTCTTTAAGGTGATAAAATACTACGAATTCCCAGTTCATTACTTCTCGCTGACACACTGCGCTAGGACAAAAGACCTATTTAACGAGGCTTTGAAATTTCAAAAAATGGGCGGAAACATCGATATCACAAGCGGTGGAAGTAAATTTGCCCCACTTCATGAGGTGGTGGCTTACGGCCTTGAAAATGGGCTAAATTTAGAGCGCCTAACGATGAGCTCAGACGGAAACGGTAGCGTGCCTAAATTTAAGGAAAATGGCGAGCTAGTGGGATATGGCTGTGCCTCATGTGCGTCAAATTTAGAGGTATTGCAAGCTTTGGTAAGAAATAAAATTTTAAATATAGAGGATACTTTGGCTTTGATGAGTAAAAACGTGGCGAAATATCTAAATTTAAGCCAAAAAAGGCGAGATAAAAGTGGGCAATGATGCTGATCTTTGTGTCTTTGATGAGGAGCTAAATTTATACGACGTGATCGCAAAAGGCGAGTTTTGTGTCAAGGATGAAAAGGTCGTTAAAAAAGGCTTTTTCGAGTAAATTTAAAGAAATTTGAGCTTTATTTGTAGCTAAAGAAATCTTTAAATTTAGCTTCAATAAAGCCAAGTTTCAATATAATCCAAGCTTTATTTCACACACGACAATCCTAAATTTGGTTGTGCGAAAGCATTAATGGTCGTGGAGGATAAAACTAAATTCAAGGCAAAATGCCTAAAACAAGGAGAAACTCATGGTAACTATGAGAGATTTATTAGAGTGTGGCGTACATTTTGGTCACCAAACACGCCGCTGGAATCCAAAGATGAAAAAATTTATCTTTGGCGAGAGAAAAGGCATCTATATTATAGATCTACAAAAGACTATCCGCTACTTCCGCTACACTTACAACATCGTTCGTGACGCAGCTGCTGAGGGCAAGTCAGTGCTATTTGTTGGCACTAAAAAACAAGCTATTGACGCTATCAAAGAGTACGCTGAAAAATGTGGAATGCCTTATGTAAATCACCGCTGGTTAGGTGGTATGATGACAAACTTTGGTACTATCCGCCAGTCTATCCGCAAACTTGAAGTCATCGAAACTATGGAAGAAGACGGTTCGATAAATTTACTAACTAAAAAAGAGGCTTTGATGCTTCGCCGCAAAAAAGAGAAGCTTATCGCAACTCTTGGCGGTATCCGCAATATGAAAAGCCTACCTGATATGATATTTGTTGTTGATACAGTTAAAGAAAAGATCGCTGTTCAAGAGGCAAACCGTCTAAAGATCCCAGTTGTAGCACCGATCGATACGAACTGCGATCCTGACGTTGTTGACTATCCGATCCCAGGAAACGACGACGCGATCCGCTCTGTTCAGCTTTTCTGCCAAGAGATGGCTGAGGCGATCAACGAAGGTAAATCACTTCTTGAACAAGATGGTGGCGAGCAAGTTGCTGGCGAAGAAGTAAGCCAAGGTGAGAAAGACGCAGTTGTAGCTGAGGCTATAAGCGAAGAAGACTTTGGCGAGGACGAAGAATAATGGAAATAACTGCACAAATGGTAAAAGAGCTCCGCGAATCAACCGGAGCTGGCATGATGGACTGCAAAAAGGCACTTGGCGAAGCAAATGGTGACATGGAAAAAGCTGTTGATATCCTTCGTGAAAAGGGTCTTGGTCAAGCTGCTAAAAAGGCTGATCGCCTTGCAAGCGAGGGCTTAGTAAGCGTTGAAGTTTGCTCAAAATGCAAAAAAGCAACTATTAGCGAGATCAACTCTGAAACTGACTTCGTTGCTAGAAATCCACAGTTTCAAGCACTTGCAAAAGACGCAACAGCTCACATCCAATCAAGCGGCATAAAAACAGTTGAAGAGCTAAATGCGAGCACTTTAAATGGTGTTAAATTTGAAGATTACTTCAAGACTCAGATCGCAACTATCGGTGAAAATCTTGTAGTACGCCGCTTTGAGACTATTAGCGCTGATGATAAGGGTGTGGTAAATGGCTACGTTCACTCAAATGGCCGCGTTGGCGTACTTATCGGTGCAGCTTGCGAAAGTGCTGAAGTTGCAAACAAGGCAGCAGAATTTATAAGAAATTTATGTATGCACGCAGCTGCTATGAAGCCAAGCGTTATAAGCTATAAAGATCTTGATAAAGAGTTCGTTGAGAAAGAATTTATCGCACTTCGCGCTGAGCTTGAAAAAGACAATGAAGAGCTAAAACGCCTAGGCAAGCCACTTCACCACATCCCTGAGTATGCTAGTCGCTGCCAGATAGGCGAGGCTGAGCTTGCAAAAGCTACAAAAGCGATCGAAGAAGAGCTAAAAGCTGAGGGCAAGCCTGAGAAAATTTGGGATAAGATCATTCCTGGCAAGATCGAGAGATTTTACGCTGATAACACAGTGCTTGACCAACGCCTTACACTTTTAGGCCAGTTTTATGTAATGGACGATAAAAAGACTATAGAACAAGTTATCGAAGAGAAAAGCAAAGAGCTTGGTGGCAAGATCGAGATCGTAAAATACGTTCGTTTTGAACTTGGCGAAGGCTTAGAAAAGAAAGTAGATGACTTTGCTGCAGAAGTTGCTGCTCAAATAGGCTAATGGAAATTTTAAGAGCGTCTAATCTAGGCTTTGCGTATGATTATACGCTCTTTAACAATATAAATTTAACTCTCAATCAAAAACAAAGCATTGCGATAACCGGCGTTAGCGGTTGTGGAAAATCAACACTTTTACATATACTTTCAACGCTTTTGAAACCAAATTTTGGTGAGGTCATCTATCAAGATAGATCGATCTATGAGCTTTCTCAAAACGAGCTTTTGGCTATTAGAAGACTTCATTTTGGCATCATTTTTCAGTCGCACTATCTTTTTAAAGGATTTAGCGCTTATGAAAATATCGAGCTTGCAAGCATTCTATCTGGAGAAAATATAGAGAAAAAAGAGCTTGAGGCACTTAAAATTTTAAGCGTTATAAACCAAAAAGTTGGTGAGTTAAGTGGTGGTCAGCAACAGCGTGTGAGTATCGCTAGAGTGCTTACTAAAAAGCCAAAGATCATCTTTGCAGACGAGCCAACGGGCAACCTTGACAAGCAAACGGCAAATGAAGTGATGCAAGTTTTGTTTGACTATATAAATAAAAACAACGCTGCTCTTGTTCTAATCACCCACGACAACGATCTAGCAGCTAAATGCAATAACTCATACAAGCTTGAAAATAAAGAACTTATACAAATTTCTTAGTTTCTTAAAACTAAAATTTACTATTTTATCTTTTGATATTTTTATAAATTTGACTAGCTAAGCCTAGCTCGATCTTTGTAGTGTAAATTTATATTAAAACTTTTCCTAAGAAGTAAAATCAGGCAAGCTTAAATTACTTGCCTGATTAATAAGAAAGTTTAGACTTATCCCGTCAAAAACTACCAACAGGTTTTGTATTATTCTTATCGGCCTTTTATTTTAAAAATTTCTCTTTCTATTTTGTAGGTTTATACTCATCTTTGAAGAATTTTTTCTTAGTATTGATTTTTTTGCTCCAGCATCTTCTTCTTATAAATTTTATATGTTGGCTTCCAGTATTCAAGGTAATTTATAAAGCTAGCGCTATGTCCTACATCCATAGTTACAGCTTACATATTTTAGCTCTTTATCACTGCTAAGAGGTTTTAGTGGGCATGCATATTTTGAGCTTGTGCTAATGTTTTGTTACTATCTATCACATTTGTATGGCAACTAGTACAGCCATTATCACCGATCTCTTTAAATTTGCTAGGATTATCGCCTTGATTTTGATGGCAATCAATACAATCAAAGCTTAGATATTCGTAATAAGGCTTTAGCTTATGATTAGCTCTTAGCTCGTCAGAAACTACTATCTTTGTAATATTTATACACTCTTTGGATAAGTCCAATCTATTAAGATAAATTAATATAAAAAGTGTGTCAGTGACTACCAATGCATTATTCCAAAAGAATTTATAAGCGAATAGTCGGACTTTATAATTAGAGAAATTTTGTACTTTATGATAATAGAGAAGGACCTTAAATCTCTTCTTTGATTTTTTTATAAAGCTCTAAAATCTCATCTTTTTTAATGATAAAACTATTTTTATTTGCTACTAGATAAGCCGAGCTTTGCATGATATCACCAGCGATCTTTAGTCCATTTTGTTTCATAGTTGAGCCAGTCTCGACCACATCAACTATCGCGTCGCTTAAGCCAACTAATGGTGCAAGTTCGATCGAGCCATAAAGTTTGATGATCTTTACAGCTACAGCTTGATTTGTAAAATAATTCCTTGTTATATTTGGCATTTTTGTAGCTATTTTTAGCTCTGGTTGGTTTAGGTCTAGCTCAGAGTCATTTTTTATGCCGATGCAAACTTTGCACTGTCCAATTTTTAAATCTAGTAGTCTCACAACGTTTGGCTTGTGCTCTTCAAGTACATCAAGTCCCACCACACCAATATCAACTGCACCTTCAGTGACATAAGTCGGGATATCTTGGTTGCGAACCATTAAAAATCTAAAATTTCCTTCTTCAAGGATTAGTTTTCTGTCTTCAAATAAAAAACTTGAACCAAAAATTTTTCTAAAAATTTCCAGCGTTGCTTCGGCTATTCTTCCCTTTGGTAATGCTACTGTTATCATATTATCATATCTTTCTTTTCGGTTATTAGCTTTTGCATGGCACGAAAAACTAGCATCTTGTCACAAATAGCATTTTTAAAAAATTTGGACAAAAAGTCGCCATCTCCACCAGTAAAATAGACTTTTTTGTCACCGGCTAGTTTATCTAGTAGAGTTATTATTGGTTTAATAATGCCATAACTTACAGCATCAGCTGTTTTTTGTGGTAGTGCATCTATGTCAATTTGTGAATTTATAGTAATATCAAGTCGTGGCGAGATACTTTTGTAGGCGTTTAGCATACTTGAAATGCCTGGCAAGATATATCCTCCAAGATGGATAGAATTTGCCATAATGTCAACTGTTATGGCGCTTCCAGCATCAACGATTACGCCATTATTTATAGAGTAACATGCTGCGATTCTATCTACTCCTAGACCCTGATATATCGTATCAATAGTAAAAAATGGTTCTAGATCCACAAACATCTTATTATCTTTTAAAATATTTAAAATTTCATCATTCACGGATATAAAATATACTTTTTTTTCTGGCTTATAGCTTTTAAACTCAGAAATTTTCATACGTGAGATTTTGCCATCTTCTAAAAATGTAGCGTTAGTATTGCCTATATTACACAAAATCATAACATCGCCAATTATTATCTTGTAGTTCTTTTAAGGCTTTAGAACAAATTTCTGAGCTATAAAATATAGTTTTTTTTCTTAGGCTTGTTTGGAATTTCATCTCTATTTTTTTAGAAATTTCTTCAAGCTCCAAAGCCTCTTTGCGTAGTAATCTACTTTTTGCTGTTCTTAAAAAGACAAGATTGTAAAAGCTCTTATTGTCCACTCCCCAAAAGATATCAAGCGTCTTTTTTGTGCTAAATTCACTTGTATTAAGTGCTTTGATATCTTTTAAAAGGATTTTTTTGGCTTCAAAAAGCTCCCAAATTTTTTGGTTCATTGCCCTAAATTAACAAGTTCATTATCATAATAAAAGGCACCATTGCCCATAAAGCTTTTATCTTTTATCTCATCGCTAAATTCATAAATTTCAGCTCCACTGAGGTCTAAATTTGTTTTTATAACGTAGCCTGTTTTTTCGATTACGTAGAGCTTATTATTGATAATAGTGGCTGCTGAGAAGATGGCAAATTTGAAATTTACTTTATTTTGCTCTTTTAGCATAAGATTTGTTCTTACGATCGTACCATCTTTTTTAAAGATATAAATTTCATCGTTATTAACTAATACATCTTTGATCTCGCCATCATAATAGACTGTTTGGCTTGGGTTGATGACGATAAGTTTTTTTGCTGTAGCTGCTATTAGGTTATCACCCTCAACGCCTAAGAATATGATGTTATTAAAGAAATTTTCAGAGCTTACGACCACGTCACGTAAAATTCTACCAGTCTCTTTTTGTACTATGTAAATTTTGCCATCTAATGCTGGATAAACGATAAGCGAGCTCATAAAAAATGGTGCTACGATCCTTGAATCAACTGCTGCTATATTAGACGAGCTATATTCCATTATTGTTGTTGCGGTATTTATGTCTATTAGATAGATGTGGTTTGCCGCGCTGATAGCTGCTAATAGGTTTTGATCAAGAGAAGCAGCAACAATTGCTGTTGGAAATTTATTGCTATAAACGCTGCGTCCGTTAGGATCTGTCACATTTAGATCGCCATTTATACTAGCTGATATGATAAAGCCGTTGTTTTCATTTAAGAAATTAAAATTTTCAGGCAACTTGATGTTTGTATTTAGACCGTTTTTGGTGATGATATTGCCGTTGTCAAGAGTGGCGCCATTTGCATTTGCTGATTTGATATAAGATGGCATATCTTTTGACAAAGAAATTTTGCCAGAGGTTTGAGCTGGCTCGAAATATTGTCTTTTTGTGCCACATCCGCTTAAAACTAAAGCCAAGGCAAAAGCCAAGAAAAGAGTAATTTTTTTCATTATTTTATTCCCTGATAGTGTTTTAAATTTTTAACTAAAGTTTGAAGTTGAGAGTCGAGTGAAATTTTATTAAACTCATCATTTGCTTCTTTGATTTTGTTTTGTTTTAAAAGCTCAAAACCTTTTAAAAGTGTGCTATATTCGCTTAAAATCTGAGTGTTTGCATTACCATTTTGTGAAAGAATGATATCTTTTACTATAGGATTTACTTTTAAATTTGCAAGTTCACTAATGCCATTTGTCTCATTTTTATCAAGCTTTTGCTGAAGTGAAAAAAGTGCATATAAATTTGGTTCTTTTTCTTTTAAAATGCTTAAGGCATTTGCATCGTTTGGATTTAAAATGAGCTTTGAGTAAGCCAAATTTGCATCTTCAATTCTATTATCATTTATTATTTTGTTCGAATAAAATCCAATAATTGCAATGACGGCAACGATAATGGCAATTATCATAAATTTTTTATACTTTCTAAAGAAACGCTCACCTTTGATCATGCTTTCTAAAAACTGTTCTTGAGCACCAATCTCTTGTTTTATCTGTGTTAGATCTTCTTTTATAGCCAACGCTTTTCCTTTATTTTTAAAAAATTTTAATTCGCAGATTTTAACATAATTAAATTAAAACTATCCCAAAATTAAAGCTTGAATGTGATATAATGGCTCAAAATTAATTAATAAGGTTACTTATATAATGCAAATAGATGATACTCTTTTAAATAAATTAGAAAAACTTTCTGCCTTACAAATCAGTGATGAAAAAAGAGAAGAAGTAAAAAAACAACTAAGTGAGATTGTATCTTTTGTTGATATTTTAAACGAACTTGATCTAAGCAGCGATGAAGCTGTAGTTAGCTCTATAAAAGGTGGCACACCTTTAAGAGAAGATGAGCCAAGACCAAGCGATGTGATTGATACGATCTTGAAATACGCTCCTTCGCGTGAAGGGCATTTTTTTGCTGTACCAAAAATAATAGAATAATGGTAAAAATATGGATCTAATCGAACAGCTTCAGGCAAAGAATTTAAGTGTAAAAATACCAGAAGATAATAGCCTTAATAATCTTGCTGGCGATATAAAAACACTTTTAAAAACTGTTGTGAGTGATAAGGCAAGCGATCTTCACCTTGTTTCAAGATCTGAGCCGCAAATAAGAGTAGATGGTGCTTTAAAGCCTATTGATTTTGGCGTGCTAAGAGGCAAGGATATAGAGAATTTATGTTTTGCTTTGATTACTGATGAACAAAAAAGTGAACTTGAGAATAATAAAGAGCTTGACTTTGCGATCGAGCTTCCAGATATTGGTCGCTTTCGTGGCAACTATTACTATACCATGAATGGTGATTTAGCTGCTGCTTTTCGTATAATCCCAATCAATATCCCATCTCTTGATGAGTTAAATGCCCCACAAATTTTTAAACACATTATTAAGCGTGAAAAAGGTCTTATTTTGGTTACTGGACCGACAGGAAGTGGTAAATCAACAACTCTCGCAGCCATGCTTAATGAGATAAATTTAAATTATAGAAAGCATATTATTACAATTGAGGATCCAGTCGAGTTTGTGCATAACAATAAAAAAGCTCTATTTTCTCATAGAAATATCGGCACTGACGCAACTTCTTACTCAAGGGCTCTAAAATCTGCGGTTCGTGAAGATCCAGATATCATACTTGTAGGCGAGATGAGAGATAGGGAAACGATTTCAACGGCTATTACGGCGGCTGAGACCGGACACTTAGTCTTTGGTACGCTTCACACAAATTCAGCCATTCAAACTATAAATAGGATCGTTGATAGTTTCGATGGGAGCGAGCAATTACAAGTAAGAAATATGCTTAGTGTTTCGCTAACTGCTGTCGTTTCACAAAGCCTGATCCCAAAGATAGGCGGTGGAAGATGCGCGGTGCATGAAATTTTAATAAACAATATGGCTATCTCAAACTTGATACGTGAAAACAAAATACATCAAATTTACTCTCAGATGCAGCTAAATCAACAACAAACTGGTATGAGTACGCAAACCCAGGCTTTGATGAAAGTACTAAAAGAGGGTAAGATTACAAAAGAAAATGCGCTAGCTTATTCAACTAGCCAGCAAGAACTTCAAAATTTAATAGGAACTATATAATGGATTTAGTAACGTGGTTTGATATTATTATTATTGCTCTTGTCTTGATGCTTGGCATAAAAGGCATATTAAATGGACTTATAAAAGAAGCTTTCGGACTTATTGGACTTATCGGCGGCTTAATTATAGCTAGCAGGTTTTCAGATCTATCTGGTGAGTTTATAACTAAAAATATATATAAATTTGAAAATCCTTCATTTTTACAGTTTGTTGCATTTATCTCTCTTTGGCTAGTTTTTTGGCTAGTTTGCTTACTAGTTGGTAAATTTTTATCAAAAATAGTTTCAGTAAGCGGACTTGGTTTTTTGGATAGACTTGGTGGATTTGTTATGGGAAGTGGAAAAATTTTCTTAACATTTTCTGCAGTAGTTGCTGTAGTATCTGGCACTTCGCTAAATAATATAATTGCTCCTTATTTTGCGAACAGTAAAGTTTATCCGGTTTTGATAGAAACTGGCAAATGGATAACAAATCTTGATGTAAAAAATATCAAAAGTGAGTTAGATGAGATAGTGGCAAGACCAATGGATACAAATAAAACTGATGCATTTATCTCAATGGATGCAAATGCTAGTGTAAATACCGACTCTAATATCACAAAAGGGGAATAAAATGATAGAAAATTTAGAATATGATGCGTTGCTTGAGAAATTCAAAAGAGTGCTTCGCGACAATGGTTTAAAATACACGAAACAGCGTGAAATTTTACTAAAAACGCTATATAACAATGGCGAACACTTTACTCCAGAAAGACTTTATCTTTTTATAAAAGAGACACACCCTGAGCTAAATATTGGTATCGCAACTGTTTATAGAACACTAAATCTACTTGAAGAATCAGAAATGGTGACATCAATCAGCTTTGGTTCACAAGGCAAAAAATTTGAGCTTGCCACAAAGCCACATCACGACCATATGATATGCAGAAAGTGCGGCCTTATCATAGAATTTGAAGATCCAATGATAGAAAAAAGACAAATCAGTATCGCAAAAGATCATGGCTTTAAACTAACTGGCCATATGATGCAGCTTTATGGAATTTGTGAAAAATGCTCAAAAAATAATATAAAGGGAAAGTAAGGTGATATTTGACAACCAACATGAGATTCAACGACTACAAAGCATAGACGAGCTAAGAAATTTAGGTATTAATCCATATCCGCATTTTCTTAGAAGAGATATGAATATCTCTAAATTTAGACTAAAATTTAACTACATTAATGATACAGAAGAAAAAAAGGCCGAGGGTCAGCTAGTAGGTCTTGCAGGTAGAATAAAACTAATTCGTGATGCTGGAAAAGCGGTTTTTGCAAATATCGAAGATGAAGATGGAAATTTACAAATTTACTTTAGCAATAAAACGCTTGATCCAGAGTGGTTTAAAATCGTTAAAAAATACGTAGAGATAGGCGATATCGTCTATGTCAGAGGTTATGCATTTATAACAAGAACTGGCGAATTTTCCATGCATGTAAGCGAGCTTAGCCTTGCTTCAAAGTCGATAAGTCCACTTCCTGAGAAGTATCATGGTCTAGTTGATGTTGAGACAAGATATCGCCAAAGATATCTTGATATGATAATGAATCCTGAAGTTAGAGCTGATTTTAAAAGACGCTCAGTGATTATAAGTACGATTAGAAGATTTTTTGAAGAAAAAGGCTTTTTAGAAGTTGAAACTCCGATGCTACACCCAATAGCAGGCGGTGCAAACGCCAAGCCATTTATCACTTTTCACAATGCCCTTGGAGTAGAGAGATATCTAAGGATCGCACCTGAGCTATACCTCAAACGCCTTATAGTAGGTGGCTTTGAGGCTGTTTATGAGATGAATAGAAATTTTAGAAACGAAGGTATGGATCTTACTCACAATCCTGAGTTTACAAGTATAGAGTTTTACTGGGCATACCACAACTACCACGATTTAATGGGTATCACAGAGGATCTTTTTAATGTCATTTTAGACAAGCTAGATATGGAAAAAGTTGTAAATTTTGATGGCATGGAGATTGATTTTAGCAAGCCATTTAAGCGAATAAGCTACAAAAAAGCTCTAGTTGAAATCGGCGAACTAGATGATAATATCATAAACGACAAAGATAAAATTTTAGCAAAACTAAGAGCTGATGGCCTTGAAGCAAATGAGAAGCTTGATCTTGGTCACTTACAGGCTGAGTTATTTGATAACTACGTAGAGAGTAAGCTTATACACCCAACTTTTGTTATTGATTATCCGATTTCGATCAGTCCACTTTCAAGAAGAAGTGACGCAAATCCTGATGTGGCTGAGAGGTTTGAGCTATTTATCGCTGGTCGTGAGCTAGCAAATGGCTTTAACGAGCTAAATGATCCAATTGATCAATACAACCGCTTTAAAGCGCAAATCGATGCTAAAAACGCAGGCGATGACGAGGCACATGAGATGGACGAGGACTATGTAAAAGCCCTAGGATACGGCATGCCACCAGTTGCAGGTGAGGGTATAGGCATAGATAGGCTCGTGATGCTTTTAACGGATAAAAAATCAATACGTGATGTTGTGCTCTTCCCAGCGATGAGGCCACTTAAAAATGAGATAAAGGAGAATGAAAAATGAGTTTGCAAAGCTACGATAAGGACATTTACGATCTAGTAAATTTAGAGCTAAAACGCCAATGTGATCACCTTGAGATGATCGCTAGTGAAAATTTTACATATCCAGAAGTTATGGAAGTAATGGGCTCAATCCTAACAAACAAATACGCTGAAGGCTATCCTGGCAAGAGATATTATGGTGGCTGCGAATTTGTAGATGAGATCGAGCAAATCGCGATCGATAGATGTAAAGAGCTTTTTGGATGTGAATTTGCAAACGTTCAACCAAACTCAGGCTCTCAGGCAAACCAAGGTGTTTATGGCGCTTTACTTAATCCAGGCGATAAAATTTTAGGCATGGATCTAAGCCATGGTGGACACTTAACACACGGCGCAAAGGTTAGCAGCTCTGGCAAGATGTATGAGAGCTTTTTCTATGGCGTCGAGCTTGATGGCCGCATAAACTACGATAGAGTCATGGATATCGCAAAGATAGTAAAACCAAAAATGATCGTTTGTGGCGCAAGCGCATACACAAGAGAGATCGAGTTTAAAAAATTTCGTGAGATAGCCGATGCTGTTGGTGCGATACTTTTTGCAGATGTTGCTCACATTGCTGGTCTTGTTGTTGCTGGCGAGCATCAAAGTCCTTTCCCATACTGTGATGTCGTAAGCTCAACTACGCATAAAACATTAAGAGGCCCAAGAGGCGGTATCATTATGACAAATAACGAAGAGTATGCTAAGAAGATAAATGCTTCTATTTTCCCAGGTATCCAGGGCGGACCACTAGTTCATGTCATCGCAGCAAAGGCAGTTGGCTTTAAGCACAACCTTAGTCCTGAGTGGAAAATTTATGCTAAACAAGTAAAAGCAAACGCTAAAAAATTAGGCGAAGTGCTAATAAAAAGAGGCTTTGATCTAGTAAGTGGTGGCACTGATAACCATCTAATTTTAATGAGCTTTTTAAATAGAGATTTTAGTGGTAAAGACGCTGATATCGCTCTTGGAAATGCAGGCATAACAGTAAATAAAAATACGGTTCCAGGTGAGACAAGAAGCCCATTTATCACAAGTGGTATACGTGTTGGTAGTCCTGCGCTTACGGCTCGTGGCATGAAAGAAGCTGAGTTTGAACTAATAGCAAACAAAATAGCTGACGTGCTAAGCGACATAAACAACACATCTTTACAAGAGAAGACAAAAGCTGAGCTAGTTGAACTTGCTCACAAATTTATAATCTATGATAAAGCGACATTTTGATGCAAAGTATTGATACGGCACTTATAAAGATTATTACAACTCACTACTATATCAAGCGTGATACGATCGTTAATAAAATAGAATACAGAGGTAAAATTTTCTTTGATAAATTTGAAAAGATAAATGAGCCACTGACCTATAATATTATGAAAGAGCATGAAGAGGGCAAGGCTGTTATTGCACACTCTTTAATAAATGCATACGATAAAGTTGAGAATATAGTCTTTGACTATAACGGCAGAACCCCAGATAGATTTTGGCATAAAGCACAGCTTCTTTTAAGAGAAGAGGGGTTTATAAATTTTACAGCCTACGAGAGTAAGACGCCAGGACATCTGCACCTTTACGTGCATAAAGGTCATACTACGCTAAATGAGGCTTGTCAGCTAGCAAATATGCTCAACGCAAAGCTTTCACAGAAGCTACCTAAAGAGTGGAGAATGTTTCCAAATATCGATATGCCAAAAGAATTTAACATACTAACTTTACCTTATAAGCTCTATCAAAAAGAGCGCGGGGCAAGTTGGTCAAAATATATGTAATTAAGGATAAAAAGTGGAAAACGATGAGTTAAAAGATATTCTTTTAGAAAGAGATGATGACGCAAGAGGATTGAAGCTAAAAAAACTTCTGATATTTATAGCAGCTCTTATTATACTTTTTTTGATCATTGTAGTGGCTATGAAGCTAGTAAATTCAAGCGATCCTTCACAAGCTCAAAATGAAGCTGATTCAAGACTAGTGCTTCCTCCAGTACCAGCTGAGCAGCCAGTAGATAGACAAGCTCCGATAGCTGATACAAATTCAGACAATAAAAAAGGCGATACACAGCTTTTTGAGCAAGTACCGATCGTGCCTGAAAATAAGCAACAAGACGAATTTGAAGATATGATCAAAAAGCTAAAGGATAAAGAAAATAATAAGCCTGTTTCTAAAACTGAAGAGCCAAAAGAGATAGTTAAGCCTATCGAAAAGCCTGCTGAAATACCAGCAAAAAAAGCTGAGACAAAGGTAGATACTCCAGTTAAAAAAGTCGAAAAAGTAGCAGCTACTGATAAAAAGAGTGAGGCAAAACCAGCTAAGACTGAAAATAAAGTAGATAAAAAGGTTGAAAAAAAGGCTGAAACTAAAATAGAAAAAACGGACAAAAAAGCTGAAGTAGCTAAAAGTGAACCTGCCACAAAAGGCTCTTACGTTCAAGTGTTTGTGACTAGTAAATTTAATCCAAATGCTGAATATATGAAGAAGATCGCTGCTAAGGGATATAGTTACAAGACTATAAAAGTTGGTGAACTGACTAAAATTTTAGTTGGTCCATTTGATGAAAAAACGCTTCAAAAAGTAGTAGGCGATATTAGAAAAGATATCAATAAAGACGCTTTTATCTTTAGAGCAAAATGAAAACATTCGCAGTCTTTGGAGATCCAATAGCTCACTCGGTATCTCCGAGGCTGCACAATAAAGCCATTGCAGACCTGGGCTTAAAAGCACTTTACACAAGAGTCTTGCTAAAAGATGGTAGCGAATTAATCAATAAATTTAAATCCTTAAAATTAAATGGTGCAAACGTAACGCTTCCACATAAAGAGTGGGCTTTAAATTTAGCCGATGAAGCTTCAGATATAGCTCGCAAAATAGGCTCTGCAAATACGCTTGTGCTTAAAAATGACAAAATTTATGCATACAATACAGATGCGCCTGGGTTTTTAAAGGCAATAAAAAATTTTAAAGATGTAAAAAAAGCTATTGTTCTTGGAGCTGGCGGTACTGCAAATGCCATAACTTATGCATTAAAAGAACAAGGCGTTGATGTTTGCATACTAAATAGAAGTAAAGATAGGCTTGAGAAATTTAAAGATGAGTACAAATGCTTTAGTTGGGATAACTACGAAGAGCAAAAATTTGATCTAGTCATTAACTCGACCTCTGCTGGCTTAAAGGATGATTTTTTACCAGCACCTAAAGAAATTTTAAAAAGCATTTTTAAAGATGCTAAATTCGCATTTGATGTGATTTATGGTAAGCAAACACCATTTTTAGAAATGGCCAAGCAAAGCAGCCTTGGCGTAAAAGATGGTGCCGATATGCTTTTATATCAAGCGGTTTTAGCACTAAATTTATTTTTTCACAATACACTCGATGAGTCAAAGATAGAGCGCTCAATGAGAGAAATTTTCTATCTATAATAGCCACCAGTATTTATTTTTGTAAAAATTTATGGCTTGTATAAAAACATTTTGATTAAAATTTTTATTGAAAGTAATTAGAATAAATATAAAAAGCAGGGAATATCCCTGCTAAATTTTACTATTCGTTTGTTTTGATATAAGCGTAGTCTGAAATTTTAGTCCATTCTCTTGCTTTTTTAAGGAAAGCTCTTTGAGACTCAACGATCTCTTTAAATAACGGATCTTTAGCACTCTCTTCATCAAGAAGCTCATTTGTGGCTTTTTTAAGAGCTGCAATTACTTCTGGAGGGAAAGATTTTACTTGGATGTCTGGATATTCACTCTTCATTTTATCCCAGTACTCGACGTTTGAATAAAATACTTTTGTATTTGCATCTCTTGCTACTTCAGCTGCAGCTGCTTCAAAGATCGCTTTTAGGTCATCTGGAAGTTTTTCGTATGATTTTTTATTAAAGAAAAATTGAGTTTCACCGTTTGGCTCTTGCCAGCCTGTGTAGTAGTATTTTGCTACTTTGTGAAAGCCAAGTGCCATGTCATAAGCTGGGCTTACCCATTCGACTGAGTCGATCGTTCCCATCTCAAGAGCCATGTAAAGCTCACCAGTTGGGATAGTATTGATGTTAGCGCCAAGTTTAGCGTAAATTTCACCACCAAAGCCCGGAATTCTTATCTTTAAGCCTTTGATATCATCTAATGATTTTATCTCTTTTTTAAACCAGCCACCCATTTGCATGCCGGTATTTCCAGCTCTAAAAATTTTGATATTGTATGGATCGTAAACTTTTGCCTCAAGCTCCTTACCACCGCCAAATTCATACCAAGCTGTTTGCTCATCAGTATTCATCATAAATGGAGTTGCTGTAAAAAATATAGTTTTAGCATCTTTGCCTTTATAATAATAGCTACTTGTGTAGGTAATGTCGTATTGACCGCTTTTAGCAAAATCAAGCATCGCAAAAGGCGATTTATGCTTTGATGGATAATCAATCCTTAGCTCAAGTCTGCCATTACTCATCTTTTCAACTTTGTCCTTTAGCTCTTTTGGTACATCGCCAAGCACTGGCATAGTGCTCTCCCATGAGCTAGCAAGCTTTAGCTTATAAACTTTATCATCTCCCATAGCAACGCAAGCAACAGCTGCTAGACCAAGAGACGCTAATAAAAATTTATTCATATCTTCTCCTTTAAAATTTTGCCTATTATACAAAAAATTACATTATTAAAATGTGTTATAATCGCAAAAATCAAATTTATGGGGCATAAAATGATAAAAAAGACGAAAATCGTAGCTACTTTGGGGCCAGCAAGTGATAATGAAGAGACAATGGAGGCGATGGTAAAAGCGGGTGTTAATGTCTTTCGTTTAAATTTTAGCCATGGGACACACGAATACCATAAATCAAACATTGACAAGATAAGAAATATCGAAAAAAAGCTAAATAAAAGAATAGGCATTTTACAAGATATTTGTGGGCCAAAGATCAGAGTTGGCAAGCTTAGTGAGCCATTTTATCTAAAGGCTGGTGATGAACTTAGTATCCATGCTGATGAGATTATTGGTGAAAAAGTGGGAAAAGGAATTTATAAAGTAAGCCTAAACCAGCCTCAAATTTTGCCTATGCTAAAGGTTGGCGAGTATGTCTATCTCTATGACGGCTCTATAAGAGCAAAGGTTGTCAGCGAAGGTAAAGAAATAGTAAAAACTATCATTGAAAATGATGGAATTTTAAACTCAAACAAAGGCGTAAATTTCCCAAATACAGCCCTTGGTATCGAGATCATCACACCAAAAGATAAAGAAGATATGAAATTTGGCGCAAAGCATGGCGTAAATTTTGTCGCCATTAGCTTCGTGCAAGATGCAAATGACGTAATAAAGGCAAAAAATATCTTAAAAGAATTTGGCTCAAGAGCTGCCGTTTTATCTAAGATCGAGAAATTTGACGCGGTTGAAAATATAGACGATATCATCGCAAAGAGTGATGGTATCATGGTAGCTCGTGGCGATCTTGGCATAGAAGTGCCATTTTATAAGGTTCCAACTATCCAAAAGCTCATCATCAAAAAAGCAAATGCAGCAAGCAAGCCAGTCATCACAGCAACCCAGATGATGCTAAGCATGGCAGAGCATGAGACTGCCACAAGAGCGGAGATCAGCGACGTAGCAAATGCTGTATTAGATGGCACTGATGCTGTTATGCTAAGTGAAGAGAGTGCGATCGGTAAAAACCCAGTCGCGGTCGTTGAGGCGATGAGTAAAACGATCATCCAAACTCAAAGCATCTATCCATATAATAAATTTGATGAGTTTGACTTTTTTGACGAGACTGATATGGTGGCAAGTAGTGCCGCATCTCTTGCTGTTCGCATAAAAGCAGATGCTTTAATCTCAATCACTGGCTCAGGAAAATCGGCTATAAAATTAGCTAGAAACCGCACAAATATCGATATCATCGCAGCCGCTCACGATGAGCAAACAGCACATATGCTTACCCTTGCTTGGGGTGTTACACCAGCGCTTGTATTAGAAAAAACAAAGCTTAGCTCACTTTTAGCAAATGTCATGAAAAAGGCGTATGAAGAGGGATATGTTGAACACGACAAGACCTATCTTGTCACAGCCGGTCACCCTACGGGCGTTGAGGGTAGCACAAACCTTATACGTATCATCAGACGCGATCAGCTTGATTATTATTTGGAGCTTGCAACTGAGTAAATTTATACTCTCTTGCAAATTTTAAAATTTTGCTTGCTCGTAAGAATTGACTGCTAAGATTTGTCTTTGCTTTTTGCTTAGCTCAAATTTTATAGCCGAAATTACTCACTCATGAAATTTTAAAATTTGTGTGAAATTTATTTGTAAAAATTAGGATATATAAAATTTATTTTGAAAGAATTTGTGACGTTAAATTTGACGTCACAAATCTAAATTTATTTTTTCTTTTTGCCTTTTGGCTCATCGCCTTTAAACCAGCTTTTTATCTTATCAAAGACGCTTTCATCGGTATTTGATTTGCCTGATTCTATACCAAAGCTAGATTGAAGCTTATTTAAAAGCTCTTTTTGCTCATCGCTTAGTTTTTCAGGCGTTTGAATAGAAATTTGCGCTACAAGCCTACCTTTTTTACGCGAATTTACGCTTTTAATACCTTCATTTTCAAAGATAAATTGCTGCTTATCCTTTGCTCCAACAGGTAGTTTTAGCTCAGTTTCTCCTCGAAGAGTTGGAATTTTTATGCTTTCGCCAAGTATAGCTTGCGTGAAAAAGACAGGAATTTCTAGATAAACATCGTCGTTGTGGCGAATGAAATGCTTATCTTCTTTTACGTTTATGCTTACATAAAGATCGCCTTGAACGCCGTTCGTACCGATATTGCCTTTGCCAGCTACTCTCATTCTCATGCCGCTATCAACGCCTTCAGGGATGGTAATCTTTACAGTTTGTTGTTGGGTTTTGTAAGCTTTTGTGTTACAATCAGGGCAAGGCTCACTTATTACTTCACCACTTCCGTGACAATATGGACATTCTTGGACGATATTCATAAAGCCATTTCCACGTGTGATCCTGCCGCTTCCGCCGCAGTGCTGGCAAGTTTTGTTTTTGCCATCTTTACTGCCTGTTGCGTTGCATGTTGGGCAAGGCACTTTTTGATCAAATTTGATCTCTTTTTCGCAGCCAAAAACAGCTTCATTAAACTCTAAATTTATAGGAATTTCAAGATCTGCTGAGTATTTTTCGCTTCGTCTTTTTCTCTGTCTAGAGCCACCGCCAAAACCGCCACCAAAAAACGAGTCAAAAATGTCTGAAAGGTCAAAATCAGCGCTAAAGCCACCGCCACTGCCAAATCTACCCTCAAGCCCTTCTTTGCCGTATCTGTCATATATTGAGCGCTTTTGCTCATCGCTTAAGACCTGATAGGCTTCGTTGATCTGTTTAAATTTCTGCTCAGCCTCTTTGTCGCCAGCGTTTCTGTCTGGATGGTATTTTAAAGCGAGCTTTCTAAAGGCTTTTTTTATCTCGTCGCCACTTGCATTTCTTGAAATTTCAAGGATCTCGTAATAATCAAACTCCACATTTTTCCTTGTTTATTAAGCTTATTTTAAATGTGAGATTTTATCCAAAAAAGTTTAAATTTAAAAAAGAATTTACATTTTTGCCGTATAATCTCTACTATTTTTCAATGAAAAGGATGATTTATGATTAACGTTTTAATGATAGAAGACGATCCAGAATTTGCACAAATTTTATCTGAATATCTTGATAGTTTTAATATAAAAGTGACTAACTTTGAAGACCCATATCTAGGACTAAGTGCCGGCATAAAAAACTATGACCTGCTC
Source organism: Campylobacter concisus (assembly GCF_003048595.2). Lineage (NCBI taxonomy): Bacteria > Pseudomonadati > Campylobacterota > Epsilonproteobacteria > Campylobacterales > Campylobacteraceae > Campylobacter > Campylobacter concisus. The sequence continues at coordinate 1,502,673 of NZ_CP049270.1, read as the reverse complement.
ATACTTGACCTTACTTTGCCAGGCATAGACGGCCTTGAAGTTTGCAAAGAAATTCGCCAAAAATACGACATCCCTATCATCATAAGCTCGGCTCGCAGTGACATCAGCGACAAGGTCGTTGGACTTCAGCTTGGAGCGGATGATTATTTGCCAAAACCATACGATCCAAAAGAGATGTATGCTCGTATCACAAGTCTTATTAGAAGATATAAAAAGACAAACGAAGTTCAAGAAGAGGTCGTTGATAGCGCATTTAGGATAGACGACAAGCGCCATGAAATTTACTTTAATAATGAAGCCCTTGCTCTTACACCAGCTGAGTATGAAATTTTAACCTATCTCATCAAACAGCATAGCTTTTCAGTCTCTCGTGAGCAGTTGGTTTATAACTGCAAAAGCTTAAAAGATAAAGATTCAAAGAGCTTAGATGTTATTATCGGACGCCTTAGATCAAAAATCGGTGATAGCTCAAAAGCCCCAAAACATATATTTTCAGTAAGAGGCATAGGATATAAGCTTATCGGATGAAATATTCCATAACTACGAAGATAACTATTATCTTTGCCATAGCTTTCTCGCTGATGTGCTTGCTCTTTGTAACTTTTGCAAACATTCAGCAAGAAAGCGCTTTAGAAAAACTAAAGGATAGACAAATAAGTGCGATGAACTATCTTGTCGCACTCTATGAACGTGGAAATCCCCCAAGAGATTTAGAGCATTATTTTAAAAATTTTTATTTAGAGTATGTTGGAAATAAAAATTTAGCCACTTCAATAGCTACAAATGGAACTGTTGTTTTTACACAGCACACGCCTCTTGGAGTGGTGCAATCGGTTAATTATAAAGGCGATTTGTATTTGCTTATTAAAAATCCGTCTTTTCAGCTGCTTCTTGAAAGTAACGACGCAAGACACGTAAATGATCCACTTTGGGTCGCATTTTTGATAGTTTCAGCCCTTCTCATCTCACTTTATGTTTCTGTTCTTAGAAGTCTTTCGCCGCTTAGAAGGCTTAGTAAAGATATCAGAAAATTTGCCAGTGGAAATATGGAAATGGCGATGACGGCTAGGCTAAATGAAATTGAGCAAGATGAGATCGGGCAGGTTGCAGTGGAGTTTGATAACGCCGTTTGCAAGATAAGAGAGCTCATCCGCTCAAGGCAGCTATTTTTACGTGCGATTATGCATGAGTTAAAGACTCCTATTGGTAAGGGTAGGATCGTCTCTGAAATGGTCGTAAATGAGACCCAAAAGATGAGGCTCATCAATGTGTTTGAGCGCCTTGAGATGCTGATAAATGAATTTAGCAAGGTCGAGCAGCTCCTTTCTAAAAGCTACGCTCTAAACTACCAAGAGTGTCATTTCTCGCTCATTTTAGAGCAAGTGCAAGATATGCTCATGCTTGATAGATTTGAAGAGCGAGTGAGCTGCGATATCAGAGATGACGTCATTTTAAGAGTGGATTTTCAGCTTTTTAGTTTAGCGATTAAAAATTTGATAGACAATGCCCTAAAATACGCAGATGATAAGAAGGCTATTTTGATCTGCGATAGCGAATTTATAGCGGTTAAAAATTTAGGCAAAAAACTAAATCATCCGATTGATTACTACAAACAAGCCTTTGTGCGTGGCGATAAAGTAAGCGCAGGGAGTGGCATGGGGCTTGGACTTTATATCATCGAGCAAATTTGTCAGATGCAAAAATTTGAGCTTGTCTATGACTATGAAGACGGCTATCATGTATTTAAAATTTTACTTAGATCAAAGGCGAAGCGAGCATGAAAAGAGGCTTAGAAAAATTTAACGAGCTAACTGAGTCTTTTGCAAAGCTCCCTGGTGTCGGTAAAAAATCAGCTGCAAGGTTTGCCTACTTTGTCTGCATGCAAGATAGCTTTGCAGGGCTAAGACTTGCTCAAAATATCGAAGACGCGGTGAGGTTTATCAAACGTTGTGAGCGTTGCGGTGGGCTAAGTGAAAATGAAATTTGCGACATTTGCAGCGACGAGAGCAGGGATAGTGAGGTTATATTGCTGGTTGAGAGTCCAAAAGATATCCTGGTCTTTGAGCAAAATGGAATTTATAATGGGCTTTATTTTGTGCTTGATGAGATAGACGAGGATGCCATAGAGAGGCTACGAAGTGCGATTAAGCAAAATGGCTCAAAAGAGGTTGTTTTTGCCTTTACACCAGGGCTAAATTCTGATGCGCTCATGCTTTACGTCGAGGATAAGCTTGGCATGAGTGAAATTTCATTTAGTAAGATCGCTCAAGGCGTGCCAACTGGTGTAAATTTAGAAAACGTCGACATGCTTTCACTTTTAAAAGCCTACGAAAGCCGTACAAAAGCCTAATTAAACTTTCTTTTAGTTATAATTTTGCCTAAATTTGTAGAAATTTAGCCAAGGCTCAACCGCTGCTAAATTTAAAGGATATAGGTTGATTTTACTCATAGATAATTACGATAGTTTTGTTTTTAATGTTGAACAGTATGTTAAAGAGCTTACCGATGAAGAGGTTAGATGTGTTAGAAATGACAAGATCACGCTTGATGAGATCAAAAAACTAAACCCAAGCAAGATCATTTTAAGTCCAGGACCAAAGCACCCAAAAGATAGCGGAGTTTGTTTAGAAATTCTAAAAGCCGATCTTGGCGTGCCAGTGCTTGGAATTTGCCTTGGACACCAAGCTATAGGGCTTAGTTTTGGTGCAAAGATAAAAAGGCTAGACGATCCACTTCACGGCAAGACCTCGTTTATTGATGTGAAAAACAAAGAGCCGCTCTTTGCAGGGTTGCCTGAACGCTTTGAGGTTATGCGCTACCATTCGCTTTATGTCGATGAGCTCCCAGCTAGCTTAAGCGCTGATGCAGTGAGTGATGATGGCGTAGTTATGGCGCTTAGCGTAAAAGATAAGCCGATATTTGGTATCCAGTTTCACCCAGAGAGCTACTTTACACAATACGGCAAAAAGATCGTTGAAAATTTTGTAAATTATAAGGCAAAAGAAGAGGTAAAAGAGCCAAAAATTCGCTCACTTAAGCCATATCTTATCAAGCTTCAAGAGAGCATACCGCTTGATGATAGTGACTTTGAGCAAATTTGCGAGATAATAGCCAGTAAAGAGTACGAGATCGTGCAGCTTTCAGCCCTTTTGGTGCTCATTAGCGAAAAGAGTCTCTATCCAAAAAGCCTCGCTGCGCTTGCAAAAAATATCCTAAAATACTCGCAAACTTACCGTGATGACACGCCTATGATCGATCTTTGTGGCACAGGCGGTGATGGCTTTAAGACGATAAATATCTCAACAACTGTGGCATTTATCCTCGCAAGTCTTGGTGTAAAGGTCGCAAAACACGGCAATAAGGCAGTTTCAAGCAAGTCAGGCAGCTCTGATGTGCTTGAAATTTTAGGTGTAAAAAGTGAAAAATCACTGGCAAAACAGCGCGAAAATTTAGCTAGTAAAAATTTAGCTTTTTTTCACGCACCATTTTTCCACCCGCTAGTTGGTGAGGTGAGAGAGGTGCGACAAAGACTTGGTATAAGGACCGTATTTAACGTGCTTGGACCGCTTTTAAATCCAAATTTAAACCTTACAAATCAGCTAGTTGGTGTCTACCACAAGCCAGTGCTAAAACTCTATGCCCAGACGCTTAAAATCCTTGGCAGAAAGCACGCTCTAGTCGTTCGAGGTGATGACGGATTAGACGAGATCACGCTTTGCAGTGAAACAAGCGTTGTTGAGCTAAAAAATGGAGAAATTTTTGAGTACAGCATCACGCCAGAGCAGTTTGGCTTTAAAAGAGCGCTTCACAGCGATATCGAGGGCGGCACGCCTGAAGAAAACGCCAAAACCTTGATCCGCACGCTAAAAGGCGAGGAGCAGGGGGCAAAATTTGACATCGTGGTCTTTAATGCGATGTTTGCGCTTTACGGGGCTGATGGTGCAAAGAGCCCAGACAAGGCCAAAAAAATGGTGCTTGAGGCGATAAATTCTGGAAAGGCGTATAAATTTTATGAAGAGTTTATAAAGGCTGGGGCTAATGGCGCTAGTTAAAATTTGTGGCATCAAAACGCTAGATGAGGCAAGCGAAGTTTGCACTTTGGATGTTGATTTTATCGGACTAATATTTGCCAAAAGCAAAAGAAGAGTCGAGCTAAATTTGGCTAGGCAGATAGCTAAATTTGCTCACAGCAAGGGCAAAAAAGTAGTTGGCGTTTTTGCTGAGCAAAGTGACTGTGAAATAATGGAAATTTGCCAGTTTGCAGGGCTTGACGTCGCTCAGGTGCATGGAGTGGTGAGTGAAAATTTAGAGGCAAATTTAAAAGATATGGGGCTTGAGATCTGGCAGGTTTTTAGCGTGAAAGATAGCTTGCCAGAGGTTGATTTTAAGCATTTTGACATGGCGCTTTTTGACTGCAAGGGCGAAAATGCCGGCGGAAATGGCACTAGCTTTGAATGGGAAATTTTAAAAGAGGTCAAATTTAAATTTGGCATGGCTGGGGGCATAGGCGAGCACAACATAAAAGAGGCGCTCAAATTTAAGCCATATCTAGTCGATATCAACTCAAAAGTCGAGGACGAAAACGGCATAAAAGATGCGCAAAAGATAGAGAGAATTTTAAAGATCATAGGTGAGGTAGAAGATGAATAGTAAAGCATATTTTGGAAAATTTGGCGGGCAGTTCGTGCCTGAGACGGTGATGTTTGCCCTTGATGAGCTGGAAAGCGCCTATGCTAGCATCGCAAAGACAAAAGAGTTTAAAGACGAGCTTGATGATCTGCTTAAAAATTATGTGGGTAGGCCTAGTCCGCTCTTTTTTGCAAAGCGCCTGAGTGAGCACTACGGACATGAAATTTACCTAAAAAGAGAGGATCTAAACCACACTGGCGCGCACAAGATAAATAACGCTCTTGCTCAAGCGCTACTTGCTAAAAAAATGGGCAAAAAGAAAATTTTAGCTGAAACTGGAGCTGGTCAGCACGGCGTGGCGACAGCGACTGCTGCGGCACTTTTGGGCTTGGAGTGCGACGTGTATATGGGGGCAACAGACGTGGCTAGACAGCAGCTAAATGCCTTTCGTATGCAGCTTCTTGGAGCAAAAGTGGTGAGCGTAGAAGACGGCCTAAAAACGCTAAAAGAGGCGACTACGGCGGCCATACAAGCGTGGGTAAACGAGATAGAGAGTGCATTTTACGTCATCGGCTCAGCCGTTGGCCCACACCCATATCCAAAGATCGTGCGTGACTTCCAAAGCATCATCGGCACAGAGGCGAAGGCTCAGCTTGCAGAGTATGGCAAAAAGGCCGACTACGTCATCGCCTGTGTTGGAGGCGGCAGTAATGCTATTGGAATTTTTAGCGCATTTTTGGACGATGAGAGCGTAAATTTAGTAGGTATCGAGGCTGGCGGCCTTGGCATAGAGACGCCTTATCACGCAGCTACGCTTAGCAAAGGCAAAACCGGCATTATCCACGGCATGAAAACAACCGTCTTGCAAGATGAGTACGGTATGATCTTGCCAGTGCATAGCATCTCAGCAGGCTTAGACTACCCAGGCATCGGACCAGAGCATGCTCACCTAAACGACATCAAAAGGGTAAAATACGAAGCCGTAACGGACGATGAGTGCATAAACGCTCTTTATTTCTTAAGCAAAATGGAGGGCATCATCCCGGCCATCGAAAGCGCGCACGCGCTGGCATATCTGGAGAAGCTTTGCCCAAAACTAGATAAAAAAAGTGTCATAGTCGTAAACGTCTCAGGCAGGGGCGATAAAGACATAAACACAGTTATCGGTTACGAAAAAGGAAAAATTTATGGATAAGATTAAAAGCGCATTTAGTGGCAAAAAAGCAAACATCGGCTACATCGTGGCTGGATATCCAAGCTTAGAAAAAACGAAGGAATTTTTAGAAAATTTAGATGAGAGCACGCTAGATCTAGTTGAGATCGGCATCCCTTACTCTGACCCGCTAGCTGATGGCAAACTCATCGCGCAAGCTAGCTTTGAGACGGTGCAAAATGGAGTAAATACAGACGTTGTCTTTGATATGCTTGAGAGTTGCAAGGCAAAAGTGACAAAGCCACTTGTTTTTTTGGTTTATTACAACATCATCTTTGCTTATGGTGTTGATAAATTTCTAAAAAGATCAGTTGAGGCTGGAGTTAGCGGCTTTATCGTTCCGGATCTGCCTTGCGAGGAGTGCGAGGAATTTGCTCTAAAGTGCAAGGAGCTAAATTTAAGCCTGATACCACTTATCAGCGTCACATCTGGTAGTAGAGCGGATGGAATTTTAAAATTTGGCTCAGGATTTATCTACGCTCTTGGCGCGATCGGCGTTAGCGGTTCAAAAAGGGCTGATGAAGATAGGATAAAAAAATTGGTCCTAGAGCTTAAGAAAAAGAGCGATTTGCCAGTAGCTGTTGGCTTTGGTATAAAAAACAAAGATGATGTTAATGAAGTAAAAAAATATGCTGACGGAGCGATAATAGGTACGCAAATAGTTAAGCTTTGTGCCGAATTTAGCGGTGAAAAGCTAGTAAAAGAGATAGATAAACTCTTTTAAAATGCTTAATAAATTTATAGCTAATTTAGTAAAGCCAAAGTATAATTGAAAATGCATTTCAAGTCTTAAGGAAGAGATATGAGAAAAGTTATAGATGAAGCTACAAGCTATCTTTGCAAGGATACTTTAGGGCTAGATTTAGAGTTTGGCAAGAGTCTGGGCAAAGGATTTTACGGAGCTAGCATACCAGTCTATAAGGGTAAAAGCGAATATCATTTTTACCTATTTTTTAAAAAAGATACTTTGAAAATTTTCATGAATGCCTTTTTTGGTCACGAAGATGTTGATGGTGGCGATCTGGACGATCTTTGCAAAGAGATAGCTAATCAAATCATCGGCAAAGCTAAAAATTTACTAAATGAAAAAGAGCCAAATGCGTACAAACTAGGAACGCCTGAATTTTTGGGTGAAGTTGAAAATTTTGGCATAAAGCTAAAAGAGAAATTTATATATAAAATAAAAAATAGAACATTTCAAATAGGCTACGATATACAATGAGCGAAGAAAGTGCGATAGAGACACTAGAGCAGTTAGGGCTTTTTAAGAGCTATGATGAGCTTTTGGATATCAGTGTTGACTTTATAGCTGAGCTAGGAACTACCACAGTTAGCATAAATGAGCTTTTAAAATTCGAAGCTGGCTCGGTCATAGACCTCGAAAAGCCAGCTGGTGAGAGCGTGGAGCTATATATAAATAATAGAATTTTTGGAAAAGGTGAAGTAATGGTTTATGAGAAAAATTTAGCCATCAGGATAAATGAAATTTTGGATTCAAAGTCAGTTATTCAGTACTTCAAAAAAGAGCTTTTATGAAATTTATATTAGCTTTGCTTTTTTTTACAACGCAAATTTTTGCTTCAAACTTACTAGCTTATAATATCTATGAACGTAACGATAGAGTTGATATTATGCTTAGTTTTGATGCGCCTTACGAGGGAAATATCTTCCAAAAACGTGAAAAAAATACGACATCTTTGATATTAAATTCGCTAAGTTATGATCAAAGTACTAGCAAGGATATAAACTCAAAAATCATTCAAGAGCTAGAGATAGAGCCAAAGCAAAACTCGCTAGTTTTAAATTTGCGCTCAAACGATGCTATTATTGTAAACGCTTCAAAGACAACTGATAGCTTTGGACTCCGCATTCGTGTAACGCTAAAAAATACAAAACCTCAAATACAAAATATGCCTCAAGCTAGTGCAAAAATAGAGAGCCCTAGCACTCCAAAGATAGATGAAGAGCCTATGCTGAATATAGACTCAAGGTATTTTATAGTCTTAAGTGTGCTTATTGCGCTTCTTGTATTTTTATATGTATTTAAAAGATATATTACTTCAAAGAGTAGTGATTTTAGCGGGTTTAAAATACCTAGAAATCAGTCTCAAAATGATACAAAATCAATGAACTGGCTACTTAAAAATCAAAATAGTAACGTCAATATAATATATGAAAAGTATCTTGATCGCACGAATAAACTAATGCTATTAAGCTATGAAAATAGACGTTATTTAGTGATAGTTGGTAGCTCAAATGTAATGCTTGATAGCTTTGGTGAAGACAAGATACAAAATGAGCAAGATTTTGCTATATTTTTCGAAGAGAACAAGAAAAAACTAAGCTCATTTTTAGAAGAGCGAAAAAATAGTTTAAGTAACTATAAAGATAAAATGAGCGGAGAATTTTAGTAGTTTTAGCTAAAATTCTCATCCAATTTAAATTTTTATGCGTTAAAGCTAGTTTCAAAATTTATACAAACGAAATAGCAAAAATTTCAGGCTTTGTGATCTTTTTTATCTCTTCTTTTGCCATAGCAAATTCTTTTGCGCCTTCTATTTTTAGCGTGTGTCCACTAAATTCGAAGTTTAAATTTAGCCTTTCACAGGTTAGATCAAGTGCCTTTGCAAGTGAGAGTATAAAACTCAGCCATCTTATACACTCGGCTTTTGGAAGTAAATTTTTATACCGTTCAAATTCATAGATATTTTTCTTTCCGTTTGTGCCAATTACTACTGCAATCAATGCTTTTTGTTCATGCGAAAAGCCATAATTTAAGGCATTTAAGACTATATAGGCTGAGTTTTTATGATCACCATAAAAGCCAATCTCTTGACCAACATTGTGAAGTTTTGCAGCAACTAAAAGCGCTTCAAGATAGTTATTACTTAGACCGTGAAGCTTTTTTAATACCATAAATATATCTTTTGCATATCTTGTGACTGATTTATTGCATGATAATATAAAACGATCTTGCAAACTTTTGATACTTGGATTAAAATTTTGCGGAAATTTAAGGCTAGGGCGTAAAAAATCTTTTAAGAACACTCCCTCTCTTACGCCAACCCCACTTGTTATAATATTTTTGGCATTTAGAGCTTTGGCGAGGGCCAAAAAGATATGTGCACCCTCTCTAATGGTGTCGTATCTATCTTTTTTTATAGGAAATTTATTTAGCTCAAGCACGCTAACATTTGCAATGCTCTCGATGTAGGCTTGCTCATCGCTAAGCTTGTAGCAAAAGCCATGCAGTGATGAGAGTGGATATAAATTTTTGCTCATTATGGCAGATGATATCGCTCTAAGAGAGCCACCAATAGCGATTATATTTTGGCATTTAAATCGCTCATCTATCTGTTTTGTAACTTGCTCTAGAAATTTTGGTAATTTATTTAAGTTTTTTTTATCAAAAAAAAGCTCTTTTAACCTAACTGTGCCAATGTCAAGTGAGAGCGTATCTATTATTTTGCCTTTGCTTATTCTGGCAAGTTCAGTTGATCCGCCACCGATATCGATAGTGACGCATTCATCGATATTATGGAGTAAATTTTTGGCTGCGATCGCACCAAAAGTAGCCTCTTCTTTGCCGTCTATGACTTTTAAATTTATGCCAAGTTTTTTTCTTAAAAGAGAGATCAAAACATTTGCGTTTGGAGCGTCCCTAAGCGCTGAAGTTCCAACACATAAGACTTTATTGCATTTGTAGCTTTTTATGATATTTGAAAATTCGCTAAAGGCCTTTAGCGCTTTTTCCATTGAGCTTTCGGATATTTCATTGTTTGAGCCATATCCGCCTTCACCTAGACGCACTTTTGTTTTATATTCAGCTAGTATAAAAAACGCTAAGCGTGACGTTCTCTCAAATATCGCCATTCGCATAGAATTTGAGCCAAGGTCGATTACTGCGGTTCTCTTTGCCATTTTTATCCTTTTATATTTAAAACTAGGCTTGCGACTGCACCGCTTCTATCGTTTCTATTTTTAATGTCTACTTCGCCACCAAGAGCCTGTGCCGCACCTTTAGCTAGAAACAACCCAAGTCCAGCACCACCTTTGTCGCCATATCTTTTAAATGGGGCAAATAAATCTTTGCTCTCATCTATGCCTATTCCTTCATCTATTACTTCGACGATAAATTTATTTTTTATGAGCTTGGAGCTAATCTTAATGGTGCTATTTTTTGGTGAAAATTTAATGGCATTTTGAACAAAATTTTGCACAATGTGGGTTAGTAAGCTAGTTTGTATTTTTAGATTTAAAATTTCTGGTTTTAGGTCTAGTTTTATATTTTTTTCATCATTTTTCGCAAGTATCTCATAGTTTTTTGCAAGTTTTTTTAAAAATCCTATGACATCGGTATTTACTGGCTCTTCAAACTGAGCTCCCTCTTGGCGACCGATCTCAAGTATAGAACTTATCATCGCATTCATGCCGTTTATAGCTTCATTGTTTGATTTTAGAGCCTCGATATATTTTTCACTCTCGCGTGGCTTTAAAAGTGTAACTTCATTTTTTGTTTTCATTACAGCCAGCGGTGTTTTTAACTCATGTGCCACGCCTACAAAAAGTTCTTTTTGATATAAGACAAATGTTTGGATTCGAGAGATTAGCCTATTTATGCTCTGTCCAAGTGGTAAAAACTCATCTGGTAGACTTTTTATATCTATCTCATGAAGAAATTTTTCGTCTAAATTTGTAAGCTTGTGACTTAAAATTTTTATAGGTATTAAAAGCATTCTTGATAAAAATAGTGCATAAAAAAGCACCAAAAGTATCGCTGACACATTTACGATTATAATATCTATAAAAATTTCTTCTACTATATGAGCTTGAAGTGTAGTATCTTTTTCTAGGCTTAAATAACTGCTTTCATCAAGTTTTGTTATTAAAATAGTTTTACTTTGATCCTTTGATTTTTGTGTTACGATATATGTTTCTTTATCTTGTGGCTCGTCTGTTTTTATCGTTGCTAGGGTTTTGTTTGGATTTTCTATCGTAAATGTTTTTGAATTTAAAGGATTGAAATTCTGAGGATTTTTTTTATAAGCTTCTGCTTGATAGTTTAGCTCATTAACTACACTTTGAAAAACAGTAACCCTTATATAGTGATAAAGCATTACCGAAATAACTACAATTAGCATCATAGCACCAGATGCTAATTGTAGTATAAATCTATTCCTTAGGCTTTTTTGGGAAAACAAAATCTATATCCGCGTCTTCTAACAGTTTCAATTGTTGAAATATTTAGTGGTTTATCCATTTTTTGGCGGATTTGGTTGATAGCGACTTCAATAACGTTTGGAGTTACAAGCTCTGGCTCTTCCCATATAGCATCAAGCAGTTGCTCTTTAGATACGATCTGATCTGAGTGTCTTGCAAGGTGAGTTAAGACTTCAAAAGGTTTGCCCTTAAGCTCAATATCACGACCCAAATATGTGATTTTTTCTTCATCTGGATTGATGATGAGCTCATCGATTTTTATAATATTTGTGCCGCCAAAGCGTAGTCTTGCTTCAAGTCTAGCTACTAAGATGTCAAAATCAAATGGCTTTTTGATATAGTCATCAGCACCAGCTCTAAGTGCTTTTATTTCGCTTTCTTTGTCATCTTTTGCAGAAAGAACTACAACTGAAGTACGTGGAGATTTATGTTTGATGATGTTTATAAGATCTATGCCATCGCCATCTTGAAGCATCCAATCAGTCAAAACTAGATCGTAATTTCTGATGCCTATATAGTATTCAGCATCTTTAAAATTTTCAGAGCTATCAGTTTGATAGCCAAACTCCTGCAAGCCCTCAGCAATCGTCTTATTTAGCGTCACTTCATCTTCAACTATTAAAATACGCATTTTGCTTCCTTAAACTAAAATTTATGGGCGATTGTATCATAAATTAAGCAATATTTCAAGATAGTTTAATAAATTTTTAAAAAATAGTGTTTATTTTTGCTCCAACAACTGCATTTGGTAAAATTTCAGTTTTTAAAATTTCCATTTTAAGGCTAGTTAGTGAGCTAAATTTCTCTTTTAACGCTTTACTGGTTTCTTCAAGAGACTCTTCAACGCTTTGGAACTGTCTTTCATTATAAAAATTTTTAACAAAGTCAATAATTAAAACATAATCAATAAAGCTAGTTGAGCAAATTTCTAGATTCATTTGTACTTCTTGCTTAGCGACTCGCTCAAAATCAAGCATTCCGATGATTGTTTCAAATTTATAATCTTTAATGATCGTCGTCATCTCGCTTTTCATACGACTTTTTTCTCCTTGCCTGAAAGCAGGCGAACGATATTTGGTATGTGTTTATAAACTACTAAAAATGCGATGATTAGTATCGGAGCATGTGTGTAAATTTCATCTAGCTCCGGGTGGATTATAAAGCTTGATGCAATCAGAGCTATCAACGCACAAAGTGAAGCAAGAGAGCTAATTTTTAAAAATTTTCCGACCACAAACCAAACGACAAGAGCAATAATGATCTCAACTGGTAAGAAAAATGCTATCACGCCAGCTCCAGTTGCCACGCCTTTGCCACCTTGAAAGCCCAAAAATATAGAAAAACAATGTCCAGCCACGCTTAAAACCGCCATAGTCCAAAGCACGCTTTGGCTTGCACCAATAGAAGAGGCGACCATGAGTGGTAAAACGCCTTTTAACACGTCACAAACTATCGTTAAAATGGCTAGTTTCTTGGCTAGTTTTGGATCTTTTTGTTTTAAAACTCTTAAAACATTTGTCGCACCGATGCTCTTGCTACCTTCATTTTTTATATCGACATGCCCAAAAATTTTTGCAAGAATGAGACCAGACGGAATACTTCCAAGTAGATAACTAATGGCATAAAGTATTAAATTTTGCATATTTTACCTTTTAAATTTAATAGAAATGATAGTAAAAAAATACTAATTGTTTTATAAATCATCTCCACAAAAGTACGACTTTCTCGTCATAGATATCGCTTTTCTTTGGTGAAATTTGCGTTTCGTTTATCGTGATGTTTTTAACATCATTTGCTTCTTTTAACGCATCGCACTCTTGTGCAAATTTCTCTTCAAGTTCGCTAATGGCTAAATTTATGTCATTTACACTTTGCTCGCTAAGCTTGACGTCACTTCGCTCTTTTAAGACTCTATTTGCGCTTCTTGCGCTTGATGCGATTTTACCCGCATTTTGACGAGATAAAAGCTTGTTGCCAAATATTGCTCCCAGTATGCTAGCGCCTATATTTATGGCAGCATCAAGCCCACTTGTGGTCATCTCTTTTTGCTCTTTATCAAGCTTTGCTAGAGCCTTGTTTAGCTTGTCTTGTAAGCTTTTTCGCTCTTTTTCAAATTTTGCTGTGAGTTTTGCGGTTTGTTCTTCTAAAATTTCATTGCACTTATCTTGAAGCCTAATATAAAACTGCTCCTTTGTTTCATTGTTTTTTGAATAAATTCCCAATGCTTCAAAGGTGTTAAATTTGAAATTTCTATACAGATACTCTTTAAAATCTTTTTGGATATTGTCAAAATTTTTAGCTTTTAAAATGAAATTTGGCACGGCTGCAAAGCTTGCACCGCTTGGCTCATTTTCGCTTGCATCAACGTGCATGCCTTCGCTAGCCTCATCCCAGTTTGGCTCTTTATCATTTTCGCTAAGCTCGTAAAGGTAGCTTGCCTCACAAACGCTGTCTATGCCTTTTTTGGTGTCATAAATTCTCACCTTCGCACTTGCTAGTAAATTTGGCATGAGGCTTTTTGAGTTAGCATAAAGCTGTGTGATCGCACTTGAGATGATAGGTTTTGCGCTAAATTTCATCTCACTTTTATCTACGCCTTGGCTGCTTAAATTTTCTTTTTTATCTTTCATCAAATTTGAAATTTGCTCACGGCTTAGCGGGCCTTTTAGATAGCTAAGTGCCCAGCGCGTGGAGATGACATTTAGTCCGTCCTCATTTATATTTTTGAGTAAGAAATTTCTTTTGGCTAAATTTGATATGAGATTTTCAAGCGAGGCTTTGTCTAAGCTTGAGCCTGAGATGCCGCTTAGTCCGTCGATCACGCGGGCTTTATCCTGCGCTGTTTGGAGGCGGCCGATGAACCAAGTGCCGATGTTGCTAAGGCCTTTGTAGTCAAGATCAACCGGGTTTTGCGTGCTTAATACGCAGCCTAAACCAAATGCACGGGCTTGTTTTAAAAGCGTGAGCATAGGCGTTTTTGATGGAGGGTTTGCATTTGGCGGGAAGAAGCCAAAAATTTCATCCATATATAGGATCGCTCTAAGTGAGCTAGTGCCCTCTGTGCCGCGCATCCACGCGATGATCTCGTTTAGCAAAAGGGTGACAAAAAACATCCTCTCAGCATCATTTAGATGTGAGATCGTAAAGATATTGCACTTTGCTTTGCCGTTTTCATCAAATAGCATCTTTGAAATTTCTAGTCTAACGCCCTGCGTCCAGCCCTTAAAGCTTGGGCTTGCGATGAGCGCGTTTATCTTCATGGCAAGCTTTAGACGCTCACTGCTTGGATAGAAGGTATCGACGTCAAAAACGCCTATCTTTTTAAAAGGCGGATTTGCGATGAAATTTATGAGCTCTTCGATGCTGACGTCTTTTTGCTCTTTAAATTTAGTCTCAAATATGGTTGAGATGAGCAGCTGTTCTTTTGAGTTCATGTCCTCAGAATTTATACCAATAAGAGATAATACCGAGGCTGCAAGCGAATTTATATAGTTGCTAAAAATTTCTTCATCAGTGATATTTGGGCAGGCAAAGTCGCTAAGTAGCGCCACACCTATGCCAGCTGAGCTTTTTGGCGTGTAGATATTAAAGCTAGCGCTATCTTTTAAAATTTTTACGCGCTCAAGGTCTTGAAAGCTCGACTCTATGCCGTTTCTCCAAAGCTCGGCCTGAGCGGTGGCAAATTCCTCTACACTTTGACCTTTGTTAGCTGCTTCTGCTTCATCTATGTATGGTAAAAAATCCTCCGCTCTCATCTGCGGAAAAGTGAGGGCTAAATTTGTGATGTCGCCCTTTGGATCGATGATGATAGAAGGGATATTGTCTATGCAGGATTCTTCTAAAAGCGTGATACCAAGGCCTGTTTTACCGCTACCTGTCATACCTATGATAGCTGCGTGGGTGGTTAGATCCTTATTTTTATAAAAAAATGGTTCTTTGTCTTTTAGTCCGATATAAAAAAGTTTTAAATTTTCTTGTATTGTTTTCACTAACTGCCTTATTCGTATAAATTTATACGTGAGCGAAGCTCGTCAAGCGTCTCTTTTATGCGCTTTTGCGTAAAATCTTTTATCGTTTCATCATCATCAATGAGTTTCATACAGTATCTTATGTAGCCTTTATATGCTAGCTCTGTAACAAGTCTTAGCTTTAAAGTCACGTTTTTTACTTTATCTGGCGCAATTAAGATTTCAAAGGTCGCTTCTAGTTCTTCTCCATCTTGAAAATTTGTAGTTTGCGGGCTTAATACGCTTATGCCACCTTCAGAAACATCATAAAGGCTACCTTCGATCTTATCTTGTTTGCCTTTGATAATAGTTTTGGTAAAACGATTTGGCAAGATACGTTGGAATTTTCTTTTATATGCGTACATCGTCGTATTTCGTAAGAAATTTGAAAGAGTGACACCTTTATTGACTATATTGTAATTAACAATATCAGCGCATAATGGTTTTGAGAAAAAGTTATTTGGCAAAATAAAACCTTTACCGTCTTGCTTCATAGCTAAAATTTGCATCATATCCACGCTAAAAACGACACTATCTTCCTTAACTTCTAAAATTTCAGCCTCATATTTTATATTTAATCCATCATATAAATTTAAAAGCTCAGGCCTTACCTTGGCTTTTTTCATGCGAGTGAATGTATTGATCGGATCTTCATAAAAAAATGTTCCGGTTTCAATCATTTCTTTTGCATTTGTTTCTTGCTGGTCTTTAACGTCACATAAAATTTCTTTGATTCTTGAAACGGCATTTACGAAATAACCTACGAAGGTACTGTTGTCGCAAGAGTGACTAAAATTTAAGGTCAAATTTAAAAGTAGAAAATTGATTAATTCGTCTCTTGCGTTTGATTTTGGTATTAGATTATTTAAATCATCTTGTAGCTGCGTAGCATTTGGCTTTTGAATAAGCAGTGTATCAAAGATATTTTCAAGACAAATTTTTACCTGATCGTGCGGCACGATAAATGTTAGCTGCCTACAAAATTTGATACCGTCATCGATAAATTTATCTCTTAATTTAAGTATGCTGTCTTCGCAATTTATTACAAGCTCTTGCCTACCTTTAAAATCCATGTAGTCTCCGGAATGTTATTGATTAAAGCCAAGGCTATGATATAAAAAGTTATATTAAAAAAGTATTTAAATTTATTTGGAGAAGAAATTTCTAGGTAAAGGATACCTAGAAATTTCTATTGATTATAGTTTGCCTTCGTTGTGTGAAAGGTAGTCAGCAACACCTTCAGTGCTTGGTTTCATACCAGCATCACCTTTATTCCAGCCAGCTGGGCAAACTTCACCGTGCTCATTTGTAAATAGCATAGTATCAACCATTCTTATCATCTCATCGATATTTCTGCCAAGTGGAAGATCGTTGATAACTGCATGGCGAACAGTGCCATCTTTGTCTAGCAAGAATGAGCCACGAAGTGCTACACCAGCATCTTCTAGAAGTACGTCAAATCCGCGAGCGATTGATTTTGTCATATCAGCTACGATAGGGAAGCGAACTTTGCCAATACCGCCTTTGTTTACTGGAGTCTCTTTCCATGCAAAATGTGAAAATTGGTTGTCGCATGAAACTGCGATAACTTCGATACCACGTGACTTAAACTCGTCATATCTTTTATCAAATGCGATAATCTCGCTTGGACAAACAAAAGTAAAATCCATTGGATAGAAAAATACAACCGCGCCTTTTTCGCCAATATTTTTATAAAGATTAAAATCATTTACAATTTGATTGTTTCCTAAAACTGCTGCAGCTGTAAAATCAGGTGCTTTTTTTGTTACTAACATTTGTTCTCCTTAATAATAAATTTTATTGATTGCGAAATTATATCTATTCAAAATTAAATTTAGTTTAAACATATTTTAGAAATTTTTATTTAGTAAATTTAGTGTTATTGGAAAAAATAGAAAATGGATTTTGTTAAAAGTTGTAAAAATTTGAATTTTAAAAATTTATTAATGAGAGTATTTGAAAGAAATTAGTAAAAGCATTGCTAAAAATTTAGAAAATGAATTATTGCGATTGTTATAAATCACTAAAATTCTTTCCGCCAAATTTTAGAATCGCTGATCCCCATGTAAAGCCGCCACCAAATGCATCAAGAAGTAAAATAGAACCATTTTTGATACGGCCGTCTTCATAGGCATCATTTATAGCCATCGGAATTGAAGCAGAGCTTGTATTGCCATATTTGGCAACAGTCAAGACACATTGCTCATCTTTAAAATTTAATCTATTTTTTACTGCGTCTATTATTCTTATATTTGCTTGATGAGGTATAAAAAAATCAATATCTTCGCTTTGCATTTTGTTTGCATGCAAAATTTCTATTACGCTTTTGCTAAGTGTTTGAACTGCTATTTTAAAAACTTCATTTCCACTCATATGGATAAAATTTAGCCTTTTTTTTAGTGTTTCCTCACTGGCTGGAAATACACTCCCGCATCCTGGAGTTATTAAAAGTTCAGCTTGCTTGCCGTCACTTGCTGTATGAATATCAATGATCTCATTACCATTACTACTACTAATTACAGCTGCACCTGCTCCATCACCAAATAGTATACAAGTGCTTCTATCTGTATAGTCAACAATAGAGCTTAATTTTTCGGCTCCGATAATTAATACGTTTTTTTTGGCACCGCTAACAATGAGAGAATTTGCAAGCTCTAAAAGATAAATAAAACCGGTACAAGCCGCACTTATATCAAATGCTGTAACTCCATAATTTAAACCCAAATTTGCAGCTATTTTGCAAGCGGTAGATGGCATACAAAGATGATCTGGAGATATTGTAGCACAGATGATTGCATCGATTTGAGATTTATCAAGTCCTGAGCGTTTTATGGCTAATTCACCAGCCTTTGT
The DNA here is from genome assembly GCF_003048595.2 of Campylobacter concisus. Classification (NCBI taxonomy): domain Bacteria; kingdom Pseudomonadati; phylum Campylobacterota; class Epsilonproteobacteria; order Campylobacterales; family Campylobacteraceae; genus Campylobacter; species Campylobacter concisus. The sequence goes on along the minus strand of NZ_CP049270.1, from coordinate 1,484,730 downwards.
ACCAAGGTCACTTGTTGTTTTGTTAGTTGCAATATGCCTTTGTTCGATACCTGTTCGCTTTACTATCCATTCATCACTTGTTTCAACCATTTTCTCAAAGTCAAAATTTGTTAGAATTTTTTCTGGAATGTAAGAAGCGATAGAAATCAGTGAAGCTTTTGGCATATTTTACCTTGCAAAGTGCGAAAGTTCTTCTTCGATAACTTTATTTATATTTGAATTAGCAAATTTTATTGCTTGAAAAATTGCATTCTTTATAGCTTTTGAATTGCTTTTGCCGTGACTTATGATAACACAACCATTTACACCAAGAAGCGGTGCACCGCCATATTCGTCATAGCTAACCTGCTTTTTAAGTGTCTTAAAAACTTTTCTCATGAGTACAGAGCCAGCTATAGCAAGAGGTGATTTTCTAATTTGTTTTTTGATAATTTTACCTATAGCATCTGCAACGCCTTCACTAGTTTTTAAAAGAATATTTCCCATAAAACCATCACAAACCATTACGTCTATACTGCCATCAAAAATTTGATTACCTTCTGCATTGCCAACAAAGCTATCAAGCCTAGAAACTAATTTAAATGCTTCTTTACTAACTTCATTGCCTTTGCTCTCTTCTTCGCCATTTGACAAGAGACCAACTTTTGGCTCTTTTCTACCTAAAATTTCTTTTGCATAGGCTTCACCCATTATGGCAAATTGAAACAAATGTTCACTTCTACAATCAACATTTGCACCAACATCTAAAACTAAAGTCGCAGATTCTTTTGAATTTGGCATAAGTGTTGCAATTGCTGGACGAGATATATTTTTTAGTCTACCAATTCTTAGAGTAGCTAAGCTCATAGTTGCACCGCTATGACCAGCAGAAACTACAGCATCAACTTCCTTATTTTTTAAGAGTTCAATTGCTTTGTAGATCGTACTATCTTTTCTTTTAAGCGCATCAGTTGCGCCATCTGCCATTGAGATAACTTCGCTAGCTTCTAAAAATTCGATATTTTTTAAATAAGACTGTGGAATGAGTGGTTTGATGACATTGCTATCGCCAACTAATACAGCTTTAAATTCTGTCTCTTTTAGTGCATCAATAACACCAGATATTATAGGATCTGCACCAAAATCACCACCCATAGCATCGATAGCAATGCGAATCATATTTTAATATTCACCTGTAGTTTTGTTTATGCGGTGAGGCATTTTCCAAGAACCATCTTTGTCTTTTACAGGTACTGGAAGTGTAACTTTATAATGTGTTCTGCGTTTTGCTGCACGAGAATGACTCACTCTTCGCTTTGGTACTGCCATTTTTACTCTCCTTTATAAATTTTTACATTTTTCACAATAGAAATAATCACTCTTAAAAGCTTCTAGCTCGCTCTCAAGGACTTCTTTTAAATCAATATTGCCATCAAAAAATTCCATCGTATCGCTAAGCTCATTTTCGCTATCTTTATAGATACCATCGCTTAAATTTAGCTCTACATCTTGATCAATAGGTAGCATAAATACTTCACCACATCGATCGCAAATATAATTTATATTCCCTTTTATCTTACCTTGGCATTTTACCAAAAAAGGGTCTTTTCTTTTTAAAATTCCACTAAAAACTAAATTATCATTTCCTGCTAGCTCAAAGCTTATATCTTTGTTTGCTATTTTAGAAAAAGATATAATCAATTTTCTTGACCTAAAGTTAGCAAATTTCTCTTGAAGCAAAGAAGAAATTTATTTCATTCACAGCATTTTCTAGGCTATCACTTCCGTGAACCGCATTTGCATCAATGCTATCAGCAAAATCAGCTCTTATAGTGCCAGGAGCTGCTTCTTTTGGGTTAGTTGCACCCATTAGCTCGCGGTTTTTAGCAACTGCATTGTCGCCCTCTAAAACCATAACCACAACTGGCCCGCTTATCATAAATTCGACTAGATCGTTGAAGAAAGGTCTATCTTTATGAACTGCATAAAATGCTTTTGCGTCGCATTTGCTAAGTTGGATTTTCTTTGCAGCTGCGATCCTTAGGCCGTTACTTTCAAATCTATCTATAATTTTTCCAACAACATTTTTCTTAACAGCATCAGGCTTAATAATAGAAAGTGTTCTTTGCATAAATTTTTCCTTAAATCTAGGTTATTTAAATTGAAGTTGGCAATTATATCAAATAAAGCTTAAAAATAAAATAGGCTCAATTTGAGCCTAAAAATTTATAAATATAAATTTATTGAATAACTGGAATAGAGCCATTGCGTGCATCAGCACCGATCTGATCGCGCGAAGGTTGTCCTGCTACAACAGCGTCCCATACGATACAACCATCAGTTGGACAGGCAGATGCACAGGCTGGCTCATCGTTATAGCCTACACATTCAACACATTTATTTGAATAAACATAGTATGTATCTGCTCCAGTTGGGTTGTCGCTATCATCAACGATGGCTGAAACCGGGCATTCATCAATACATGAACCACAGCTTATGCATATATCAGTTATTTTTACAGACATTTTTTCTCCTTAGGTTAAAATTTGGCGTAGAATATCAAAAAAAGCTGAAAATGATATAAATAAGCCCTTAAATTTAACTACGATCTTAAATTTTAGAAAAACTACTTTATAAATCTTTTATCACTTTTAGACTAAATTTACAGATTAAAATTTTAAAAAGGTTGTATAAATTTAATGAACGATATTATTGAAATAACTGGCGCAAGAGAACATAACTTAAAAAATATAAATCTTAAAATTCCTAAAAATAAATTAGTGGTTTTTACCGGTCTTAGCGGAAGCGGCAAAAGTACGCTAGCCTTTGACACGCTTTATGCTGAGGGGCAAAGAAGATATATGGAGAGCCTTAGCAGCTATGCTAGGCAGTTTTTAGATCGCGTTGGCAAGCCTGACGTCGATAAGATCGAGGGTTTAACGCCTGCTATCGCGATCGATCAAAAGACGACTTCTAAAAACCCTCGCTCAACGGTTGGTACGATTACTGAAATTTATGACTATCTAAGGCTTTTATACGCAAGGGTCGGCGTTCAACACTGCCATAAATGTGGCAAACCTATCTCAAAAATGAGTGCGAGTGACATCATAAATGAAATTTCAAAACTCCCGCTTGGCGCAAAAGTAATCATTTATGCGCCGCTAGTGCGTGAGAAAAAGGGCACATGGGCGGACTTGATCGAAAATTTACGTCAAAAAGGCTTTGTAAGAGCGCAGATAGATGGCGTAGTGGTGAGGCTTGATGAAGAGATCGAGCTTGCAAAAACAAAAAAACACACGATAAAGGTCATCGTTGATAGGATCGCTATCGATGAGCAAAATCACGAACGCCTTGCAAGCGACGTGGAAAAGGCGCTAAATGAGAGCTTTGGAGAGGTTGAGATAGAGATCGCAAATGCTGATGAGCTGGGACTTAAAGAGAGTTTTATACATTACAGCGAGCACATGGCTTGTTTTGACTGCAAAATTTCATTTACACCGCTTGAGCCACTAAGCTTTAGCTTTAACTCGCCAAAGGGCGCTTGCGAGCACTGCGACGGACTTGGCATAAGGTATAGCCTAGACATGAGCAAGATCATTGACGAGGAAAAGTCGATAGAAAACGGTGCGATCAAGCTACTTTACGGCTACAATATGAGCTATTACTATAAATTTTTACTTGCTTTTTGTGAGCAAAATGAGATCGACATTAAAAAGCCATATTGCGAGCTTAGTGAAGATGAAAAGAGGCTAGTTTTATATGGCAACGTCAAGGAGGTTTCGTTTTTTTGGAAGAGAAACAAACTACTTAGAAAATTTGATGGTGTGGTTAAAATTTCACACGGGCTCTTGAAGGATTACAAAGACTTTGACGAGTATATGAGTGAGAAAATTTGTGACGCTTGTAACGGACATAGACTAAAGCCTCAAAGCTTAGCGGTCAAGGTCGCTGGCCTTGGGCTTGGTGAAATTTTGGATATGAGCATAGAAAACTGCACCGCTTTTTTCTCAAACGAGAAAAATTTTACCTATCTTAGCGACTACGACAAGGCGATCGCAAAGCCTATCTTAAAAGAGATCAACGAAAGGCTTTTCTTTTTATACGACGTGGGACTTGGCTACTTGTCGCTTGGGCGAGATGCTAGGACGATCAGCGGCGGCGAGGCGCAGCGCATCAGGATAGCGAGCCAGATAGGAAGCGGGCTAAGTGGCGTCATGTACGTGCTTGATGAGCCAAGTATCGGCCTTCATGAGCGAGATACTCTAAAACTCATAAAAACGCTTAGAAATTTACAAGCCAAAGGCAACTCCGTAATCGTCGTCGAGCATGATAAAAAGACGATAGAGGAGGCTGACTATATCGTAGATATCGGCCCTGGAGCTGGTAAATTTGGCGGTAACGTGATCTTTGCTGGTAGCCCAAAAGAGCTTCTAGGCTCAAACACCCAGACTGCCCTATATATAAATGGTAAGAAAAAGATCGACTACCAAAAAAATAGAAAAGCTGAAAAGTGGCTTGAAATTTCAAATGTAAATATCAATAACATCTCAAATTTAACCACTAAATTTCCGCTTAGAAACCTTGTAGGCGTCACAGGCGTTTCAGGATCTGGCAAGAGCTCGCTAATACTTCAGACCTTGCTTCCAGAGGCGCAGGAGCAGCTAAATAGAGCCAAAAAAGTGAAAAAAATAGCTGGGGTAAATTTAAGTGGACTTGAGAATTTAGACAAGGTCATATACCTCGATCAAAGCCCGATCGGCCGCACTCCACGATCAAATCCAGCGACATATACCGGCGTGATGGACGAGATAAGAAATTTGTTTGCACAGACCAAAGAGGCAAAGCTTAGAGGCTATAAAATAGGGCGCTTTAGCTTCAATGTCAAAGGTGGGCGCTGTGAGAAGTGCCAAGGTGAGGGCGAGATCACTATTGAGATGCACTTTTTACCTGATATAAACGTGGTTTGTGACGTTTGTAATGGTGCTAGATATAACGCTCAAACTTTGGAAATTTTATACAAAGGCAAAAACATCGCCGAAGTGCTAAATATGAGTATAGATGAGGCGGTTGAGTTTTTCAAAGCTGTGCCAAAGATCTCTTCAAAGCTCACCACGCTGCAAGACGTGGGGCTTGGCTACATAACGCTTGGACAAAATGCAGTCACACTTAGTGGCGGCGAGGCGCAGCGCGTGAAGCTAGCAAAAGAGCTTAGTAGAAGTGATACCGGAAATACACTTTACATCCTTGATGAACCAACGACGGGGCTTCATTTTGCCGATGTTGATAGGCTAGTAAAGGTGCTAAATCACTTAGTTGATCTTGGAAATTCAGTCTTTGTGATCGAGCATAATATGGATGTTATCAAAAACTGCGACTATATCGTCGATATGGGGCCAGAAGGCGGTGCAAAGGGCGGTAAAGTGATAGCGTGCGGCAGTGTAAAAGAAGTAGCTAAAAATTATAAAAAAACTGGTAGCTACACTGGAGAATTTCTAGCACAAGAGCTTGAGGAAATGAAGAAAAAGTAAAAATTTGGCTCAACCATTTCTTTATAAAATTTGAAACGGTTGATATACAGTGTGGTATTAACTAATTTTTGATGTTGCTTTCTTATCTATGGTGCTTAAAGCCAGAGCCCAAAATAGTAGCATTAAAAGGGCATTTTCATGGTGAAATGTTGTATTTGCAAGTGAAATTATATTATTAGCCATAAGCATTAAAAGTGCAAGAAAAACTATGCTATTTTGTCTAAAATTTTTAATGAATTTTATAAAGAGTGATAGTTGAAACACCAAATATGAAAGCAAGGCAACGATGCCCTTTTCTGTTAAAAATGTTAAAAAGGTATTGTGTGCGTGACCAACATGAACTTCAACATTGCCTGGAAAATATTTTGTTATATCAATAATCCTAAATTCACCAGAACCTATCCCAAACAAAGGACATTCTAACCATGTATAAAATGCGCTAGCAAAGATTGGATATCTAGTCTCTGATCCAGTGACCCCCTTTGTTAGTTGACTATAGAATCTTTGATCTTGAGTAATATTCGTTGATATATATATATAAGAAATAGCTATTATGCTAAACAAAATTATCAAGCCTAATAAAAATTTTATTTTTATCTGTTTATTTAAAATTTCAAAAAGCAAGTAAGTAAAAATAATGATTGGTAAAAGATACATTGTAGCTCTAGAGCCAGCTATCATTATTCCAAGGACGCAAATTCCGGCAACACTTATGCCTATATACTTTTCAAAAATTTCTTTGCTATTTATCGAAACTAATGCTACACAAAAAACTAGCAGCATAAAAATAGCGCTATGATTTACGTGTCCTATTGATTTAAGCTCAAAAAGTGCTAAAGGATCATTTGAAGTGAATTTTTCTACACAAGCAGGGATAAATGCAGCAATCAAACCAGCAAATAAGGCAAAAAATAAAATTTTAAAATTTATTTTTTCTATGCCAACACTTCTGGCTACAAAGAAAAATAGCATACACCTTAGCGGATCAAGCGCTCTTGATGCAGAAACTCCATTTATCAAGCAGCTTATAAAAGTAGCCAAAACAAAGATAAAAAGCGAGATATTTATGAGATCAAATTTAAATTGCTTTTTTTCTTTGACGCAAATATAAATTCCAACCAAGACAAAAAGTGTAAGTGAAATTTGTTTTAAACCCTCAGTTACTGGCAGTGTAAATAAGACAATAACTAAAAAGAGATTGTAGAGCTTAGAGGCAATGTCGTTTTTCATGCAGATCCTTTAAATTTTAAGTGGACATTTTATCATTGCTGAACTAAAAATAATATACAATTAAACAAAAATTAAAAGGAAATATCGTGCCTGATGTGAAAATAAGCTTTGTAGTGCCTGTTTTTAACAAAAAAGAGCACATTAGGGATTGTTTAAATTCGCTTATATCTCAAGACATGGATGATATTGAGATTATAGTTATTAATGATGGAAGTACTGATAATACGCTAGAAATATTAGAAGAATATAAAGATAAAATAATATTAAAAACAAAGAGCAATGCTGGTGTTAGTGCTGCCAGAAATGACGGTATATTGCTAGCTAGTGGCAAATATACTATCTGCGTAGATGCTGATGACTATGTGGAAAAAGATTATGCTTCATGCGTTTATGATATCGCAGAAAAATTTGATGCCGACATAGTGATAACAGATATGTGTAAGGTCTATGATTATAAAAAGCTCCTTTTTAAGGATTTTGAGACAAAAGAGGATGGCGTAATCGATAAAAACGAGTATTTAAAAAGGCTTTTAGCCTCAAGGCACAACAAAGTCTTGCATAATGCGGCAAACAAGGCGATTAGGACTAAAATTTTAAAAGAAAATTTATTTCCAGTTGGGATCACACAAGCTGAAGATTTTCACACTGTAGTGAGAAATGTTATCGCTTCAAAAACTCTTATAAAGCTAAATAAGGCTTTTTATTGCTATAAGATAGGAGACAACAACACTGCTGGCTTTGAAAAGCTAAAAGCTGTGATGGATCATAAATTTGTTTATGATGACATAATCTCAATTTTAAAAAACAAAAATTTAGCTCTTGAAATGGTGCCAGATCTAGAGCTTAGAAAGATAAAAAGCGTCTATATGCCAGCCATTTTGGCAAGACCAAATCTTAAAAATAGTAGCTATGCAAAGGCACTTGATCTTTTTTATGCAGATATTGATAGTATCATAAACTCAGCTGGTTTTTCAAAGCTTAGACTAAAGCAGAGAATTTTGCTTAAAGTGCTAAAAAATATAAAATCGTACGAAAATGTATCAAAAATTTTAAAAATCTTTAATACAATAAATGGCTTTTTGTCAAATAAAAAAATGAAAGAATTTAAAGAGTAGAAAATGATAAATATACTTGAGCTTGAAAGCTCTCTTGGATTTGGTGGGCAAGAACACCGTACACAGCGTGTGATAAATGGGCTAGATAAGAGTAAATTTAAGGTTTTTTATGGGCTAAATCCTGGCTCAAAAAGTTTTGAGAAGCAAATAGAGTGTGAATTCGTTGAGTTTAATCTCAAAAAGTCTTTTAATATCTTTGAAATTTTAAAAATTTGCAAATTTGTAAAGCAAAATAATATAAAAATTATCTCGACTCACTCAGGCAAAGACGGCACCATAGGCGCTATCGTGGGCAAAATTTGTGGCGTTAGTGTAGTTCGTACTAGGCATTTGCAGCTACCTATAACATCGCCCTTACCTTACAACCTAAGTACAAAAGTAGTCGGCGTTTGCAACTCAGTTTGCGCTGATCTTATCAAAAGAGGCGTGAAAAAGGAAAAAGTCTTCAAAATTTATACAGGTATCGATACGCAAAAGTACACACCAGAATTTAAGATAAATATGAAAAAAGAATTTGGCTTAAATGACGACGTAGTTGGAGTTTGCATCGTTGCAGTGTTAAGGGCAGCTAAAAATCATAAGCTATTAATCGATGCATTTAGCGAGTTAAATTTAGAAAAATCAGCCCTTTTTATCGTAGGTGATGGCCCACAAAATAAAAATTTACACGAATATATAAAAGATAAAAAAAATATCTTTATGCTTGGCAACAGAACCGATGTGAGCGATTTTTTGGGCTCTCTTGATATTTGTGTATTGCCTTCAGAGATGGAGGCTATCGGCGGAGCGCTGCTTGAAGCATCTTCGTGTAAGCTGGCTACCATCGGAAGCGACGTGGGCGGTCTTGGCGAGGCTGTGAGTAATGGCAAAAGTGGATTTTTATTTCAAAATGGCGATAAAGAGGGGCTAAAAAAAGTGCTTGAAAGGCTCATTTTAGATGAAAATTTAAGAAAGCAGATGGGTGAGTTTGGCAGAGAGTACGTAAAAGAGGTTTTTAGTATCGAAAAAATGATAGAAAACACGCAAAATTTATATATGGAACTTGCAAAATGAGCGTAACAGTTTTAATGTATCATCATGTGCTTAAAAAAAGCGGGTTTATTGCAAGTAGTGTAGATGAGTTTAGAGATCAGATGAAATTTTTGGCTCAAAATGGCTACAAATCGCTAAGTTCGGCTGAGTTTGTTGCATATAAAAAAGGCGAGCTTAGCGTGCCTAAAAAGAGTGTCTTTATCACATTTGATGATGGCTGGAAGGATAATTTTGTCTACGCATATCCTATTATCAAGGAATTTAATCTTAAAGCGACTATTTTTCTAGTTGCTGGCTGGATAGAGCAGGCGAGTAGAAAAGGTGGCGAGTTTATAGAGCTAGATCATAACGAATACAAAAATGCTGCACTAACTAGGCCTGAAGATGTATTTTTAAACTACGAGGAAATAGCAAAGATGAAAGAGTGCTTTGACTTTCACTCGCATACTTATACGCATTTTGATGATTATTTTGGTATTTGTGAGATGAAAGAAAATTTTACAAAATGCAAAGAATTTATGTATAAAAATTTTGGCTTTGATGACAAGCTACTTTGCTGGCCAAGAGGTAAATTTAATGATGAGCTAAAAAATGTGGCAAAAAGCGTTGGCTATGAGGTTTTTTTTACAACAAAGCGTGGGATAAATAAACCTGACGGTGTACTTGATGATATAAGGCGCATAGCTGTAAAAAAAGATGCAAGCTGGCTAAAAAAGACGCTATTTATCTATCAAAATGACTTTTTAGGCTCACTATATTCAACACTAAAATCTTAGGAGAAATTTTTATTTTGTAAAAATTCTCTCATTTTTAGCAATATGTTTTTCGTAAAATCTTGAAATCTTGTATGAGAAATCTTTATTACATTTTTTAAAAAGAGAATTTATCCTATCTTTTTGCTTTCTTTGCATCTCTAAAGTAGAGTTGTTAAGCTCGTCTGGATGAGAAAAGATATTGCTAAAATACATTTTAAGCCCCGTATTTCTTAAAATAGCCTCCCATTTATCGGCCCCATAAAGACCATCTTTATAAAAATCAAGTAGAGATTTTGCACTTTTTCTAGTTAAGATATAGGCTGCTGTCCTATAAATACTGCTATATGAGTATGGTGAGATAAGATATAAATTTTCTTTTATTTTTTTGCCAAAAGCACGAAATCTACTATTTAATCCATCTTGCACACCGCATATCAAAATGCTATCACTACTTATATCTTTGCATAGCAAAAAGGCCTCATTTATTAATTCGTCATTTCCAATAACATCATCCTCTAATATTAAAGTAAATTCTGTGTCGCCTTGTAAAAAATCCTCATAAGCTTTTATGTGTGACATTGTGCATGCTAGCTCACCTGGTGTCGCAATTAATGGCGGTATTTTAAATTTATAATCTTCATCACAAGATTTTAACAAGCAATCTATCATGGCGCTGTAATACTCATTGACACTAAAATTTTAGCATCAACCGCATCTATTATTTTAAATTCATCATATCTGTTAAATTGTCTTTGTAAATTTTCTCTTCGCTCTTCATCTCTTTTTAATGATATTACATAGACGGGATTATTCATTTTTTGCTCCAACTTTTAAGCCAAATTCTAACTTGACTTTATATGTAAGGCCTGCTAGATCAAGCTCTTTTTTATTTATATGTTTTTGTGTTTTGATTAAATCGTCACTAGAATTTCTTTTATAAATTCCAGCGATTCGAGCTTCTTCATCAGCGTTTAAAATACAAAGAATGTCACATTTACTTATACGTAAGAGTGGATTTGCGCTTACGTATATTACGACTTTTACAAACGGCATGATAAATTTAAAAAATGGCTTTAACTCATCTTGATGATCGCTTTTGATTTTTATCTTTGGACGAACTATAAATAAATTTAGACTCATTACATCATCATCGATTACAGCGATTTGATAAGGCTTAAAGTTTTTAAATCCATTTTTTCTAATTTGTTTTGCAAGTGTACTTTTGCCACTACCGTGAAGCCCAGTAAGAGCGATTAAGACTCGTTTTTTATATTTTAAAATTTCTTTACAAGCCTCGTTTAATGCTCCAAGCATTATTTATAGCCTCTATTTCTAAAATTTGAATATAAATTTCCTAGCACCGGCGTTGAATATATAAAAAGCTTCTTTTTAACCCTAAAAATGTAGTCACTCTCGCTCTTTGCATTGTTTGATATGTCTATGCGTCTTATCTTAAATTTATCATCTCCTACGCAAAATCCACCATCTATCACACTAAAAGCAAAGTCATAATACTCTCTTACAACTTTTAGTGAAAGCTCGTTAAAGTGCCCTTTGGGAAAGCAAAAGCCAAATTCTTGTTTTTCGGGAAATAGCTCTTTTATCTTAGCCAGCGAGCTAGAAAATTCCTCTCTTAATTTTACTTCATCGTTGCTCTTGCAAGAAAAGTGGCTCGCTGTATGGCTATCAAACTCAAAAAGTCCGCTCTCTTGCATCTGTCTGATCTCGTCTAAATTTAAAAAATACTCCGCATCTTTTTCATAGTCTATTTCTTTATGTTTTTTAAATACAAAGTCGTAGTCTTGCCTTTTAAAATCCTTGATCTTATCTGTTATCAAAAAGCAAACGGCTGGGATATTTAGCTCTTTTAAGATAGGAAATGCAAATTTATAATTGTCAAAATATCCATCATCAAAGGTTAGTAAAATGCTCTTTTTGGAGGCTTTTGACCTGCTGGCAACGATATCTTTAAACTGGCCATAATTTATAAATTTATAGCCCTCATCAAGCGCCATAAGAAGCGCTTTTTTAAATAGCTCTGGTTTAATGGCAAAGTCATTTTCATTGTTATTGCAGTGGTGCATCGTTAGCACGCAAACTGGGTAGTTCATTTTTGCTCCAGTAAATTTTTAATAGCTTCTTTTAGCGCCTTGTGGCTAAAGTTTTCATCCACAAATTTAAAGGCGTTTTGTGAGTAAATTTTGGCTTTTTCAGGCTCATTTATCAGCTCTAAAATGCACTCTTTTAGTGAAATTTCATCTAAATTTCTAGCACAAAGCCCACGCTCTTTATCTTTAACTAGCACGTTCATCGGCGCGTTATCATAGACTACAACTGGCACTTTTGAGCTCATCGCCTCAAGCAAAACTGTGCCAAGCCCCTCAGAGTGCGAAGCAAATACGTAGATATCAAAGCTTTTTATAACGTTTGCCGCGTCATTTCTAAAGCCAGTGAAGATGATCTTATCTTTTTTGCTAAAAATCGAGGCAATCTCATTTTTTATGCTTTCGCTGATATTTCCTGCAAAAACTATTGTGGCGTCCTTCTCTTTTAAAATCTCTTTTGCTGCATTTGCAAAGTCGTAGACACCTTTCTTGCGGTAAAGCGAAGTAAATGTACCGATAACTAGCTCATCTTGAGATATATTAAACTTATCTCTAAATGTGCTTTTTGTATCATCTATCGCCTCCACATCGACTGTACTTGGCATAAAAACTAGCTTATCTTCGCTAACGCCGATGCTTAGCAGGTACTCTTTGACACTATCTGAGATGTATAAAATTTTATCAAATAGTCTTTTGTACATTAGTTTTGAAAGAAAGCCTTTTATAGGAAAAAGATTATGCCTTTCCTTGTAAAATTTAACGCCCCTTTTGCGGTAAAAAAGCCCAGCTATGGCCCCAACCCAGCTATCAGTCGAGCCATGTGTGATTACGATATCTATCTTGTTTGAGCTTATAGCTTCGCAAAGTACTGGTACACTTTTATGAAAATTTTTCTTATTCATCTCTTGTGCTATAACACTAAAGTCTTCTTCTTTTGCAATGCTTTCTATCTGAGAATTTGGGTTGCAAAAAAGTATGACATTATGACCTATCTTGCGCATAAAACGCATCTCGTTTAGCGTCTTATTTTGCTCGCCACCCCAGTTAAAAAGTGTCTGCGTGTGAAGAATATTCATCTACCTATCCTAAAATTTCTTTTATTTTGGCTTTTATTTTTGGCATTTCGTCGCTAAAATCCATCAACGTTTTTTCTACACCATGCTTTGCTATACCTTCTTTGTCACAAGGTACAAAGTCCCAGTCTTTTTGATAGACGATGTGTTTGCCCATACTTTGGATGCCATTTTGCGCTGTGTAGCCATTTTCCATGAGTGAGTTATCCCAAGGCCCCCACTCAAAAGCATTGCTTGGACCAAAAAAAGCGATCACAGGCACGTCATTTGCCGCAGCGATGTGCATTATAGCTGTATCCACTCCGATAAAAAGGCTTGAGCACTTTGATAGGGCGATCGTTTGTTTCAAATTTAGCTTACCGCCTAAATTTATAGGCTCACTCTTGCAAATTTTTAGTACGCTTACTAGCTTTTCTAGCTCATTTTCTTTATTGTCGCTTGTTAGCACGACCTTTACCCCAAGCTCATTTTCGCAGTAGTCAATGAGCTCTGACATGCTCTCATCATTTGCGCATTTAAACATCCAGCGGCTTGTAAGATGCATATGTACAAAGCGTTTTGGTAAATTTAGATGCTCCACACTCTCGTCCGAAAATACACTCACCTTTTTGCTAATTGGTTCAAATCCCAAAGCCCTTAAAGCGTTTAGATTATGATCGATCGTATGTGAAAAATTTTCATAGTATTTTGCTTTGACGTTTAGAAGTTTATTTATTGATTGATTTTTGCCAAGAAAGCCTACTATTTTTTTGATCTTTGCATATTTTGAGATGATGATGCCGCGGTCTCCCGTGGTTGTTTGCACCGCCATATCGTACTTCTCTTTTTTGATGGCTTTTATAAATTTTATCTCAGTAATTAGTTTTTTAAAAAAGCCAGAATTTGCACTTTGTCTATCGTAAATGTGAATTTTATTTATGTGAGGATTTCCCTCGATCATCGCTTCTGTGCCTTTGTTTAGGGCAAAGTCGATGGTCGCATCTGGGTAGTAGTGGTGCAAATTTTCAATGAGCGGTGTTGTTAAAAGCACGTCGCCGATGTTTCTAAATTTAATTACAAGTATTTTCATTTTATATATTTCCAAAATGTGTACTGAGCGTAAAGTCTGGCTATGACGTAGCCAGTAAAGCCCTCTTTAAAGCCGCCTTTTAGCACATAAAGCTTAAAAAATGTCCACGCTGGGCTTGTAAGCGCCTTTAGTAAATTTCTCTTTGCGCCCATACTTGAGTAGCGATTTTGCTTAGCGATAAACTGCTCGATGCTCTCATATGCGTAATGCAAGAAGTGATTTTTAAGCGATCCAAGCTTTTGCGAGCCGTCATTTAAAATGACCTTTTCATGCACAGCTCTGCCATCAAATTTGGCAAAATTTTTGTTAAAAAGCCTCACTGTGTAGTCTGGATAGAGCCCCATGTTTTTTATCGCTTTGCCAAAGAAAAAATTTAGCCTAGCAACGTTGTAAGCCATAAATTTAGGCTCTTTTAGCGTGTTAATGATCTCATTTTTAAGCTCGTCTGTAATCACCTCATCGCTATCAAGCACAAAGACCCACTCATTTTTGGCTATATCCACGCCTCTTTGCTTTTGTGCGCCAAATCCCAGCCAAGCTTGCTCGTGAAATCTCACGTTGCTAAAGCCATCACAAATTTGCCTTGTGCTATCTTTTGAACCGCTATCAACCACGATGACCTCATCTGCAAAATTTGTACTTTCTAGCACTTTTTGTAGATATTTTTGGCTGTTAAAAGTTAAGATGACGACACTTAGCATTTATACTCATTTTCGTAAAATCTCTTAAATCTTTGGTGAAACCAAAAGTATTCCTCAGGCCTTGCTCTAACCATCTCTTCGCACGCGCTACACTGCATTTGCGTTACTTTTTGCACCACCTCTTCTTTGTCAAATTTATTTATATCAATGGCTGGCGAAAAGCAAATTTCACTTATATTTTCATCTTTTTGATAGATAAATGCATTAATTATTAGGGCGTTTGTTTTTTGAGCTAGCACGCTCGCAGCTGGCGTGTGAAGCACATCTTTGTCAAAAAATTTCACCTTTATGCCATCTTTTGGAGCGGTATTTTGATCGACTAAAATTCCCACTATTCGCCTAGCTTTTAGAGCTTTTAAGATATCTTTTGCGCCGCCATCTTTGTCAATGAGCTCCACGTCAAACTGCGTTCTGTTGGCTCTTAAAATTTTATCCATGACGCTACTATCAAGCTTTCTGCCAAGCACTGAGACTGCACCAAAACGAGCAGACATTGCTAAGCTAAAAAGCTCCCACTGCCCAAAATGAGCGGTAGTCACGATAATCGGACGATCAAGCTTAAGCGCTTCAAGCAGATTATGCTCATTTTTAAAGCTAACTTTTTCAAGCACTTTTTGCTTTGTCGTGTTTTGATTGAGGATGAAATTTATACCAAGGTATTTTGCAAAGTTGTAGTAGCATTTTTTGGCGATCTCAAGCTTCTCTTCCTTGGTTTTTGACTCACCAAATGCAAGATTTAAATTTATCATCACGATATGAAATCTCTTTTTTTTAAGTTTCATAAACGCAAACGCTAAAAATTTGGCAAGCAAATCTCTAAGTGAACTAGGCAGTAAAAATATAAAAAATTTTAAAGTATAAAAGCCAGCCAGATAGAGTCTATCCATTTAGCAGCCTTTTTGCGAAATTTGCAACCGTTTCTGGAAAAATTTCTCTTATGCAAAAGTCGTTTTTATCGATACTTCTGGCATCTATTTGCTTACCCATATCTATAACTAAATTTTTATCCGTGATGTAAGCATTTCTGTGGCTTGGACGGTTGCCAAAAAGTGTGATAGAAGGCCTATTTATCGCCCAAGCAAGGTGCGTTAAGCCGCTATCGTTACCAATTACTAAATCACAGCTTGCGATGTAATCTATCATCTCTTTTATACTTAGTTTTTCAAGCAGCTTTGCTTTGGTGCCTGAAATGATCGCCTCAGCCCTTACTTTCTCGCTCTCACTTCCGTAGCAAAGGTAAATTTCACATCCATCAAGTAGTCTGATCACGTCTTTAAATTTGTTATAAATTTTGCTCTCTTCGCTTGCAAAGGCGGCTATTAAAACGCGTTTTTTACCACTTTCATTTTTATAAATTTCACTTGCTTCAAAGCAAGGTACTTTTTCTAAAATTTCACTTGATTCAAAGCTAAAATTTAGAGCAAAAGCCACAAGTGCCAAATTTCTAATGATTATATTTTCGTTGTAATCAATTTTAAATTTATGCCTATAAAGCCTAGCTGCGATCTTTTCTTTGACACTCTCTCTACTAAATCCATAAGTTTGCTTGCCTATTATTTTTGCGACGATGGCTGATTTAAAAAGTCCTTGCAGATCGATCACTTTGTCAAATTTACCAAGGGTTTTTAGTATCTTGTAGCTTTGTCTAAAACTTTGTTTAAGTGGTAAAACGACTAGCTCGTTGATAAGCGGATGATCTTTTAAAAGGCTTGCAAAACGAGCATCAACTAGCCACGTGATATGGGCATTTGGGTGGTGCTTTTTGATAAACTGAAGTACAATAGCTGCGTGCACGATATCCCCAAGAGCTGAGAGTTTGACGATGACTATTTTTAGTTGATTTTTGTTTTGCATTGATCACTTTAGATATAAATTTTTGGTATGATTTTAAAAAAAAATGCTTAAAAAAGGGCTAAAATGGCGAAAAGTTACATCTGCGTCTTTGACTGTGAAACGATACCTGATGCAAATTTGATAAGAAAAATTTATGGTATTGATGGGAGCGATGAAGATGTGAGCGTACAAGCGATGATGCTGCAAAAAGAGGCCAGTGGTAGTGAGTTTTTGCCTGTGATGTTTCATAGAGTTGTGGCGATCTCTGCTGTAATGGCTGATGAGTACGGCAAATTTTTAAAGGTTAGCACGATGGAGGGCAAGGACGAGCGCGAGATCATCGCTAAATTTTTAAAATTTATAAATGATTATAACCCAAGGCTTGTTAGCTTTAACGGCCGTGGCTTTGACCTACCGATGTTAATGGTACGTGCGATGCGCTACAATCTAAACGCGGCGGCATATTACGAGAGCGAAAACAAAGAGCTAAATAAAAATAAATGGGAAAATTATAGGGCAAGGTATTCGCCTAAATTTCATCTTGATCTGCTTGATTTTATAAGCGATTTTGGAAGCGTAAGAGGACTAAAGCTTGATATACTTTGTGCTAGCTTAAATTTACCTGGCAAATACGACGTGCACGGCGATCAGGTGCTTGAGCTCTACTACGCAGACGAGCTTGATAAGATCAACGAGTACTGCGAAAGTGACGTGCTTAATACCTACTGGCTCTTTTTAAAATTCGAGCTTTTACAGGCAAATATCTTGCAAGATGACTATATAAATCACCTAAACGTGATGAGTGAATTTCTAGCCAAAAACTGCGCTCACAGAGGATATACTGAGGTCTTTTGCGCTGCGATAAGCGACGAGCTAGCTAGACTTAATGGCAAGCTTGATTACGAGATAAAGATCCAAAAAGAAGACGATGAAGAATTTGACGATTTAAGCGATCTTGATGGTGTGAAAGATACGCCAGAGCAGCTAAATGAGCGTTTGGCAAGACAAGGGCTTGATGGGCTTTTAAAAAAAGCGAGCGAAGTTACACCAGCTACCAAAAAAGATAAGAGTTTTGCTGAAGAGAAACTACCTGAAATAAATTTGGACGAAGAGTAAAAATTCTACGCTTTTAGGCCGTAAAATATCTTTTGCTACTCTATGGAATTAATATCCTGATCCGCGGAATATCACGGGTACTCAAATCCAAATTCATACTCTTTTAAAACTCCATTAGAAAAGATGAATTTCTCGTAGTAGAGTGGCATATCAAATTCTTGTAAGAGTTTGCTTTCATTTTGCTCAGTGATGTAGGTGACGATAGAAATGGCGTTTTCTTCTTGTAGATCGTTTGGTTTACCTAGTTTCTTTAAAATTTGGTCTTGTTTGTCACCAAGTTTGATGCCAGAATTTGTAGTGAAATCTTTTATTTTGCTGGAATTTATATAATCTTTAGTCAAATTTTTATCAAAAAATTTGACATTTATCCTTTGGACCTCACCGCTACCACCACAACAAAAATCGAGCGTCATTATCTGTGTTCTTGATAAATTTATGAAGTTTGCCTTTTCGCCGTCTAAGAAATATTTAATTTTTTAGATGATAAATTACTTGTAGGTAAAATTTTACTTACTTTGATTTTGTCTATGCTTGTTGTGCGTGGTAAATTTTCACTGGCTGTTAAATTTAGAAAACCTAAAATTAGAGATAGTATTAAAAAGTGTTTCATTGCAATTTTATTCATCTTTATTAAAGTCGCTCCAGCCGTTGCCAAGATATTTTGGGTTCGGACTAAATTCCCCAGCCCCTATGTCAAGATCGTCGCTATTTGGTATCCTGTAATGACCCCATGCGCATGGCTTTATTTGTACCTTGCCTACCTTGCACTCTCCACAAAATAAATTATTTGCGTACAAATCCTCATCTTCTGATATATCGTCGTATAGCAATTTTTCATCGTTGTCAATGTACCATCTTGTTAGCATACAGCCTTTAGCTTGAAATTTTTCTGTTTCGCCTTTTATAAAATAGGTCGCTAAAGCTATGCCTTGGGCATTGATTTTGCCTTTCATAAAATCATCAACACCGTAGTTAAAATTTGTATATTTTATAGTTGCCAGATACTATATATTTTGACCTTGATATCTTTTTAATGCTATCAAAATTTATATGTAGTCTGTGATAATCAGCTCCGATATAACCCAAAAATTTTATACGCTTGTCAGCTAAAATGTTAGAAAAATCAAAATCGTCAAATTTGTCTTGTTTGGCAAAATGTGCTTTATTATCTAAAAAGCCATTAAAACACTTCTCGGCGGTTTGCTCTGCAAAAAGAGCTGGCGACACAAACACCATTAACCATAAAAAAATTATTTTATTTATAATCTTCATATTTTTCCTCAATCACAACTTTAACGTTATCTATTCCATTGCTCTCGATATATTCTATAAGCTGATAGAATTTATTTATACTGCCAGAAACAGCTGTAACGTATCTCTTTCCATTTATTTCACCAACAACGATATCGCTCCCTGGCAGCAAACATCCTTCAGAATGCTCCCCTTTGCTACCAATATGTATTAATATGGCTCTACTTTTAGGAATATCATTATTATATAATTTTGGAAATCCATTTTCTAAAAATTTCCACGCTTATTTTTGGAGTACTTGTCTTTTGAATATTTTGTAGAAACATGCCATACTAGATTATATTTTTCTGTAGGTATTCTTTTGTCTTGATCAGACTGTTTTGTGCTTTCGCCATATGGTTCTAATATATAGCCTGTTAAATCACTATCGCTAATTTTAAATTCACTTATTGTAGAGCTAGATGAGTGGCTGGATGCTTTATATTCCCACTTTCTAGTAATATAAATTATATTATCATTTATGGCGCAACCCCCAACCCCCTCATCCCCATCTTCCCACATACCTTTATCTACTCTAGTTAAACTCTTTGATTCATTAAAAGAGCTAATAAATTTATTCATATTTTTTTGCTTAGCTTGTCATCTTCATATATATTTACATTCTACGCTTGATCTATATTTTTATTTATCAAGACATCATAATGTCTTAGATTGGCTTTAATATCTTTTCTTTACAAGAAGTAGTCATACTACTCCTCTTTTCTATTCTCAGGCAAAATCAAATGACCATTTTTGTCTATTAAGGAGTATTGGACTAACACTATATAAATTAGATCATGGATACGATAATTGTCATAATCGCCAGTATAGTCATCATATTTTCTTAAAAACTCAGCATATGGCTTTTTATCTGTTTTTTTTATGTCTTTTAGATCTCTAAAAGAGTAAAGTATCGGCACATACTTTAAAGTATCTTCAAAGACCTCTTTAAATTTCTCATAATCTTCGCCGTAAATTCTTTTAAATAGCTCTTTATTATTTTTATAAAGAAGTAAAGCTAGTTTTGCAGTGGAGTTTCTATAGTAAGATCTAGTGCAATGAATAGAATTGCCGACGCTATAATTATATTTAACCCGTACTTGAAAATATTTTGAATACCCATCTATACACTCTTTTTGAGTTTTAGCTATCCTCTCTCTTGCTATCTTTAGAGCTTTTTCTTTTAAATTTGGAGCTTCTTTTACAATTAGATTATAAAGATCAGCAAAATAGTTATCTCTAAAAGCAAGAAATTTGGACTGACAAACAAAGTCTTCTAAAGAGTACTCTTTAAATTTATATTTGCCCTTAGCATCAGAACACTTAAAACTAGGAGATGTATTAGTACTGTAATCGTTTGAAAAATAGTCATCACCGGTAAAAAATTCGTCTTCGATCTGTTCAAAATTATCGATCGCTTTATTGGTAGCTTGGCTAGGCATTAAAGCTTCAAAAGCATATAAATTTAAGTTTATTAGTAAATTTATTAATAAAATAGTTTTAAATTTCATACTTCAGCCCTTTATTTAAATTTCTTAAATATATTTGCTTCTCTTATACGTTTATAAGAGTTTATTCTTTTTGTTCTGCTTTCTTTATTTGCACCGCCATTTACTAAATCTGTTACTCTATTTACTATTTCTTCATTGTCTAATTCCGGCTTGCTTTTATCGGCTCTATCGTAAATGTTCTTTTTTTTAGCCCAGAAAAATGCAGCCGACACAAAAGCAAAGGTTTTATTTTCAGCTACCAGTTCTGGATTATCCACAAAGCTTACTTCATCTCCTACTAATTTAACTTTGTGTGCGAATTTATTAAATTCAGTATATATTTCTCTACCAGTTATTTGTATTATCCCTCTACCTCTATATTTCCAGCCGTCACCTTCTTCGGTATTGCCAAGTCGCAAGTCCTTAGGTCTATTTTCATCAGCATATCCTAGATTGGCTATGGCTTCTTGATTGGCTTTTTGAATTATTTTTCCTTTTTTGTCTTTTATTCTTCCTATATCCTTACTTCTATCATAATTATTTTTAAAATAGCCAATATTAGACCCCATAAGACCTTCCACGCTATAATCTAAGCTCTCTGTCAGTTTTGGGAAGCTACTTTCCACCTCTACCGCACATTGCCCAAAAAAATGCTCTAATCTATTTCTAGTATCAAGCTTATATTTTACATACATTTGAATTCCGTCATCATCATCTCTTCTATTTAGCTCATCCACCATCTCTTGCAAGATATATTCTTGATTTGTTTTTATATTGGTAAATACTTGTTTTAGCATATCTAGTGTAAATGGATAATCTTTAATCTCTATTAAAACATTTACCCCCTCATCCCCATCTTCCCACATACCTTTATCTACTCTAGTTAAACTCTTTGATTCATTAAAAGAGTTAATAAATTTATCCATATTCTCTTTACTTAATAAATTTATACCAAGCTTATCATATGTATCTGCATTAGACTGATTATTACTAGAGCTCTCTTCTTTTGCATAAATTTGATAGCTCTTATTTGTCTTCTCATCACTTTTTAGCTCTTTGCTTAGCTTGTCGTCTTCATAGATATTTATCTCATTTGATGAGATATCTTTATTTATATATAAGTAATTATCATTTTTTATTAAAGCATCGTCTTTATTATCACTAAGCTTTAATTTAGCATCAAATGCCTTCTCTTTTATGGTATGCTCAAACTCATATATAACTAGCTTATCATCTTTAAATTTAATATATAAAGGTACCTTTATATCTATTCTTATATGATTTTTGCCATATCTTGTATAAAACTTAAATTTATTCTTATCACCTTCAAGATATGCAAAAAATACTATAGTATGACTACCTTGCTTTAGCTTATCTAGATCATCTTTTTGTATAACATCTGAAATTTTAAATGTTATCTCTTTACCTTTTTGATCCTTTAAGGCTACTACATCTTTTGGATTTGATTTGGATAGCTCATCATACTCTTTGCTTTTTATGACCTTATATCCCCAAAGTATCTCTTTATATCTCTTACTACCTTTTTCTTGTTTATATATAGCCTTTAAGCTTATTGTCTCATTTGTCTTAAATGGATACTCACTATCAGAGATTACATTTGTTATATGATCTGTTATATCTCTTAACGAGACCTTATTGCTATAGCAAAAGTTAGAGTTACTCTTATCTTGATATCCTAAAGATATTACAGCTGTATCAGTGTGAGCATGAATATCTTTAGTGCTATAAACTTTACTTAGATCACTTGAATAAAGTATAAATTTAGTATCTCCTTTATTCTCTTTATCTATTGAGATATTAAATGTAGCTGTATATGAGTTCTTGATATCTGAGTCTTCATTTTTTACTAAAGATATACTCTCATATATACTTTTATCAAAGCAGTGATGAAGATATATCTTATCTATATCTTCACTTGCCTTACCATCTTCGTTTTCAATGATGAGATTGTTTATTGTAAGAGTAAGACCTGAACTTGATGCTGATGTAGGCACTACATTATTGCCATGAGCTAGACGAAGCTTTATATCAAACATAGCTGAGTCTTTATCATCCCTTAGGGTAAAGTTATTCTCTTTGGCGAAATTTAATAAAGAGAAATTTAGGTGTTTGTTGTTGGACGTTTGGTCTTTAAAGTACTTCATGCTTATAACGCCATCTTCTAGCTTATACTCTATATCATCGCTATTTTGCTTTATGCTAGTAAAGGTAGCACCATTTATCTTATCTTCTTCATTTTTGTTTTCTTGATAGAGTATTACCGTATCTTTGCTCTTTGCATTTTTAAATTTTATCTCTTCATTTTTACTATCTTCATAAGAGTCAAATTTAAAGTCAGTAAGTATTAGCTCACATAAATTTACCTTGCCGTAGTTTGGCCTACTAGAATTTAGCTCCTTTGGATTTAGCTCACTGCAATCAAATGGAGTCTGACTAGCTAGAACAACGGTAAATTCGCTCTTTTTAGGTTGAAAGACTCTAACAGGAGTTGTCATCTTCCTTGGACATAGCAAGAGTATATTTTCTTGTTTGTAAAATTCCTCCTCTCTTTGCCTTAAGAGCTTATTTATTCTTGAAGTGTTTGAAGCATTTGAGCTGATTAAATTTACGCAGTATATGTTTTCAAGGCTAAAGGTCTTTGTGCTTTGAGTGCTTAATAAAGAATTTATCTTTGTAACAAATGGCTGAAATAAAGCCTCACATTTTGATGCATCTGATGCATTTAAATTTGATCCATTTTCTTGAAGCTTCATAAATTCTAAATGAGTGACGTTTTGGATGATCTCTTTATTGTTTTGATTTTTTGATTTATATTTTGCTTTGGATATATTTAAATGGCTAAAAACATCTATACACTCGGCAAAATTAACATTTTGTTCATCACTTTCATAAAGGCCAAACTGATTTGAAATTTTTTCTCGCAAAATAGATGTTTTATTGCTTGCTTCATCACCAAAGCTTTCATATGCTAGCCAAAACCAGGCCTTAAAACGATTTTTGCTTTTGATGTAGCTTGCTAGTGATGGATCAATATTACTTTTCTTGCTGATATAAAGAAGTGCTAAAAGCGCGACATGCTCTCTTGAAATTTGGTTATTTTGTGTATCTGAAGTAAGTGAAACGGCTTGTAAATTTTTAAGTGGAGAGTTGTTTAATTTTTGATTTATCTCTTGGATTAGCGGCGTAAGCTTTTGCTCCAAGATGGCATTTAGCTGATCTTCTGAACTAAATTCAAACTCAGGTAAAGTATCGGCACCTCCAGACTTTGCATAAGCCTCTTTTGCGGCATCATTTATCTTTTTAAAAAGTTCATCTGTATCTATCTTTTCTATGGTAGTCTTACTCGTGGTGTTAGCAATAGTTTGCTTGACATCTTTTATGACTTTGTATTTGTTGTTTTTATAAATTTGAGCACAAATAAGTTCTATATCATCTTTTAGGCTAAAGCCATATCCAATAAGTAGTTTGTTGTTAGATATAAATGGTCTGCTTATGTCATTGTCATATGAAAATTTTATAATATCTATTAAATTTCTTTTAAAATTTACATCATTTCTGGGCGTTAGAGGCATTAAACTTCCTTGGAAATTTTTGCTAAATATTAGCACAAACTTAAAAAGTATTCAACAATAAAACTTTATAGTAAAAATTTATGTGTTTTTATTGTTTGATAAGGCTACTTAAAATGGCTTGTAAATTTAAAGTGCCTTTATAAACTCTTTAAATTTATCGCCTCGCTCGGCATAACTCCTAAACTGATCAAGGCTCGCAGCTGCCGGGCTTAGAAGTGCTATCTCGCTAGTCTTTAGCTCTTTATTTATCTCATTGACAGCATTTTGCAAAAAGCCGCATTTCAAAGCTGGTATGCCAAATTTAGTCGCTAATTTCATGAGTTTGTCACTATTTGAGCCAATGGCGTAAATTTTTACTCTTAAACTCTTTAAGCCTTCAAAAAGTGGCGTCATGTCAACACCCTTATCATCGCCACCAAGTATTAGATGTATGAAATGATCTTTGTAGCGTTTAACGGCCTGTATACTCGCGTCGATATTGGTCGCTTTTGTGTCATTGACCCAGATTCTGCCATTTTTGTCGCTAAATTCTTC
This sequence comes from Campylobacter concisus, assembly GCF_003048595.2. NCBI lineage: Bacteria > Pseudomonadati > Campylobacterota > Epsilonproteobacteria > Campylobacterales > Campylobacteraceae > Campylobacter > Campylobacter concisus. Next base: position 1,460,287 of record NZ_CP049270.1, on the reverse strand, counting down.
AAGCTTGTTTGCCTCGATGACAAAGGTATTTAAAAGCTCCACGTCGCAGCGGTCAAATAAAATTTTCTCTACTGCCAGTGCTAGCAGCGCATCAAGCAAAAATGGCGTTTTAAAATTTATATCATCTACGCTTACACCGCAAAATTTAGCCAGATCGCTCTCATCTTTGTAAGCGATTACTTTTGCATTTGTTGGCGTATTGGCGTAAATTTCAGGCACTATCGCCACGCTACTTTCGCTCATGTTAGCAAGTGGCTTTAACTTAGCCTTTTCGTACTCGCTCATGTTGCCATGCCAGCTTAGATGATCTGGAGTGATCGGCAAAAGCACATAGATGCCCGGTGTGGCGTGATTTGTGTAGTGAAGAGTAAATGAGCTAGTCTCAAGTATCCAAATTTTAGCGTGCGGATCTAAATTTGCTAACGCGATACCAACGTTACCGCCCATGACTGAGCCCTTGCTCTCTAGTAGGTGCTGCGTCATCTTTGTGGTCGTAGTCTTGCCGTTTGTGCCACTTATCCAGATATTAAATGGCAGATTTTCTTTATAAATTTCATAAAAATAGTCATATTCGCTAACTAAATTCTTAGCTTTTTTAATAAGCTCGTGATGAGGCGGAATACCTGGGCTTGGTATCTCTAGGCCGCTTTTTGCTGGGTCAAATTCGCTAACTGGCAAAAGAGTGTTGCCAAACTCATCTTTTGAAATTTCACTAAATTTATCATCATAGATATCCCAAAGACCGTCTTTTGTGAAATTCTTTGCGATCGCCTTTATCGTGCCACCGTAGCCAAATAGCGATTTTCTCATGGCTTTCCTTATCTGATCTTTAGCGCAGTTAGTGCGATTAGGTTTGCTAAAAGTGCGATGATCCAAAAGCGAACGATGATCTTATTTTCCGCCCAGCCTTTTATCTCAAAATGGTGATGTATAGGCGCCATGAGAAAAATTCTGCGTTTGAAAATTTTAAAGCTTCCCACTTGTAAGATGACGCTTAGGGTCTCAACCACAAAGATGAGGCCAATGATTATGAGTAAGATTTCATTTTTGGTCGCAACGCCCATAAAACCGATATATGCTCCCACGCTTAAGCTACCGCTATCGCCCATAAAGACTTCGGCTGGATGGCAGTTAAACCATAAAAAGCCCATGAGTGAGCCAATTAGGGCTGAAGAGACAACAACGCTTTCGCCAACGCCTATGATCTTTGGCAAGAGTAAATATGAGCTAAAGACAGCGTGTCCGCAGATATAAGCAAAAACGCCAAGTGTCAGAAGCGAAAATATAGATGGCACAGTAGCTAGCCCGTCAAGCCCGTCTGTTAAATTTACGGCATTTGATGCTGCGACTATGACCAGTGTCCAAAAGAAAACGGCAAAAATTTTTAAATCTAAAATAGGTTGCTTAAAAAAAGGTAGATAAAACTCGGTGCTAAGCTCGTGACTCGCATATAAAAAAACAGAAATTACAAAGGCTATTAAAAACTGAAAAAAAAGCTTTGCTTTTGGGCTTAGGCCGGCGTGGTTTTTTGCTCCTAAAATTTTACTGTAATCGTCCTTGTAGCCAAGCAGCGTAAAGCAAACTAGGCAAAATAGCGATGTTAAGACAAATGCGTTATCAAGCCTTGCACAAATTATCGTGGCGATCACGGCTGTAGAAACAAAGACAAGTCCGCCCATGGTCGGCGTTTTGGCCTTTTTTTGGTGAGTTTGTGGGGCAAGCTCGTAGATAGGCTGGGCGGCGTTTTTTGCCTTTGCCCAAGTGATAAATTTGGGCATCAAATAAGCTGTGAGTGCAAAAGCGATGAAAAAAGCGATACCAGCACGGACGGTGATGTATTGAAAGATATTAAAATTTAAAATTTCATAGATATAGTAAAACATGAGAGCCTTTATTTTTAAAAAAAGCAATTTTAGTATAATGGCCTTAAAAATTATCTAAAATTAAGGATAAATTTTCAAAATGAGTCAAAAAACTATTTTAATAATAACTGATGGTATTGGATTTAATAAAAGCGGTAAATTTAACGCATTTGAGGCGGCTAAAAAGCCAAATTACGAGAAATTTTTTAAAGAAATTCCAAACTCGCTCATAAAGACATCTGGAAACGCTGTGGGACTACCTGAAGGGCAGATGGGAAACAGCGAAGTAGGGCATATGTGTATAGGAAGTGGGCGAGTTTTGTATCAAAATTTGGTCAAAATTTCACGCAGCTTCGCTGATGGCTCGATAGCAGAAAATGAAGCCCTAAAAGCTCTTTTTAAAAAGTGCAAAAAGATTCATATCATAGGGCTTTATAGCGACGGCGGCGTGCACTCACATATGGAGCATTTTGATGGTATGTGCGAGCTTGCCAGCAAAAATGGTTGCGAAGTTTTTGCTCACGCTATCACCGACGGACGCGACGTTAGTCCAAATAGCGGTCTAAATTTCATAAAAAGCTTGGAAGCTAAATTTAAGGTAGCGACCCTTTGTGGAAGATTTTACGCGATGGATAGAGATAAACGCTGGGAACGCGTAAAAGAGGCCTATGATAGCTTGGTAAATGGAGCAAATTTAAGCAGCTTAACGCCAAGTGAGTATCTACAAAAAAACTACGATGAGGGCGTGACAGATGAGTTTGTAAAGCCAGCAAGCTTTAATGGCTTTAGTGGCATAGGCAAAGATGACGGCGTGATCTTTATAAATTTTAGAAATGATAGAGCAAGAGAGATTTGCCAGGCTCTAGGCGAGGAGAAATTTAGCGAGTTTGAGCGACCTTTTGCTATCAAAAATCTAATCACCATGACCGAATACGACGCAAATTTTAATTTTGAAGTGCTATTTAAAAATGAAAAGATAAAAAATACCCTAAGCGAGGTCATAGCAGCAGCTGGTCTAAGGCAGCTTCACACGGCTGAGACTGAAAAATACGCCCACGTAACATTTTTCTTTAATGGCGGCGTCGAGGAGTTAGCTAGCAATGAAACGAGGGTACTAATCCCTAGTCCAAAGGTAAAGACCTATGACGAAAAGCCAGAGATGAGCGCTGCAGAGGTTTGCAAAGCCGTGCTAAAGGGTATGGATGATGAACAAGACTTCATCGTGGTAAATTTCGCAAATGGCGATATGGTAGGGCACACTGGCAACTATGAGGCTGCGATCAAAGCGGTAGGGGCGGTAGATAGGGCTCTTGGAGAAATTTACGCTAAAGCAAAAGAGAAAAACTACGCGATGATCATCACGAGCGATCACGGAAACTGCGAAGAGATGCGCGATAGCAGCGGTGAGCTACTGACAAACCACACGACTTATGATGTCTTTTGTTTTGTGATGGCTGATGGCGTAAAAAAAGTAAAAAATGGCGGTCTAAACAATATCGCCCCTAGTGTTTTAAAGATCATGGGGCTTGAAATTCCAGCTGAGATGGACGAGGCGTTAATATAAAATAATGGAACTAGTCGAGTTTTTTGGAGCTGATAAAGTCATAACCTTCATGCTCCTTTTTGCACGTCTTAGTGGGCTTATTGTATTTTTTCCATTTTTTTCTCACAATCAAATCCCGCTTAGCGTAAAAACTTTGCTAGTTTTTGCCCTTTGTATTGTGCTTTTTCCGCTCTCACACACCCATGAGCATGCTATAAATTTTTTGATCATGGAAATTTTAAGTGAGGCCATACTCGGACTTTGCGCTGGACTTTTGCTAAATATCGTTTTTGCCATACTTCAAATGGCTGGCGAGCAGATATCTATGATTATGGGTTTTTCGATGGCTTCAGTGCTTGATCCGCAAACTGGTACAAATTCGCCAGTGATCGCAAATATTCTAAATTTCATCGCACTTCTTGCATTTTTAATGCTTGATGGGCATCATTTGATATTACAGTTTTATTCCACTTCACTTTCTGCTATACCGCTTGGAGATTTTTATCCAAGAAGCGGTGTGATGAGCTACGCCCTAAAGCTCTTTGGTAATCTTTTTATGTTTGGATTTGTTTTGGCTTTTCCTATTATCGCGCTTTCTATACTTTCAGATGCTATTTTTGGCATGCTTATGAAAACTATGCCACAATTTAACCTATTAGTCGTTGGTTATCCTATTAAGGTAAGTATCGGCTTTTCGGTTTTGATAGCTATTTTAGCTGGCATTATAAAAATCATAACTGATATGATGGTGCAGATTTTAAACGATATGCCAGCACTATTTTTTTAAGTAAATAGCAATGAAATTTATCATAGAATACAGCCTCAAGCTCTTCAAGGAGGGATCATGAAAGTTGCACTTGTAAACAAAAACCCCGCAGTTTCTCGCCTTATAACGTTAAGTTTAAATAAGCTAGGCATAGAATATAGCGAATTTGACGATGTTAATAGTGTTGGAGATCAATTTGATTATATTATCATCGATAGTGATATGGATAGCAGCGATGTTAATTTAAATCAAAAGATAATGTATCTAGCACCTAGAGGCGGTGAAAAGCCAGATTTTGCTGATGTTATGCTTGAAAAGCCCTTTTTACCAACAGAATTTATTAGTTTGTTTGAACAAAACAAAGATACTGACAATGATAAAGAACTTGAACTTGGACTAGATGAGTCTGCAAATTTTAATGACTTTGACGAAAGCAATAAAAACTTTGATGATTTAGAAAATTTTGAGCTTCCAGAAATTGACATGGGTCTTGAAAATTTAGCAAAAGAAGATGATGAAGCAGAGAATTTTGATAATGAGGCTTTAGACGATGAGTTTTTAAAAGAGGAGCTAAGTGAACTAGAGGCCGAGGATTTAAAGGATAAAGATATTAGTTTTGATGAAACAGATACTGAACTTATAGATGATGATATGATAAATGACATAGCTAGCAAATATATGGCTGATTCAGAAGATATAGATAAATCATTAGAGCAAAACAATGAGCCGCCTATGACAAAAGAAGAGCATAGCGATGACTTTGATGAGCTTAGTTCGCTTGTAGATGAGATAGATGATATGGGTGAGAGCGACTTGGCAGATGAAGAGGCTAAAAACGAGCTTGATAAAATGGTCGAGCAAAATTCTCAAAATTTAGAAACTGCCGAGCTTAATGAAGATTTTGTAGATGATATAAGTCAAAGTAAAAAAGAGCTCAGCGAGATCGAGTCTTTGGATAAAGAGCTAAACGAAGAAGCTAGCGAAGATAGCGAAAATTTTGATGAGCTAGAGACTGATTTTGATAGTGATGAAAATTTTGGGCCTGAAAGTAATGAGGCAAATTTGATAGATGAAGCTAGTCAAAATTTAGAGGAAGATATAGATGAAGAATCTACTAAAGAAGCAGAGGAAATTTCTTTGGGCGAAGATATAGACCCCGAAAAAGAGCCAACTAAAGAAGATCATGAAGAAATTTCTGAAGAAGTCCTTGCTCAAGAAGATCTAGGCATGGTAGATGAGGTGTTTGAGGAAGAGAACCTTAAAGAAGAGACGTTAGGTAGCCCAAATTTTGATGTAGCATCTATTGAAGAAATAGATGAAAATACGATGCAAGCAGCATTTGGATTAAATAATGCGCCACAAACTAGCTTATACGATGAAACAAAAATCGATGCTGACTATAAAGAAGAGCTAACTAAAAAGATCACAAAACACGTCCATGAGTCGTTAAATGAAAGCTCGCTAAGAGATGTGCTAAAAGATATGAACATAAAGATAAATATAAGTTTTGAGGAAAAGTAGTTGCAAGGACAAATTTTAGTAGTTTCTGGGCCTAGCGGAAGTGGGAAAAGTACTCTTTTGGGCCGTCTTTTAAAGGAAGAGAAGGATCTTTATTTTTCTATTTCAAGCACAACAAGGGCAAAAAGAGAAGGCGAAGTCGATGGAGTGGATTACTATTTTATAAAAGAAGATGAATTTAAAAGCGGCATAGAAAAGGGTGAATTTTTAGAATGGGCACAGGTGCATAAAAACTATTATGGCACGAGTCTAAAGCCTGTTTTAGCAGCACTTGAGGCTGGAAAGATAGTGATATTTGATATCGATGTGCAAGGCTTTCATATCGCACTTGAAAAATTTAAAAGCTACATAACTTCGGTTTTTATAACAACTGCAAATAAAAAAGAGCTTAAAAAACGCTTGAAAAACCGCGGAACTGATAGCGACGAAACGATAGAAAATCGCCTAATGAACGCGGTTGGCGAGATGGAGCACATCTTAGAATATGATTATTTTTTGGTAAATGATGACATTGAAAAGAGTTATAAAGGCCTAAAATCAATTCTTAGAGCGATGAGGCTAAAAAGCACGAAAATAGACTTAAGACGCGTTATTGATGAGTGGATAGATTGCTAGAAATTCAGGAATTTATGATAACATTTTTAAAAATTTATTGAGGAGAAAAAATGGGTTCTTTTAGTATTGGTCACTGGCTAGTTGTTTTAGCGATTATTGTTTTACTTTTTGGAGCAAAGAAGATCCCAGAACTTGCAAAAGGACTAGGCAAAGGTATAAAGACTTTTAAGGCTGAGATGGAGGATACAACCCCTGAAAAAAGTGAGAAAGTCGAGCATAAAGAAGAGAATGCCGATAGTCAAAAGATAGAAGAAACAACTAAAAACGCATAGGTTTTAGAGTTGAAAAATAAAATAAAAGCTGAAATTTCAAAGGTTTTAGAGCGTGAATTTGTGCTTGAAAAGCCAAAAGATAAAAATTTAGCCCACTATGCTACGCCACTTTTTAGCCTTGCAAAGGAGTTAAGGAAGTCTCCAGCCATGATAGCTAGCGAGTTTGCTGATAAATTTAGTGATAGCAAAATAGTTGAAGCTAGTGCAGTAAATGGCTACTTAAATTTTAAGCTAAAAAGCGAGTTTTTAGATGAAATTTCAAAGCAAATTTTGCTAGACAGCGAAAATTTTGCAAAAGAAGATGTGAAAAAAGATAGCTATTTAATAGAATATATCAGTGCAAATCCAACTGGACCACTTCACATCGGACACGTTAGAGGCGCAGTTTATGGCGATACTTTGGCAAGACTTGGTAAAAGACTTGGCTACGCTATCTCGACAGAATACTATATAAACGATGCAGGTAATCAAATCGATCTACTTGGCACTTCGATATCGCTTGCGGCAAAAGAGCAGCTTTTTAACGAAAGCGTCGTCTATCCAGAGAAATACTACCGAGGCGATTATATTTTATATATTGCCAAACTTGCAAATGAGAAATTTGGCAAGGAAATTTTTTATGATGAGAGTAGAAACCTCGAGCTTGCCGAGTTTGGCAAGGATATCGTGCTTGAGATCATCAAAAAAGACTTGGCTGACGTTGGGATATTTATAGAGAGCTGGGCTAGCGAAAAGGCTCTTTATGACGGCCTAGAGCCAACTATAAACAAACTAAAACGCTCAAATCAAATGTATGAAAAAGATGGCGCAACCTATATCGCTTCGACCACACTTGGCGACGATAACGATAGGGTTGTGGTTAGAAATGACGGCAGGCCAACATATCTAGCCGGCGATATCATCTATCACAACGCGAAATTTGAGAAAAATTTTGATCACTATATAAACATTTGGGGTGCTGACCATCACGGATATATCGCAAGGCTTAAGGCTGCGATAAATTTCCTTGGATACGATGAAAATAAGCTTGAAGTGATACTTATGCAGATGGTTAGTCTGCTAAAAGATGGCAAGCCATACAAGATGAGCAAGCGTGCTGGTAATGCTGTGCTAATGAGCGATATTGTAAGTGAGATCGGCGCTGAGGCGCTTAGATTTATCTTTATAAGCAAGGCAAATACGAGTAGTTTGGAATTTGATGTGGATGAGCTTAAAAAAGAGGATAGCTCAAATCCTATCTTTTACATAAACTACGCTCACGCTAGGATAAATCAAATCTTCGCAAAGGCTGGGAAAAATGTTCAAGATGTAATCAATGCAAACTTCGAATACCTAGACGAAAATGCTAAAAATTTACTTTTTGAAGCGCTAATCTTACCTGAAATTTTAGAGGATGCTTTTATCTCAAGGCAGCTTCAAAAGATCCCAGACTATTTGAAGTCACTAGCTGCTAGTTTTCATAAATTTTATAATGAAAACCGTGTGGTTGGAAATGAAAACGAAGATAGCTTGCTAAAAGTTTTTGCAGTTGTCGCTATCTCGATAAAAACAGCATTTAACATAATGGGAATCACAGCTAAAGATAAGATGTAGGAGAGTTAAAATTTTTGGTAAATTTTTTATTTATATGTTATATTAAGATGTAAATAAGTAAGCCTTTGATCACCTGATTTTATGAGATTTTCTAGTGCGCTTCGCAAGGCTTTTGCGTCACTATTTTCATGGGATAAAAAATTTACTTGACCAAATTTCTTTCTAAGCTTTTCTAGTTCTAGGCTGGTAAAAGCATATTTTTCGCCAAGGATGATCATAGTCCTATCCCTTTATCTTTATTTTAAATTTGCATTATAAAATTCGTCTAATTATACCCAAACGTGCTAATTGCATTTTTAAAAAATAGATTAAGGTTAAAATATGTCTCATAAATTTCTTGCTGTGCTTATTCTAGCGCTCATATGCATCATTTCTTTTGCACTCTCAAACACACTTTTAGCTAAATTTCATACCAGCCCGCTCATCATCTCTATCATTTTAGGCGCCATTTTTGCAAATCTTTTTACCAAACAGACTCAAATTTTAAAAAGTAGTGGCGTCGTAGCGATCGCTGGGAAGCAAATTTTAAGGCTTGGTATCATACTTTTTGGCTTTAACATAAGTCTTGGCGAGATCACAAGTGTCGGCACTCTTGGCGTTATATACGCAGCTTTTATGGTTTTTGCGACCTTTTGCTTTGCGCTTTTTACCGCCAAAGCCTTGGGGCTTAGCAAGGATAGCGCTGTGCTCATTGGCTCAGGGGCTAGCATATGTGGCGCAGCTGCTGTCATGGCTACCCAAAATGAGATAAAAGCAGACGCAAACAAGCTTGCTATCGCCATTTGTACGGTGGTACTTTTTGGGACGATTGGTATGCTTATCTATCCATTTATCGCCAATTTTCTAGCTCTCACGCCGCAACAAACTGGCTTTTTTATCGGCGGCTCACTTCACGAAGTAGCTCATGTAGTGGCAGCCTCAGCAGCATTTGACGGCACAGCAAGCAGCACCGCCGTCATCATAAAAATGCTTCGCGTAATCATGCTTGTGCCATTTTTGTTTTTGCTAAATTTCTTAAATTTAAGCCAAAATAGCGGTGGCTCAAAACTAAAGAGTATTCCATGGTTTGCGCTGTTTTTCCTAGTGGCGATTTGCGTTAGATCTTTGCCATTTTTCCCTGAAAATTTGGTGCAAATTTTAAAGCTGGTTGCTAGCATCTGCCTTTGCATTGCGATGTGTGCTTTGGGATTTGGGATAGATAGAAGCATTTTTAAAGCGACTGGCAAAAAGCCATTTTTGTTAGCATTTTTTATATTTTTATGGCTTATTTGCTCTTCGCTTGTTTTTGTTAAGACTCTTTGCTAGTTTTTAGCTTTTGCAAAAACTCTTCGATGTTGTATTTTGCTCTGTAAGCTGGGCTTAAAAGATGTATCAAAATGTCACCAAGGTCCATCACGATCCAATCAGGCGAGCTCTCAGTCCCTATAAATTTCTCTCCAATAGGTTTAAGCTCCTCTTTTAGATCCTCAGCCAGCGAGTAGGCGTGCCTCTCGCCAAGCGTTGTAGCGATAACTACGGTTTTTACAAAATAATCATCTCCACTCATATCAAACACTTGTATCTCTTCAGCCTTTTTTGCGTCTAAAACCTTAACTATACTTTCGGTGCGCTCTTGCATCGATCTCTCTTGCATTTTGTATCCTTGGTAAAAATTTATAATCTCATCTTTTATCTCGCTAGGCAGCTCATCAAACCCTTTTTGATGCCTGATCTGCGACGAGCTAACATCCACGTGCACGTCCATTTTTTGTAAATTTTGTGGAATTTCTATGTGATTGCGCTTGGCGATCACAAACTGCACTAAGTTTTTTAGCTCCTCGTAGCCGTGCCACTTATCAAGCGTGGCTAGGTGGTCCGCGCCTATTATGAGATAAAATTTTTCTATCTTGAATTTCTCATACAAATACTTGACCGTCTCTATGGTAGGCACCGGGCGAGCTAAATTTATCTCATAGTCTGATATCTCAACTTTCTCTAGTCTGCCCCAAATTTCTCTTATCCACTTTATGCGAAGTTCTGGTGGAGCTGAAAATTCGCTCTTAAAGGGACTTATAAAAGTTGGCATGATGATGAGCTTGTCGATATCTAGGCCGCTTAGTGCCATTTTCACAATACTATCATGTCCTAAATGAACCGGATCAAAGCTCCCGCCAAAAAGTGCTAACTTCATCTATTAAAGTGCCTTGTTTATATTTGTTTTAAAATTCTTTTTTGTAGAATTAGGCGTAATTATATCAAAAGGAGCTAAGATGTCAGTTAAAGTAGCAATAAACGGCTTCGGGCGTATCGGCAGGTGCGCTGCTCGTATTATTTTAGAGCGAAACGACGTTGAGCTTGTCGCTATCAACGACACGGCGACGCGCGACATGACGCGCTATCTGCTCAAATACGACAGCGTACACGGCGAATTTAAGCAAGACGTTAAGGTGATAAACGATGATTTTATAGAAGTAAACGGCAAAAAGATAAGAGTTTTTTCAACAAGGGATCTAAACGAGCTTAGCTACGCAGATTACGGCGCAGACGTGGTTTTGGAGTGTACGGGTAAGTTTTTGACCACTGAAAAATGTGAGCCATATCTTGCTCGCGGCATCAAAAAAGTCGTCATGAGCGCTCCGGCAAAAGACGACACGGCTACGTTTGTAGTCGGCGTAAACGACGATAAATACGCAGGCGAAGCGATCGTCTCAAATGCAAGCTGCACCACAAACGGCCTAGCTCCAGTGGCAAAGGTGCTAAACGATAAATTCGGCATCGTAAAAGGGCTCATGACCACGATCCATGCCTACACCAACGGTCAGAGCCTAGTCGACGTAAAGGCTAAAGACTTCCGCCGCTCGCGCGCTGCGGCCCTAAATATCGGGCCTACAACTACCGGAGCCGCAAAGGCGATCGCAAAAGTACTTCCCGAGCTAAGCGGCAAGATGCACGGACAAAGCGTGCGCGTACCGGTCGCTAACGTCTCTATGGTCGATCTAACAGCGGTTTTAAAAAGACCTGCTAGCAAAGAGGAGATAAACGAGGCGTTTAGAGCGGCTGCGGAGTCAAATTTAAAGGGCATTTTATTTGTCGATGACGATTACAGAGTTAGCAGCGACTTTTGCACGAGCGCATACAGCAGTATCGTAGCGAGCGACACTACGCAGGTCATCGCTGATGATATGGTGAAGGTCTTTGCGTGGTACGATAATGAGTGGGGCTACTCAACAAGGCTTGTAGATCTTGCTAAGATCGTGGCTACAAAGTAAATTTAAAGGGTGAAAAATGAGTGAAATTTTATCGATAAACGACCTTGAGCTTAACGGCGCAAAAGTCTTTATAAGGTGCGATTTTAACGTGCCGATGGACGAGTTTTTAAACATCACCGACGACCGCCGTATCCGCTCGGCGATCCCTACTATCCGCTACTGCCTAGATAACGGCTGCAGCGTGGTTTTGGCTAGTCACTTGGGGCGACCTAAAAACGGCTTTGAGGAGAAATTTTCGCTACGAGGCGTGGCAAAGAGGCTTTCAAGGCTGCTTGATAGAGACGTGATATTTGCCGAGGACGTCGTCGGCGCGGATGCTAAAGCTAAAGTCGCCGCGCTAAAACCGGGCGAAATTTTACTTCTTGAAAATTTGCGCTTTGAAAAGGGCGAAACCAAAAACGACGAGGCGTTAGCCGCCGAGCTCGCTAAATACGGCGAATTTTACATAAACGACGCGTTTGGCGTTTGTCACAGAGCTCACAGCTCGGTCGAGGCGATCACTAAATTTTACGACGAGAAGCACAAAGCGGCGGGATTTTTGCTACAAAAAGAGATAAATTTCGCTCAAAATCTCATCAAACACCCGGCACGTCCGTTTGTGGCGGTCGTGGGCGGTAGTAAGGTTAGCGGCAAGCTACAAGCCCTGCACAACCTGCTTCCGCGCGTGGATAAGCTGATAATCGGCGGCGGTATGGCGTTTACGTTTTTAAAATCAATGGGTGAAAATATCGGAAATTCGCTGCTCGAAGAGGATCTCATCGAGGACGCGCGCGAAATTTTACGCAAGGGCAGGGAGCTCGGCGTTAAAATTTACCTGCCAGTAGACGTCGTCGCGGCTCAGACCTTTTCGGCCGAAAGCGCCGTGAAATTTGTCCCTGCCCAAGAAATACCTAGCGGCTGGATGGGGCTAGATATCGGACCGGCGTCGATTAGGCTCTTTAAAGAGGTCATCGCCGACGCGCAAACCATCTGGTGGAACGGGCCGATGGGCGTTTTTGAGATGGATAAATTTAGCAAAGGTAGCATCAAAATGAGCCACGCTATCATCGACACTCACGCGACTACGGTCGTTGGCGGTGGCGATACGGCCGACGTCGTCGAGCGCGCGGGAGACGCCGACGAGATGACCTTTATCTCCACGGGCGGAGGTGCTAGCTTGGAGCTTATCGAGGGCAAGGAGCTACCTGGCATAAAACCGCTTAGAAAGGCTGCGGAGTGAGGTTTTTAGCAAATTTGAAGTGCAATCACACGAGAGCTAGCTTTGCTAAATACGCTGAAATTTTAGACGCAAATTTAAGCGCAAACGACGACGTGACGGTATTCCCCCCGTTTAGCGCGCTTGATGGCGCGGCTCATAAATTTAAACTCGGCGCGCAAAATTTCTACCCATGCGAAAGCGGCGCTCACACCGGAGAGATCGGTAAGGCGATGCTGGACGAGTTTGGCGTAAAAAGCGTGCTGATCGGGCACTCCGAACGACGCGAGCTTGGCGAGAGTGAGGAGCTTTTGCGAGCTAAATTTGATTTTGCCGTAAAGGCGGGCTGGCAGATCGTCTACTGCATTGGCGAAAATTTGAGCGTGAACGAAGCTGGCGGCACGAAGGAGTTTTTGGCGGAACAGCTAAAAAATATCGACCTTGGCTACGAGCGGCTGCTGATCGCCTACGAGCCCGTGTGGGCGATAGGTACGGGCAAGAGTGCGAATGCGGAGCAGATTGAAGGAGTTTTAAATTTCATCCGCGAGCAGACGAGCGCGCCGCTACTTTACGGCGGAAGCGTAAATGTCGCAAATATCGGCGGGATAGCGAGTATTGCGAGTTGCGATGGGGTGTTAGTGGGTACGGCAAGCTGGGACGCCTCAAAGTTTTTAGAGCTTATACGCGCCCACTCGCATCGCTATACTTCGTTGTCTTAAAATTTTGCTCGGTCATTACCTATATGGTAACTCCCGTCGCAAAATTTTAAGCCGCCTAGTCTAGCTTCGCGATACTGCCGCTATCAAATTTGGTGTTTTATTGAATTTTGTAAATTTATAAATTTCAAATTGCGAAGGATTTTGAGTTGATTTTTGTGGCTTTGCAGTTAAAATTTGTGTAGGTTATACGGATGGTCTGCCAAGCAAAATTTTAACAAAATTACCAAAAAGCGCTCAAAAGCCAAGCAAATTTTAAAGGAGAAATAATGATTTTAAAAGGAAAAAAGGGCCTTATCGTCGGCGTTGCTAATGCTAAATCAATAGCTTACGGCATCGCAAAAGCTTGTTACGATCAAGGTGCGCAAATGGCGTTTACATATCTAAATGACGCTCTTAAAAAGCGCGTAGAGCCAATCGCGGAGGAGTTTGGGAGCAAATTCGTCTATGAGCTTGACGTAAACAACCCAGCTCACCTTGACGGTCTTGCGGATCGTATCAAAGCAGACCTTGGCGAGATAGATTTCGTCGTGCATGCAGTGGCTTACGCACCAAAAGAAGCGCTAGAAGGCGAGTTTGTAAATACGACAAAAGAGGCATTTGATATAGCGATGGGCACTAGTGTTTATTCGCTACTAAGCCTTACTCGCGCGGTTTTGCCAGTGCTAAAAGAGGGCGGTTCGGTGCTAACTCTTACATACCTTGGCGGACCAAAATTTGTGCCACACTACAACGTAATGGGCGTTGCCAAAGCAGCACTTGAGAGCTCAGTTCGCTACCTAGCACATGACCTTGGCGCTAAAAACATCCGTGTAAATGCGATCAGTGCAGGTCCTATCAAAACACTTGCCGCAAGCGGAATAGGCGACTTTAGGATGATTTTACGCTACAACGAAGTAAATAGCCCGCTAAAACGCAACGTTACTACCGAAGACGTCGGTAACAGCGCGATGTATCTGCTTAGCGACCTAGCTAGCGGCGTAACAGGCGAGGTTCACTACGTAGACTGCGGCTACAACATCATGGGCATGGGCGATGTGGCTACCGACGCCGAAGGCAACACGATCCTAGCTTGGGATGCAAAATAATCCTCTAATACAAATTTGGCGGGGTGACTCGCCAAAATCTTCTTTTAAATTTAATCAAATTTATCGCAAGAATTCGCAATGAGAGCTTTAGATGAGCTTATAGATGCAAATGAGCCAGGCTTGGGAGCTTGGTCGAAGAACGGCTAAATAAGCTAAAAATGGGTGAAATTTTACTGCGTGATGAGAGCAGGGCGCAAAGCGAGCTTTTAGGGCTTCAGGTAGCTACTTGCTCACCGATGGGAGCGCTTGTTTATGGGTGCGGTGGCATCGTGATGGATGAAGGTTGGCTGTGTATGCTTGGCTCAGGATGCGAGCAGATGAAGTATGGAATTTATAGATTTAATCTTGAAAGAGCTTTAGTGAAGAAGAGCATATGCCTAGCAACTTACTCGTGACAAACGTTATTTTGGATAAATTTTTCTTGCTAAATGGCGTCGCCTTTGGTGGCAAAGCTGGCAACGTCTTTTACTGCGTGCCAGACAAGCGGCAAATGGGAAGATGCGCAGCTTAGCTACTTGCGGTTTTTACTTAGCGCTTTGTGGGGAAATATCGAAATTTTATGAGCTTTACCACTGGGATGACTGGCGTGAAGATGTGAAAAATTTTAGCCTTGATAGGATGATATTTGTACTACTGCCGATACTTTGGCAAGACACCAACATAAGTCTAAGGCTAAAAGATATGAAAAAAGATATTATTTGCATGAATGAATATTTCAATTTTGCCTTCAAGGGGCGTCTAATAAATTTATATGATGCTTCCATTAGATCCAAGAGTTTCGCTCTACCTTATTTAAAATTTATAAAATTTTTTCATAATCTACTTAAGAGTGTTTATAAAAACAATTCTGAGCGCTAAAAAAGTAAAAATTTATTTTTAAATTTCTTAAGCCTCTCTTGATAAAAAAATTATCTACAAAAATTTAAGAATTTTTTTATACTTATAATAATTTTTCTATTAAAAAAATTAACCTTATTTATTACTTTGATAAAATTATTTAATTTAGCTGTTTATCTCGATATTTAATTAATTTATTAGATAATTAAAATTTAAAAATAGTTTATATTTTTACCAAAAAACTCAAAAATTTATCCAAAATTTATACTTAAAATTATAATATTCAATCTCAAAATTATGCCATAAAATTGAAATAGTAATTTTAATAACCAAAATAGGAGGAAATATGAGATTTAAAAGCTTATTTAAACTCTCTCTTGCAGCAAGCATAGCAGTTTGTGCAAATGGGGCAGACGAGAGCGTATTAAGCGGAGTTGAGGTAACAAGTAGCAGTGGCGGATATGGCGTTGATGACATCAAAATTTCAACCAGAAATGCTGGCCTAGCAAAAGACGTGATGAGAGACATCCCTGGCGTTTATGTGGGCGGCACAAACGGCATGAACCAAAAAATTTACATGAGAGGCGTTAGCGACCGCGGTCTAAATATCACGATAGATGGTGCTAAACAAAACGGAAATACATTTCACCACAACGCTGACTTACTAATCGATCCAGATCTTATAAAAGCCGTTGATGTCGAAGTTGGCTCAAGGTCAGTAGTAAATGGCTCAGGCGCACTTGGTGGCTCGGTCGCCTTTAAAACGGTTGACGCAAAAGACTTGCTAGAAAGTGGTGAGATCATCGGTGCAAAGATAAAGACAGGCTACGCCTCAAATAACAGCGAATTTTCTCAAGGTCTTATGCTCTTTACGGCTCCAGTTGATGGGCTCGACTTTATAGCCGCTATTAATCACAAGGGCTACGACTACGGCAAAAGCGGTAATAAAAGAAAGATAGGCGGTGACGGAAATGACCTTAGCTATCTTTTAAAGCTTGGGTACAGCTTCCTTGATGCGCATAGAATTTCTATTTCAAGAGAGCACAATGAATTTAAGGGCATGTATCCTATGAGAGCCGAGTTTGGCAGCTGGTACACTGGTCAATTTCCTGTTGATAACCGAAAATATGAACGTGATACTACAACGCTAAAATATGAGTACAAACCAAGTGATCTTCTAAATTTAGATGTAACAGTATACAACACCGAGCACAAAAAAGATGACCCAGTCTTAAAAATTTTAGGCGTAAAGACAAACGGCATAAATGCAAAGGCTAAGAGTATAGTCGAGACCGGCGCTTTGACGCAGACATTTAGATATGGTGCTGAGTTTTACCAAAGTAAAAATTTTAACAAGCCAAATAATCACTATCCTGAAAAGGTAAATAACTACTCAATCTATGCAGAAGATGCGCTAAATTTTAGTTCGTTAACTGTTACTCCAGGCATCAGATACACTCGTCATGAGCTAAAAAGTTACGACGGCAGAGCCGGAAATGTAAAGAGTTATACCTATAAATTTAACGAATTTACCCCAGCGCTTGCGCTTGACTATGAGATCCTTAAAGGGCTACATGCGTTTGCAAGCTATGCGAGGGTCTTTAGAGGACCTGACGTCATGGAGTCTATGATGGCAGGCGGAAGCAGAAGCTGGGAAGCTAACAAAGATCTGAAACCTACAACTGGCAATAGCTATGAAACTGGCCTTAAATACCATGGGGATATAAGTGAAGCTAGCTCATACAGCCTCTCTGCAAAATACTTCATGACAAAATATAAAAATTTAATAGTCGATAACAACGCAGCAGGTGGTAGAACAAATCCGATCATGACTAGAAAAAACGCTGGTGGTGCTGATATAAGTGGCGTTGAGCTACTTGCAAGGCTAAATTTAGACGCACTAAGCCTAGCTGCTAGCTACACTCATCAAAATGTAAAATATAAAGATAGGGTTGCTAAAAGTGCCACTAGTTACTATACCTCAAACGTCATTGGCTACCGCGATCAGGGCGACAAATATACATTTAATGCAGAGTATGCATTTTCTAGCATTGATACGCTAATAGGCTACAACCTAATCTACTTCGCTTCAAAAAATACCATATCAGCTAGCGATAATGAAAATGCCAAGATACCAAGCTATGCAGTTAGCGATATCTACGCTAGCTATACGCCAAGTAGCGGTAAATTTAAAGGACTTGAGATAAATGCTGGAATTTACAACCTCTTTAATAAAACTTATGCTTCGCAGTCTCAAAGAATGGCTGATTATACAGGCAATCCAGACTATGTAGACTGGGAGCCGGGTAGAAATTTCAAAGTAAACGTATCTTATAAATTTTAACTTCAAGGCAAGGTGAAAGCCTTGCCAAATTTCTCTTTTATATAAAAATTCTAGCTTTTTTCACCATGCTGTTTGTTTTAAAATTAATATAGTATCATTTTGGCGACTAAACTTTTTTGGGAGAAAAAATGAGGCAGAAGCACTTTGAAGTGGTAATTATCGGAGCAGGCATTAGTGGAACGGCGCTCTTTTACGAGTTGGCTGCATTTAGTGATATAAAAAAGGTTGCACTTTTAGAAAAATATGACGGCGTAGCTACTCTAAATTCAAACGGCAAAGGTAACTCACAAACCATTCATTGTGGCGATATCGAGACAAACTACACGCTAGAAAAAGCAAAAAAAGTCTCTCGTGTGGCAAATATGCCAGTAAAATATGCCCTAAAATACAATCTTGATGGCAAATATATGTTCGCTCATCAAAAAATGGCACTAGCTATCGGAGATGCCGAAGTAGAGCGCATGAAAGAGAGATATGAGAGTTTTAAAGAGCTTTTTCCTTACCTTGAAATTTATGACAAAGAGAAGTTAAAACAGATCGAGCCAAACGTCGTTTTTGACGCAAATGGCAATGAGAGGCCAGAAAACATCATCGCCATAGGCACGCAAAATGGGCAGTTTACGACAATGGACTTTGGTGGCTTAGCAAACTCACTTGTGCAAAATGCCATAAATTTAGGCGCAGATGGCTATGAGATCAGTCTAAACTCAGAAGTGACTGATATAAAAAAGGCGGGCGATACATTTCACATAAAGATAAATGATGGCGAAGTGATCACTGCAAACTACGTTGTAGTAGATGCTGGAGGACACTCGCTATTTTTGGCTCACAAAATGGGTTATGGGCTTCATCTTAGCACGCTGCCCGTTGCTGGAAGCTTTTATTTCGCAAAAAAACGCCTGCTAAACGGCAAAGTTTATATGGTGCAAAACGATAAGCTACCATTTGCCGCGCTTCATGGCGATCCAGATATCTTAGCTAACGGCAACACTCGCTTTGGACCAACAGCTCTAGTCATACCAAAACTAGAGAGATACCACGGCTGTTCAAGCTTTTTTGACTTTTGTAAATGCCTAAAATTTGATAAAAACGTCTTTGAAGTCTTTACAAATCTCTTAAAAGATAGCGACATCAGATCTTATATTTTAAGAAATTTCTTATTTGAAGTGCCATTTATCAATAAAAAAGAATTTGTAAAAGATGCTAGAAAGATCGTGCCAAGCCTAAGTGAAAACGATCTGAGCTATGCTATAAATTTTGGCGGCGTAAGACCGCAAGTTATTGACCGTAATAAAAAGTGCCTTGAGCTTGGCGAGGGCAAGATAAGCACAGGCGAGGGCATAAGTTTTAATATGACTCCAAGCCCTGGGGCTACGAGTTGCTTTGAAATAGCAAGAACTGATATGATCGAAGCCTGTAAATTTTTAGGTAAAAATTTTAACGAAGAGAAATTTAACGCTGAGTTTTTTGGATAAAAATGGGAGTGTTTGATATTTTTAAAAAAGGTGCGGATATGCCAAAAACAGCACAACAAAGAAAAGATGAGAGTATAAAAATTTTAAAAAAAGAGGGTGTGGCTGTGCTTGAGAGCCTGCCACTAAGGTATGACAATAGTGAAGTTACGCCAAGAAGCGTTGATGAGATCATTGCTCGTGCGGTTTGCTCATTTACGGCCATTATGTGTGCTTGCACTATCCGCGACAATGGCCACCTAAGTGAAGATGAGATAGCCTGGGCTAAAGACTTTTTGGGCGATTTTTATGGTAATCTAAGTGTAAAAGAAAAAGAGGTCGTAGAGGGCAGGGCTGATATAAATTTGGCCGTAAATATGGGCTGGAAGTATGAGTCGCTTTGGATCTTGCTTTGGGCGCTTGGCATAGCTGAAGATATCGGTGAAATGGATAAAATTTGCGACTGTGATTTTGTAATGGATGTCTTTAAAGAGGGTGGGCTCAAAAACCGCTCAAAACTGCGCAGTTTAGATGAAATTTTAAGCAAACTTGACCTAGTTTATCGCTACCACTGGGCATGTGTGGACGCAAGGATAAACGGTAAAAAGGTTGCTGGACTTGACGAAGAGGTCGTTATGGAAAGACGTGCAGGGCTTGAGTGGTTATGTTGCAAAGGTTGGGAAAATGACGATTTGAAAGCTGAATTTAACGCTTGGGACTACCCTGATCTAAATACGTAAATTTATATTTTTGCACTAAAATAAGCCAAAAATGAAAGGAAAAATATGAAAATTTTAGTAACTGGAACAGCTGGATTTATAGGATTTCACCTTGCAAATGCCCTAGTAAAAAGGGGCGACGAGGTTGTCGGATATGACGTGATAAATGACTATTATGACGTAAATTTAAAGCTCGCGCGCCTAAAAACGGCTGGCTTTGAGACTAGCGAGATAGATTATGGCAAGCTTATCGTCTCAAAAACGCATCCAAATTTAAAATTTATAAAAGCAGATCTCGCTGATGAAAAGACAATGAAAGAGCTTTTTGCCAAAGAGAAATTTGACGTAGTGGTAAATTTAGCCGCACAAGCTGGCGTTCGCTACTCGTTAATAAACCCAAAAGCTTACATTGATAGCAATATCACGGGCTTTGTGAACATCCTCGAGTGCTGCCGTCACAATGAGATCAAAAATTTAGTCTATGCAAGCTCTAGCTCGGTTTATGGTCTAAATGAAAACATGCCGTTTTCTACGCATGAGGCGGTAAATCACCCTATAAGCCTATACGCAGCGACTAAAAAGAGCAACGAGATGATGGCACACACTTATAGCCATCTATTTAACGTGCCAACGACCGGACTTCGCTTTTTTACGGTGTATGGACCATGGGGACGCCCTGATATGGCACTATTTTTGTTTGTTGATGCTGCGCTTAAAGATAAGAGCATCGATGTTTTCAACTACGGCAAGATGAAGCGCGACTTTACCTACGTGGACGACATCGTAAAGGGTATCATTAAATGCATAGACAACCCTGCTAAGCCAAATCCATCTTGGGATGCTAAACACCCAGATCCTGCCACTTCAAAAGCGCCTTTTAAGGTCTATAATATCGGTAACAATAGCCCAGTCGAGCTCATGGACTACATCAAGGCAGTTGAGATAAAGATCGGCCGTGAGATCAAGAAAAATTTTCTCCCACTTCAAGCAGGCGACGTGCCAGCAACATTTGCTGATGTGAGTGATTTGGTGGCTGACTTTGACTACAAGCCAAATACAAAAGTAAACGACGGCGTGGCTAAATTTGTCGAGTGGTATTGCGAGTTTTACGGAGTTAAAATTTAAGGAAAGCAGATGAGGCGATGTGAATGGGCCAAAGGCGAGCCTGACATAGCTTACCACGATAATGAGTGGGGCAAAGTCGTAAAAGATGATAGAAAATTTTTCGAAATGATAGTTCTGGAGGGCTTTCAGGCGGGACTTTCGTGGCATGGGGTGCTTCAAAAAAGAGAGGCTATGAGAGAGGCGTTTGATGGCTTTGATCCAGAGAAGATCAAGCTTTACGGTGAGGACGAAATAGCGAAATTTATGCAAAATGAGAGGTTGATCAGAAACCGCTTAAAACTAAAATCGCTTTCTGTAAACGCCCTTGCATTTTTATCCGTAACCAAAGAATTTGGCAGCTTTTACGAGTATCTGTGGGGGCATTTGCTAAGAAAATTTGATCCCAAATTTGACGGCAAACAGATCATAAATCACTATCAAGATGTCAAACAAGTGCCAGCTACTACGCCTATGTCGGACTTTGTGGCAAAGGAGCTAAAAAAGCGAGAGTTTAAATTTTTAGGCTCTGTTAGCACCTATGCTTTTTTGCAAAGTGTGGGCGTTGTAGACGATCATCTGGACTATTGTTTTTGCAAGGTAAAAGCCTGATCAGAATAATTTTTGCGGTTTTACTCCTTTTAAATTTTGCATTTTCTCTTGACTTGCTGCGCCTTAGCGAGTATAAAGAGCAAAACGTCTCAGGCTGGCTGGCTAGCGAGAAGCTTGATGGTGTGCGTGCCTACTGGGACGGAGAGAATTTACTCTCAAGGCAGGGTAAAAAACTGAATGCACCGCTAAGTTTTACTAAAAATTTCCCAAAATTTGCACTTGATGGCGAGCTTTACGCAAAAGAGCTTAAATTTGAAGAAATTCAAGCTACCGTGATGGATAAGCTGCCAGACGAAAAGGCATGGAACAGGCTAAAATTTCACGTTTTTGATGTGCCTGAGGCGAGTGGTGGCTTGCTTACCAGACTTGAAGTTTTGGCTAAATTTCTAAAAAATGAGCCAAATCAAAATTTGATCATCATAAAACAGATAAAAATGCGTGATAATGCCCAGTTTTTAAAATTTACAGAGGATATTATTGTAAAGGGTGGAGAGGGAGCAGTCGTGCGTGAGCCAAATGCGCCGTATGAGCGAAAACGAAGCAAAAATGCACTTAAATTTAAGAAATTTACAGACGCCGAGTGCGAGGTAGTCTCCATAAATAAAGGCAGCGGCAAATACGCTAATCTTGCTGGCTCGCTCACTTGCAGGGCGCTTGGCGGCAAGGATGGCGAGCCAAAAGCTGGCACTATCTTTAAAATAGGCTCAGGACTAAGCGACGAGCAACGCACAAATCCCCCAAAGATAGGCTCCATAATCACATATAAATTTCAAAATTTAACCTCTAATGGCAAGCCAAGATTTCCTATATTTTTGAGGGTTAGAGAGGATTAAATTTCATTCAAAGGCTTGCTTTACTTTTGCTTTACCCTATTTTTGATAAAATTAACCACTTTTTATGAAAGGCTTAAACTTGAAGATTTTAATAACAGGTGGTGCTGGATACATCGGCAGCCACGTAGTAAAAGCACTTTTAAAACAAGGCAAGGATGAGATAACCATCATCGACAATCTCTGCAAAGGCTCACAAAAAGCACTTGACGCACTTAAAAAGATAGGAAATTTTAAATTTATAAACGCAAATTTAGAGGATGATCTAAGCGAAATTTTTGCAAACGGCAAATTTGATGCGATCATCCATTTTGCAGCGTTTATCGAGGTCTTTGAGAGTATGAGTGAGCCACTAAAATACTATCTAAATAACACCGCAAACGTCGCAAGAGTACTAAGATACGCAAAAACTTACAATGTAAATAAATTTATATTTAGCTCAACTGCCGCAGTTTACGGCGAGCCAGACGTGGCAGAAGTAAGCGAAACAACGCCTACAAATCCGATAAATCCATACGGCAGAAGCAAGCTTATGAGCGAGCAGATCATCAAAGACTACGCCGCTTCAAATAAAAATTTTAAATTTGCGATTTTACGTTATTTCAACGTGGCAGGCGCAGACGAAGATGGGCTTATCGGTCAAAACTATCCAAATGCCACGCACCTTATCAAGGTGGCTGTGCAAACTATACTTGGCAAGCGCGAGAGTATGGGTATTTTTGGTGATGACTACGCGACAAAAGATGGCACATGCGTAAGAGACTACATTCACGTTAGTGACCTAGCAGATGCTCACATTAGCGCACTAGAGTATATTGGTAAAAATGGCAGCGAAACTTTTAACGTGGGATATGGCAGAGGATTTAGCGTAAAAGAGGTCATCGAAACTGCAAAAAAAGTAAGCGGAGTAAATTTTAAAGTGCTAAATGCGCCAAGAAGGGATGGCGACCCAGCTATCCTTATCTCAAACGCAAGTAAACTGCGCTCGCTAACAAGCTGGAAGCCAAAAAGAGACGATCTAGCGCTCATCATAAAAACCGCCCTTGAATGGGAAAAGAAAATTTAAGGATAAGCATGAAAGTAGCTGTGATTGGAACCGGATACGTTGGACTAGTGAGTGGTGCATGCTTTGCTAAAATGGGCAACAGCGTGATCTGCGTCGATGTTGATGAAAAAAAGATCGAGGCACTAAAAAACGGTGTCGTGCCTATATATGAGCCAGGCCTTGCTGATATCGTGAGCGAGTGCTACAAAAATGGTTCGCTTAAATTTAGTACGCAGATAACTGAGGCGCTAGAGCATGCAGATGTGCTATTTATCGCAGTTGGTACTCCTATGGGCGCTGATGGACAGGCGGATTTAAAATATGTCCTCTCGGTGGCAAAATCTATCGGAGAAAATTTAAGCAAACCGCTAATCGTAGTCGATAAATCAACCGTTCCAGTGGGCACTGGAGCTAAGGTGCATGAGGTGATCGAGGCTGAGCTTAAAAAGAGAAATATAGAGGTTAAATTTGAAGTCGTTTCAAACCCAGAGTTTTTAAAAGAGGGTGCGGCAGTTGAGGACTTTTTAAAGCCAGATCGCGTAGTTATCGGGGCTAGTAGTGAGTGGGGCTTTAGCGTGATGAGAGAGCTTTATGAGCCATTTATGAAAAATCATGACAGGCTCATTTGTATGGACGTAAAGTCAGCCGAGATGACAAAATACGCTGCAAATTCGATGCTGGCAACCAAAATAAGCTTCATAAACGAGATAGCAAATATCTGTGAACGCGTGGGCGCTGATGTAAATTTAGTAAGAAAAGGTATCGGCAGCGACTCGAGGATCGGATATAGCTTTATATATCCCGGCTGCGGATACGGCGGTAGCTGCTTTCCAAAAGACGTCGAGGCGCTTATCTATACCGCCAGACAAAATGGCTTTGAGCCAGAGCTTTTAAATGCGGTCGAGTCAAGAAATAAGGCTCAAAAAAGAGTGCTGTTTGAGAAAATTTATAACTTTTTTGGCGGCGATCTAAAGGGCAAGACAATTGCGTTTTGGGGGCTTGCGTTTAAGCCAAACACAGACGATATGCGCGAGGCTAGCTCGATAACATTGATAAAGCTTTTAGACGAAGCTGGCGCAAAAGTGGTGGCATATGATCCTAAATCAAGCGAAGAAGCTAAAAAATATATACCAAATTTAGATATAAAATATGCTAAAAATAAGTACGATGCGCTTGATAACGCCGATGCTATGGTGCTTGTGACTGAGTGGAGCGAGTTTAGATCGCCTGATTTTATGGAGATTAAACAAAGGTTAAAAAATGCTGTCATATTTGACGGACGCAACCAATACAATGCTAAAATTTTAACCGAACACGGATTTAAATATTTCCAAATCGGAGTAAAGGCATGAGAAAAATTTTACTTTTTATCGCAGCTTGTATGCTGCCGTTTACGCTTTTGGCGAACGAAAATGCGGCGAAAATCGAGGAAAATATTTTTGAGCTACCTATCTCAAAGATGCCGCCTGATTATTTTAAATACGAAGTCGCATTTTTTAAAGAGATAGAAATCGACTGCAACTTCGCCTTTTTGCTCGGCGGAAAGCTTAAACAAAAAGAGGACGCGCGCGGAATTTACTATGAATTTAGCGGCGGTGACGAGCTAGCGCAAACGATGATGCTCTGCAAGGACGGAAAGAAAAAGAGGCGGGTTTATTATGAATTTACTAAAATTTTACCAGGCGTTAGCCCTATTAGAATCATAACTCCAAAAGGTGTAAGTGCGGAAATAAGAATGTATGAACGCGTAAAAAAGATAGAAGCAAAAAAAGAAAGGAAAAAGTAAATGAAAATAGCAGTAGTAGGACTTGGATATGTTGGACTTCCACTAGCAGCAGCTTTTAGTGAGAAGTACGAAGTAGTGGGCTTTGATGTGAATGCAAAACGTATAGAAGAGCTTAAAAGTGGCTACGATAGAACGCTTGAACTTAGCAATGAGCAGATGAAAAAAGCGATCGATAATGGCATGAAATTTAGCCTAAATTTAGATGACATTAGAAGTTGCAACTTCTTCATCGTGACCGTCCCGACTCCGATAGATAAAAATAAACGCCCTGATCTAACTCCAGTTGTAAAAGCGACTGAGAGTGTGGCAAAAGTGCTTAAAAAAGGTGACATCGTTGTTTATGAAAGCACCGTTTATCCAGGCGTTACAGAAGAAATTTGCGTACCACTTCTTGAAAAAAGTGGGCTTAAATTTAACAAAGATTTCTTCTGCGGCTACTCACCAGAGCGTATAAACCCAGGTGACAAAGAGCATACTGTAACTAAGATCAAAAAGATCACAAGTGGCTCAACTCCAGAGATCGCTGACAAGGTTGATGAAATTTATCGCTCGATCATCACAGCTGGCACTCACAAAGCTTCAAGTATCAAAGTAGCCGAGGCTGCAAAGGTCATCGAAAACACACAGCGTGATATAAACATCGCCTTTATAAACGAGCTTGCGATGCTTTTTGAAAAGCTTCATATCAACACCATTGACGTGCTTGAAGCTGCTGGCACGAAATGGAATTTCTTAAATTTCCGCCCAGGTCTAGTTGGTGGTCACTGCATCGGCGTAGATCCATACTACCTCACTCACAAAGCTCAAGAGGTAGGCTATCATCCTGAAATGATCCTAGCAGGCCGCCGTATCAACGATGATATGGGCAGATACGCAGCTGATCAAGTGATAAAACTAATGATAAGAAAAGGCGTGCTTATCAACAAAGCACGCGTGCTTGTCCTTGGTATGACATTTAAAGAAAACTGCCCAGATATAAGAAATTCTCGTGTTATAGACGTAGTTGATGAGCTAAAAGACTTTGGCTGCAAGGTTGATGTGACCGATCCTTGGGCTGATAGCGCTGAGGTAAAACACGAGTACGGCTTTGATCTAGTAAAAGAGTATAATCTAGATGACTACGACTGCATAGTGATTGCCGTAGCTCACAATGAGTTTAAAAAGCTAAATTTAAAAGGTCATTTAGTTTACGATATAAAAAATATCTACCCAGAGGCTGACGCTAGGCTGTAAGGAATTTAGTGCACAAAGTAAGCGTAAATTGTAAAATTTTACTTATATTTCTGGCTGCTTATCTGTTTGGATTTGCGGCTAGGATACTCTGGGTATTGTGGGCAAAGGAGATGCCAGAGTTTTACTTTAATGGCGAGTTTATGCTTACGACAAATGACGCATACTATTACGCAGAGGGTGCTAGAGATATGCTGGCTGGCTTTCATCAGCAAAATGACTTTAGCCCCTTTAATCACCCAATCTCAACTATAGTTTTTTATATTTGCAAAATTTTACCTTTTAAGATCGAAAGCGTGATGTTTTACATGAGCGTCTTTTTAGCTCCACTTATCGCACTTCCAGTTGTTTTGATATCAAATGAGCTTAAGGCGCTAAAAGCTGGGGTTGTGGCAGCGTTTATGAGTGTTATCTTGCCAAGCTATCTTTCAAGGACATCGCCTGGATATTTTGATAGTGACATGTTAAATGTCACATTTGCGCTTTTTATTATCTATTTTTTGATCAGGCTTTTAAACACAAATGAACAAAAATTTATTGTTTTGCCTGGAGTATTTGTGTCGCTTTATCTTTGGTGGTATCAAAGCTCATATGCACTTATTTTAAGTATTTTCTTTATGTTTTTACTATATACGCTAGTTTTTATGCGAGATAGATTGCAAAATTATCAAGCGATATTTTTTATGTTTATAAGCATCGTAAGCTCAAATGCTTTTACTAAAGATCCACTAATAGCAAATAAAATTTTGGTTTTTAATTTAGCAGTTATTGCCTTATTTTTCTCTCTTTTTTGCAAATATAAAAATTTACTCTCAGCTAGAAAATTAGCCATTTTTCTTACTTTAATGCTAGCTATTTTTATCTATTTTGGTGGTTTTGATTTCATTACTTCAAAAATGGGTATTTATGTTTTTAAAGGCAATGAAATTCTTAGCGATAAATTTCACTTTATAAATGAGTATAATTTCATCAGCGAAGTAAAAAGTGCCAGTCCTTTGTATTTTATCTATTTCATGTCGGGAAATATTCTTATATTGCTGGCAGCTATTATTGGATACTTGCTACTTTGCTTGAAATTTCGTCCATTCTTACTTACATTGCCAATGCTTGGACTTGGACTCCTATCTTTCTTTGGTGGAGTTAGATTTGTTATGTACGTAACACCACTTGTTGCGCTTGGTTTTGGGTATTTTTTGCATTTTTTTTTAAATTTATTTGATCTTAGAAATTCTATTAAAAATTTATCACTTTTGGTTTTTGTCGTAGCCACTCTTGCTATAAATTTAGATTTTGCTTATTTATATAGGCCAAACACTGTGATTAACCATGATGAAGCAGTGGCGCTTGATGAACTCAAAAAGGTCACAAAGCGCGATGATTATGTATTTTCGTGGTGGGATTACGGGTATGCCATAAGATATTTTGCTGATGTTATGACTTTAAACGATCCTGGTAGACAAGGTGGCGAAAATAATTATTTTGTTAGCCTTGCTTTGAGAAAAGATGAGGCATTTTTGGCTAGACTTGCAAGAGTGGCAGTTACGTATAATGACATCTCGCTTGAGCAAAATATAAGGCCAATAGATA
Organism: Campylobacter concisus; assembly: GCF_003048595.2. Classification (NCBI taxonomy): domain Bacteria; kingdom Pseudomonadati; phylum Campylobacterota; class Epsilonproteobacteria; order Campylobacterales; family Campylobacteraceae; genus Campylobacter; species Campylobacter concisus. The sequence continues at coordinate 1,432,329 of NZ_CP049270.1, read as the reverse complement.
AAATTTTAAAAGACTACAACACAAGCAATATAAATACTTTTTTGAGTCAGCTTGAAAGCGAAAATTTCACTCTGCCAGCTGCAAAAAAAGATATTTTTTACTATCTTGTACCAAATATGATTGACATCGTACCAAATATCTTTAGATATAGCTATATCGATATTACAACTGGTAAAAGGCAAAAAGAGTATTTTTATCATGTTAGTGCATTAAATGGCGTTAGCGAAGCTGGTATCGACCTTGGAGATGGCTATACTTTGCCTACAAATGAACAAAAATTTATCATACATAACGGTGAGAAAATAGCCGTAAAATCATTTTATAAAGTAAAAGGTGCCGGAAGAGATTTGCGAATAGATGAAAAAATCATAGACGAAAACGCCAAAATTTATGTCATTTTTTTGGAAGATTATGCGCGGATATTGTTGCTTGATGAAAATGCTTTTAACTCATCTTTTGTACAGCTTTTTATATTTGAGAAAGCTGATGAGCGATACTTTGAGCCATTTATTATTTCAAGTGGCGTAAAAATTTACAGGTTAAAGGTCTAATGCTAATCAATCTAATAAGCTCAATCGTCGTTTTTGTCGTATCTATGGGCATAAATTTCTTTCTTACGCCATTTATCTTAAAAAGCCTTGGCAACGAGGCATTTGGCTTTGTAGGTCTTAGCAACGCCATCGTTAGCTACGCAGCGGTCGTAAGTGTGGCGATAAACTCGGTTAGCGGGCGCTTTGTCGCTCATGCGTGGCACAAAAAGGATCTAAACCTTGCAAACACCTACTACTCATCGGTGCTTGTTGTAAATATCTTTTTTTGCGCCGTTGTTGTGGTGCTAAGCTCCATTTTCATACTAAATTTGCAAAGCTTTTTAAATGTCCCTGAAAATTTGCTATTTGATGTGAGAATAACCCTTGTCTTTTACTTTATAAATTTCTGCGTTGGGCTATTTAACGGCGTTTTGACGGTCTGCGCTTTTGTGACAAATAAGCTCTACCTACTCTCCATTAGAAACGCCATCTCTAGCGCGATCCTAGCGATCCTCATCGTGGCGCTCTTTTTCTTTTTTAAGCCATTTATCTCATATATTGCTATTTCGGCGCTTGTGGCTAGCCTTTTTGTCTTTTTTAGCACTATTTTTATGTCAGCTCGCATCACGCCAGAGCTAAAATTTAGCCTTAGTAAATTTGACTTTTCTAAGATAAAAGAGCTTCTAAGCTCTGGCATTTGGAACAGCTTTAATGCGCTAAATCGCATACTTTTAACGGGCATGGACCTATTTATTTGCAATATTTTCGTAAATGCAAACGCCACAGGACTTCTTTCAGTTGCCAAGGCCGCTCCTATCATACTTGAGAGTTTTGTAGCGCAGCTTAGCGGTATCTTTGCGCCAAAATTTGTCGAGCTTTACTCTAAAAATTTGATCACGGACCTCATAAAAGAGGCTAAATTTTCAATGAAGGTGATCGCCTTTGTGATGAACGCTCCAGCCGCATTTTTTGTCGTTTTTGGGCTGGATTTCTACACGCTTTGGCTACCTTTTAAAAGCGTAGATGAGGTCAAATTTATCTACAACGTCTCGATGATCACGCTAGTGCCGATTGTGTTTATAAGCTTTGTTTTTTCGCTTTTTAACCTTGATAGCGCGACAAACAAGCTTCGCCGACCAGCCATTGCCAACACTATCCTTGGCGTTAGCACGATTATAGCACAGATCGCACTGCTTAAATTTAGTGACTACGGCGTTTATGGCATCGTCATCGTCGCAGCCATTTTTTATAGCATAAGAATTCTTGGCTTTGACCTTATAAACGCTGCTTTAAATTTAGAGGTAAAGCTCACCACATTTTATGGAGTTTATTTTAAAAATTTAGCCGTTTTTGCGCTCTGTGTGCTTGCGATGTTTGCCTGCAAGGACTTTGTGAGCTTAGATAACTGGCTAAAATTTGTTATCTTTGCTGCGATCTACGCCAGCGCAGCTTATGTTTTGGGATATTTCTTATTTTTTAATGGCTTCGAGAGAGGCATAGTTTGGCGTAAAATTTTAAAAAAATTTAAAAGGTCTTAAATGGATGAAATTTATCTGATCTCTTTGGCAAAAGATACCAAAAGGCGCGAGCTTTTACAGCAGAAATTTGGATTTTATGATAGCTTTAAGCTAATAGACGCAGTTGATGGTAGGGAACTAAACGCGAGAGAATATTACAAGATCATTTCGCCATCATTTAAAGCTTACGGCAAGGTTTTAAGCCCAGCAGAGGTTGGCTGTTCGCTCTCGCATGTTAAGGCCTACGAGGCATTTTTGGCGAGTGAAGCCAAATTTGCCCTCATCTTTGAAGATGACGTGATAGGAGATGATCAGGCCATAAAAGAGGCCTTTTTGGCAGCTAGTAAGATGCCAGAAAACAGCGTGCTGATATGTGGCATGCAAGATGGGCTAGAGGGCAGATTTAGCGCCTTTGGCAAAAAGGTGGATGCTAGCCTAAGTAGGCCGCTTTGGCAGGTCTCAAAGCACTCATTTTCGAGCATTTATAGAGCAGGGGCTTATGTGCTAACTAAAAAAAGCGCTAGAAATTTGCTTGAAATCCACAAAAATGCGCTTTGTACGACCGATGTTTGGGACTATTTGCTTGGCGTTAATGATATGCAGATGTATTTTTGCGACCTTTTTGCGCACCCAACCGATCTAAGTGGCTCAAACATCGAGGGCGAGCGCCTTGAGAGAGGATATAGCGCAAATTTAAAGGCCTATATCAAGACAATTAAATTTATACTTTTCTCACGGCTTGAAAAGCTTCAAGGCTATGAGAGAATTTTTAAAAGGGGCTAAATGAGCGAGCCATTAATCAGCATCGTAACCGCAACTTATAAGCGTCCGGAGCTTTTAAAAAAGGCCATAAAAAGCGCCCTAGCTCAAAGCTATAAAAACTTAGAGATCATAGTAACAGATGACGGCGATGACGAGAGTGCGAGTGAAATTTGCAAGAGTTTTAACGACGCAAGGATCAAATTTGTAAAAAACACCACTCACAAAAAGAGCCCAAATGGTAACAAAAATAACGGCTTTGACAACGCAACAGGCGAGTTTGTCTGCTTGCTTGATGATGACGATGAGCTTTTACCAGAGGCGATTGCTTTGTGCTATGAAATTTTAAAAAGTGGCGAGTATTCGTGCGTTTTTGCAGACGCGATCTGCGAAAAAGATGGCGTGATGACTGAGGTGATAGCTGGCAGGAGTCCATATAAGCAAAGCGGGGTGATGAGTAAGGTTGATTATCACTGCGGGCGGATAAATGGCGAGTATTTTAAGCTTTTTTCGCGTGAATTTATAGACGGCTTTAGATTTGATGAGAGCAGTTTTGGTGGCGAAAATGAGCTTTATATCCGCTTTTTTGAAAAAAATGTCTTCTATCTTAAAAAGCCACTTTACATCTACCGCATCGCAAGAAGCGATAGTGCTACGCTAAATGCCAGCAAACACGCGTTAAGCGTCGCAAACGCTTACATCAAAACGGCAAATATGCACTACGACATCGCTATAAAAAATGAGCCAAAATTTCTAGCTATCCAGTATAAAAATGCCGCTTACTACGCCAAAATAGCAGGCGAATATGGCCTTATGCTAAGGTGTATCTTTAAAAGTCTTAGCATTAAATTTAGTAAAGAGGCGTTTATTTTTTTGCTGCTTAGTCCGTTTCCAAGTGGCATTTTACCGGCACTCTCAAAGCTACGTGTAAAGGTCAAGCAAAGGTTTGGCATATGAAGATATTATTTGTCACATCAACACTTAGAAGTGGTGGTGCGGAGCGAGTTTGCGCGGTGATCGCATCACGATTTAGTATGGATCATGAGGTGAGCCTTGTTAAATTTGACAAAGATGAGCCATTTTACGAGCTGGCAAGTGGAGTGGAGCTCATAAATTTAGGCGTTGGGGCTGATGAGCTTGGTTTTTTTGGAAATTTAAAAAAGAGAGTTTCAAAGATGCTTGCTTTAAGAGCGCTCATAAGAGAGGGCAAATTTGACGCTGTGATATCTTTTTTAGACGCCGTAAATACCTTGGTACTCTTTAGCTCAGCTGGGCTAAAAACGCCTATAATCATAAGCGAGCACACAAACTATCTTGCGCCAAAAAGGGCGATCTTTAAGGTGCTAAGACGCATAAGCTACCCATTTGCAAATGCACTTAGCGTCTTAAGCGACGAGGATCTTGGCTACTACTCTAAATTTTGTAAAAATGTGATGAAAATTTACAACCCACTCTTTAAAGATATGTGCAGTGAGAGCTTTACGAAAGAAAATTTAGTCATCTTTGTTGGCAGGCTAAATAAGATAAAAAACTGCGAAATGTTTGTAAGAGTGGCTGCAAGCTTAAAGCAAAGCGGCTATAAATTTGCTGTCGCTGGAGATGGTGGCGAGAGGGCAAATTTAGAAAATTTAGCCAAAAGCTTGGGCGCTGATGTAGAGTTTTTAGGCAACGTTAGCGACATCGCCTCGCTTTATAAAAGGGCAAAGGTGCTGCTTTCTTGCTCAAATTTCGAGGGTCTTGGAAATACCTTGATAGAGGCGATAAACTATGACTGCGTGCGGGTTGCGACAAGGACTAGTGGGGCAAAAGAGCTTATAAAAGATGGTTTTGATGGCTTGCTTTGTGAGATAAATGATGCTAGGCAGATGAGCGAAAAACTTGCAAATTTGCTGCAAGACGAGGCAAAGATGAGTGAATTTAGCAAAAACGCAAGAGCTAGACTTGATGAGTTTAGCGTGGAGCAAATTTATAAAAAATGGCTGGAGCTTTTAAGGCTTGGAGGTGTGAAGTGAAAATTCTTTTTATCATCGCCGCACTTAGAAATGGTGGAGCCGAGCGTGTGCTAAATGTGCTTGCAAATAAGTTTTGCAGGGACAACGAGATCACTATCGCCTTGCTTGAAGAGGACTTTGGATTTTATAAATTTAGTGAAAAGATAAATATCATAAACCTTAACGTCACTGGCTCAGGTGTGGCTTTAAAATTTAAGAAAATCCTCGCCCTTAGAGCTCTTTTTAAAGAGCAAAAGGCTGATCTAATAATGAGCTTTATCGACTGGACAAACGTCACTTGCGCGATCGCAAATGCTGGGCTAAAAAGCAAACTAATAGCAACCGAGCACCACGAGCATAGCTACTTAAAAAGCAAAATTGCAAGCGCTATGCGTGATCTTAGCTACCGCTTTGTCGATGGCTTAAGCGTGCTAAGCAAAAGCGACTACGACTACTATAAATTTGCTAAAAATTGCGAGGTCATTCACAACCCACTTTTTATCGACGTGCCTGAAAATTGCGAGAAGCAAAACGTCATCTTAAGCGTGGCGAGGCTGGAGGCAGTAAAGGGCTATGATGTCTATTTTGAGGCGCTTAGCAAGGTGGATAAGAGTTTGCTTGAAGGCTGGGAGATAAAGATCGCAGGCACTGGCAGGCAGGAGGCCGAACTGAAGCAAATGGCGTCAAATTTAGGGCTTAACATCAAATTTTTAGGACATATGAGCGACGTCACAAAGCTTTATAATGAGGCAAAAATTTTTACTCTTAGCTCACGAAGCGAGGGGCTTTCAAACGTGCTAATCGAATCAGGTGCTTTTGGTTGCGCTAGGCTAAGTAGCGACACCGTGGGCGCAAGAGAGCTTATAAATGACGGCATAGACGGGCTTATCTTTAAAAATGGCAACAGCGATGATCTAAAAGATAAGCTTGAGATGCTTTTAAAAGATGAAAATTTAAGGCAAAAATTAGCAAAAAACGCCAGTAAAAATGCAAATTTATTTAGCAAAGAAAATATCATTAAGCAGTGGCGAGAATTTATAAAAAAGGTTGTTAGCAAGTGAAGAAATTAGCCGTTTTTTTATACTCGATGGGGCCTGGTGGGGCTGAGCGAAATGTGGCAAATTTACTGCCGTTTTTGGTCAAACGTTATGAAGTTCATCTCATCCTAATGAGCAAGGTCATCGCCTATGAGATCCCAAGTGAGGTGCAGATCCACTTTATAGAAAATAGCGATCCTTATGAAAGTGGGCTAAAAAAGCTTGCAAGGCTCTTTTTGGCGATGCCAATGCTTGCCTTTAAGTATAAAAAGCTTTGTCAAAACTTAGGCATAGACACGCAGTTTGTGCTGATGAACCGCCCTTGTTATATTGCTGGGCTTGCTAGAATTTTGGGCTTTAAAAAAAGGCTAGTTATCAGCGAGCGAAGCTGTCCGTCGATCTTATATAAAGACGATCTAAGCGGGCGAGTTAATAAATTTTTACTCACTCATCTTTATAAAAAAACTGATCTAATTCTTGCAAATGCAGCTGGCAATAAAGAGGATCTGGTGCGAAATTTTGGCATGAGCGAGGCAAAAACAAAGGTGCTTTATAACGCCCTTGATCTAAAAACTATAAATTTGCTAAAAGATGAGCCGCTTGAGAGTGGTTTTAAGCCATTTTTCATAAACATAGGTCGCCTTGATAGCGGTAAAAATCAAGCCATGCTGATAAAAATAATCTCCTCTATTAATGACCCTCGTGCAACGCTTGGCATTTTAGGGAAAGGGCCTTTAAAGGATGATCTACAAAATTTAATCGACAAGCTTGGCGTGGGTGAGCGAGTAAAGCTCCTTGGCACTGATAAAAATCCTTTTAGGCACATAAAAAACGCCTCTTGCTTACTTTGCGCTTCGCGTTTTGAGGGCTTTTCAAATGTCCTTTTAGAGGCACTTGCATGTGAAAAAACTATCATCTCGACTGAGCATAAAAGCGGCGCAAAGGAGCTTTTGGGCGAGAGTGAGTTTGGCATTTTGGTGCCAGTTGATGACGAAAATGCGATGAAAGAGGCGATGATAAAGGTGCTTAATACGCCTGAAATAAGGCAAAATTTTGAAAATATTGCGTATAATCGGGCTAAATTTTTTGATAGTGAAAATATAGCGAGCAAGCTTATAAAATTTTTGGAAAATCCTAATGAATAGAAATTTGTTTTTTAAAAATTACTCTTTATACTTGATGATATTTATCGCAGTCCTTTTTAGTGTGATTTGTAGGCTTTACTGGGTCTTTTGGGCGAGCGAATATCCAATATTTTTCTGGAACAACGAGCTGATGATCAGCACAAACGACGGCTACGCATTTGCCGAGGGCGCAAGGGATATGCTGGCTGGCTTTCACCAAGAAAACGACCTTAGCTACTACGGCTATCCGCTCTCGACGCTTACTTACTGGATCGTGAAATTTCTGGGCGTCAAGCTTGAGACGGCGATGATTTATATGAGCGTATTTTTCTCATCGCTAGTGGCTGTGCCGGTCATCTTGATCGCAAATGAGTATAAGCTCAAATTTGCTGGCTTTATCGCCGCACTTCTTGCAGTGGTCGCAAATAGCTACTACAACCGCACTATGGCAGGCTACTACGATACTGATATGCTCATCATCCCACTTAGCGTCTTTGTCGTTTGGGGACTTGTTAGGGTGCTTGAGAAAAAGGACGCAAAGAGCCTAATAATCGCACCCTTAAGCGTGCTTATTTATATGTGGTGGTATGCGAGTGCGTTTTCGCTTATTAGTATTTTAACTGGGCTATTTTTACTTTACACGCTCATTTTTGATAGGAAAAATCCACTTTTTTATCTTGAAATTTTACTGCTTTTACTTGCCATTTCAAACCTTGATCTATCACTTAAATTTGGTGTGATATTTGCATTTTATGCACTTTGCCTCTTTAAAAAAGAGGTGATAAATTTAAAAATTGCTTTTGGCATTTTGGCAGTTGTTTTTATTGTTTTTGTAATTCGTGGCGGACTAAATCCGATTATTTTTCAGCTTAAATTTTACGTTTTTAGAGATGCGCCTGAAGTTGGAGGCATGAGCTTTCACTTTTTTAATGTCAATCAAACCATCCAAGAGTCAAGCATCGTTGATTTTATGCTATTTTGCGAGAGGATCAGCGCAAATGTCATCACATTTTTGATCTCACTTGCTGGTGTTGCTCTATTTTGCTTTAAAAACCGCTCATTTGCCGTCTCACTTGGCATGCTGGCACTTGGCTTTTTGGCATTTAAAAGTGGCCTTAGATTTACTATTTATGCTGTGCCTATCATGGCGCTTGGATTTGGCTATTTGGTGGAGTTTATACTTTCAAATTTAAAGCTAAAAGGTGCGGTGCTAAATCTTGCGAGAGCCTTTATAACCGTGTTTGCTCTTACTCCAGCGCTCATTCATATCTATGGTTACAAAGCTGAGCCGGTTTTTGTACACAAAGAGGTTGAAATTTTAAACAAGCTAAAAAGTATCGCAGGACGCGAGGACTACGTGGTTGCGTGGTGGGACTATGGATATCCGATCAGATATTACAGCGATGTTAAGACGCTCATTGACGGTGGAAAGCACCTTGGACGCGAAAATTTTGCCGTGAGTTTTGCGCTTGGAAGCGATGAGATAAGCTCAGCAAATATGGCAAGGCTTGATGTTGAGTACACAGAGAGAAATTTTAAAGAGAGATTTAATGGCAATTTGGCTCAAATTTTAAAAGAGAGAAATGCAAGCATCGATCAGTTTTTTAGCGATATAAAAGAGGCAAATTTTAGCTTGCCAGCAAAGACAAGGGATATTTATTACTATCTTCCAGATAGGATGCTTGGTATTTTTCCGACCATTTTGCAATTTAGCAAGATCGATCTAAAAAGCGGTAAAAATTTAAACAACGGCCTTTTTATCGTCACAAGAGCGATCTCTCAAAATGAAAATGGCATTAGACTAAATGGTGGATTTACGCTCACAAGTGATGTCACAAATTTAATCTATGATGGCAATATCTTGCCTCTTAAATCTTTCATAGAGACTGATTATAACGAGGCTGGCAAGCTAAATGTCAAAGAGTATAAAAATAACGAAAGCTCAAATATTTCTGTCATTTTTATGAGAGATTATGGTAGGTTTATCATCCTTGATGAAAGTATTTTAAATAGCACTTATATACAGCTTTTTGTGCTTGAAAGGTACGATCCTAAGGTCTTTGAGCCAGTCATACTTGATGGGGCGGCAAAAATTTATAAACTAAAGAGGTAAAAATGGCAAAGATAGGGTTTTTGAGCCACGCTGATATGAGCATACACTTTTTTAGACGCCCTATTATGCAGGCTTTAAAAGATATGGGGCATGAAGTTTTTGCTATCGCTCCAAAAGGTGACTTTACTGACGAGCTTGCTAAAAGCTTTCACGCTGTTACATACGAGCTTGACAAGGCCAGTCTAAATCCGCTAACTATTATAAATAACTCAAAAAAACTATCTCAAATTTTGGGCGAGCTAAATTTGGATCTGCTGCAAACTGGCGCTCACAAGTCAAATGTATTTGGCACATTTGCCGCTAAAAACGCTGGTATAAAGCATGTGATAAATTTAGTTGAAGGCCTTGGTAGCTTTTATATCGATGATGATATTAAGACAAAGGCAGTGCGTTTTGTCATGGAGAGCCTTTATAAATTTTCATTCGCAAAGGCCGATGCTTGCGTGTTTGTAAACGACTCGGATGCTGATTATATGATCTCTCGTAATTTGATAGATAAAAGCAAAGTATGCCGTATAAAAAGTGTCGGCGTGGATACTATCAAATTTGACCCAGCCATCACGCAAGCGGCTGATCTTGGCGATAAAAAGGTGATTTTAATGATCGCAAGAGCTATGTGGCACAAGGGTGTTCGCGAATTTTACGAGGCAGCTGAAATTTTAAATGGCTACAAAAACTGCGAATTTATCTTTGTGGGCGAGGGCTTTGCTGGCAATAAATCAACCGCAGATGATAGCTTTTTAAAAGGTGGCAAAGTGCGGTATCTTGGCGCTAGAAACGACATACCGCAGCTTTTAAAGGCTTCTTATTTGCTAGCTTTGCCAAGTTATAAAGAGGGCTTCCCAAGAACGGTTTTAGAGGCGATGAGTATGGCTAAAGCAGTCGTTGCAAGTGATGTTACAGGCTGCAATGAAGCTGTAAAAGAGGGCTACAACGGACTTTTATGCAAGGTAAAAGATGCAAGCGATCTTGCCAGTAAAATAAAAATTTTGCTTGATGACGAAGCGCTTTGTAATAGACTTGGGCAAAACGGCAGAAACTGGGCGGTTAGCGAGTTTGACGAGAAGCAAATCGCAAAAAGATATATAGAAATTTATAGGAAATTTATAGATGTATAGAAATTTTTTAAAGAGGGTGATTGATATTTTGGGGGCTTTGTTTTTGCTCATTTTAACGTCACCTATCATCATAGCAACGGCGATCTTTGTCTATTTTAAGGTAAGTCGTGATGTCATTTTTACGCAGGAAAGACCAGGTTTTAATGAGAAAATTTTTAAAATTTATAAATTTAAGACAATGAGCGATGAGCGTGACACAAATGGCGAGCTTTTGCCAGATGAGCAGCGTCTTGGTAGATTTGGCAAACTGATCCGCTCGCTTAGCCTTGATGAGCTACCACAGCTATTTAACGTGCTAAAGGGCGACATGAGCTTCATAGGTCCTAGGCCACTCTTGGTTGAGTATCTACCCATCTATAACGAAACACAAAAGCACCGCCACGACGTGCGCCCTGGTATCACGGGCCTAGCGCAAGTAAATGGTAGAAACGCCATAAGCTGGGAGAAAAAATTTGAGTACGACGTCTATTATGCTAAAAATTTAAGCTTTATGCTTGATGTAAAGATTGCCTTACAGACTATCGAAAAGGTACTAAAACGAAGTGACGTCAGCAAAGAGGGGCAGGCGACGACGGAGAAATTTAATGGCAAAAACTAAGAAAATTTACATCTACGGAGCGAGTGGGCATGGTCTTGTGGTCGCTGATATCGCTAGAAGCAACGGCTATGATGAGATAGTTTTTTTAGACGATGCTAGTGAGTTCAAATTTAGCCCAGAGCTCGAAAAAGCCGATATCATAATAGCTATTGGCGAAAACAAAATAAGGCAAAAGATCAGCCAAAAAGTAGAGGCTGCTGGCTTTGAGATAGTAAATTTGATCCATAAAAGCGCGGTTGTGAGCGAAAGTGCTGTGATAGAAAAAGGCGTAGTTGTCATGCCAAATGCTGTGATAAACGCAAAAGCTTGCATAAAAGAGGGCGCTATAATAAACTCTGGTGTGGTAATAGAGCATGAGTGTGTGATAGGTAAATTTGCTCACATCAGCCCAAATGCAGCCCTTGCTGGAAACGTTAGAGTGGGCGAATTTACGCATGTTGGCATAGGCTCAAGCGTCATTCAAGGTATAAGTATCGGCAGCAGCTGTATCATCGGCGCTGGAAGCGTCGTTGTTAGAGATATAAAAGATGGCACAAAGGCGTACGGAGTGCCAGCATGCGAGCGCGCTAAGATATAAAATTTAAAAATAAGTGCTAAAATCGCTAAAAAATCACGAAAGGTATGAACATGGATAGGGTTTTTTTATCTCCGCCAAACATGAGTGGAAAAGAGCAGGAATATATAAAAAAAGTTTTTGAAAGCAACTATATAGCGCCACTTGGTGAGTATGTAAATAAATTTGAAGAAAGTATAAAAAACTACACTGGAGCAAAAGATGCGCTAGCACTATCTGCAGGAACTGCGGCACTTCACCTAGCATTTCGCGTCCTTGGCGTGAAAGAGGGCGACTTTGTACTGGCTTCTAGCTTTACATTTATGGCTTCGGTCTCGCCTATACTTTACGAAAAAGCGACACCAGTCTTTATAGATAGCGATGAGAGCTGGAATTTAAGCCCAGAGCTACTTAAAAAAGCGATATCAAATTTACCTAAAAAGCCAAAGGCGTTAGTCGTTACTCATCTTTACGGCCAAGCTTCAAAGATGAAAGAAATTTGCGAAATTTGCCAAAACGAGGGTATCGCTTTGGTCGAGGACGCAGCTGAGGCACTTGGTGGGTTTTACGCTGGCAAGGCACTTGGCACGTTTGGTGTGATGGGTGCATATAGTTTTAATGGCAACAAGATCATCACCACTTCAGGTGGCGGTATGCTAGTTGGAGATAGCGAATTTGTCGAAAAAGCTAGATTTTACAGCACGCAAGCAAGAGAGCCGCTACTTCACTACGAGCACAAAGAGTATGGCTACAACTACCGTTTAAGCAACGTTCTAGGCGCTATTGGCGTGGCACAGATGGAAGTTTTAGAAAAAAGAGTCGAGCAAAAGAGAAAAGTATTTGAAATTTATGAAAAAGAGCTTGGCGGTATTTTAGAATTTATGCCAGAGCTAGCAAATTCTCGTGGCAACAGATGGCTCACAACTGGCGTTTTTGCTAAAAAAGACGCACATTTAAAGGTGATAAAAGCTCTAGCTGATGAGAATATCGAGAGCCGTCCACTTTGGAAGCCTATGCATATACAGCCTGTATTTAAGGGCGCGCTAAGCTTTGTTGATGGTTGCAGCGAAGATCTATTTTCAAGAGGAATTTGCTTGCCAAGCGGTAGTGATATGAGCGAGGAAACGCAAGCAAAAGTGATCAAACTAGTCAAGGAAAACGCCTAAATGTTTCATGCAACAAAGTTAAAAAGGCTTATATTTTTCCTTACTGGCGATGTTTTTATATTTGCGTTTTCGATATATGCGGCTTATCTTTTGAGATTTAACGCAAATATCCCAGATATCTACGTTCAGGGCCTTTTTGTAACGGCTGGATTTTTGATTATTTTTAAGCTATTTTTTCTATGGATGTTTAAAATTTACAAGGTGCCATGGAGATTTTTTGGGCTAAATGAAGCTCGCAAAATTTTCTTAGCTCACGTTTGCTCAGCGGTTTTGTTTACGATCATATTTTTCATAATACAAGACTTCTTTAATCCATACCCAAGAAGCGTTATTTTCATTGATCTTCTAATTTCATGCCTACTTATTGGACTTTTGAGAATTTCAAAGCGTATGGTGCTTGACTTTTCAAACAAACCTCACAAAGGCGAGCCTTGTGTTGTTATAGGTGCTACCTCAAAAGCACTTCATGTTTTACGTGGCTTAAAGCAAGGGTATCTTGATTATTACGCAGTTGGCGTGGTAGATGGCAGGAGTGATCTTGTGGGCACTTATTGTGATGGATTTTTGGTGCAAGATAAAAAAGAGATACCAAATTTGATAAAAGATTACGATGTAAAGACTGCTATTATCGCACTTGCACTTGATCAAGATGGACTTCAAGCCTTAGTTGATGAACTAACAGGATATGGCATAAGAGATATGAAGCTATTTTCACTTATCGAAAACGAGCCGATCAAGGATATCTCTATCGAAGACTTGCTTGCTAGAAAGCCAAAAGACCTAAATCCTGAAGCTATCTCAAATTTCTTAAAAGATAAAAGAGTGCTTGTCACTGGAGCTGGTGGTAGCATAGGAAGTGAAATTTGTAAGCAGTGCTTAAAATTTGGAGTGAGCGAGCTTGTAATGGTTGAGCACAGTGAGTTTAACCTTTATAAAATAGGCGAAGATACAAAAGATAAAAGGACTATCAGTAAGCTTGTAAACATCACAAATTTAAAGGACTTTGAAGAAGTTTTTGCTGACTTTAAACCTGAGATTGTTATCCACGCAGCAGCATATAAACACGTGCCGCTTTGTGAACTAAACCCTCGCTCGGCTGTCGAAAACAATATCCTTGGCACAAAAAATGCTGTCGATCTTTCAAAAAAATATGGTGTTAAAAAATTTGTCATGATCTCATCAGACAAGGCCGTACGCCCAACAAATATAATGGGCACAACTAAGCGTGTTTGTGAGCTTTATGCTTTAAATTCAAATGAAGCTGGCGTGTGTGAGATAGTTTGCGTGCGCTTTGGAAATGTCCTTGGCTCAAGCGGATCTGTCATACCTAAATTTAAAGCGCAGATCGCTGCAAACAAGCCTTTAAGTGTCACTCACCCAGAGATCACAAGGTACTTTATGCTTACATCTGAAGCGTGTCAGCTAGTCCTTCAAGCAGCCTCTATCGCAAAAGGCGGAGAGCTTTTTGTGCTTGATATGGGCGAGCCAATCAAGATCGTTGATCTTGCTAAAAAGATGCTTCTGCTTTCAAACAAAGAGCATCTGGGTATCGAATTTGTAGGGCTTAGACCTGGCGAGAAGCTTTATGAGGAGCTGCTTATCAACAAAGATGACGTTCAAACTAAGTATGAATCGATCTTTGTGACGCACTCACAGCCATACGACCTAACTCTTTTAAATTCACAGATAAATGGGCTTTTGCAGCTTGAAGATGACGAGGTAGCACCTGCTCTTAAGGTGATCGTGCCTGAGTTTAATCATGCACTAAATCTAAAAGGCTAATTAGAGGCAAAGAACAATGATAGCGATAATTGACTATGGAGCTGGAAACATCAAAAGCGTGATAAATGCTTTTGATTTTCTTGACAAAAAATGTGCCTTAGTAAGTAAGCCTGAAAATTTAAAGGAGTATTCGCACATTGTTTTGCCAGGCGTTGGAGCTTTTGGTGAGGCGATGACAAAGCTAAAAAATAACGGCATGGATGAAGCAATAAAAGAGGCTGTAAAAAGTGGCAAAGCTTTTATTGGCATTTGTCTTGGTGTGCAGCTTTTATTTGAGCGAAGCTTCGAGTTTGGCGAGCATAAGGGACTTTCTCTTTTGCCCGGCGAGGTCGTAAAATTTAATGAAACTAATTTCGATAAGCCATTAAAAATACCTCACATTGGCTGGAACGCTTTGGAATTTAAGCAAAATAGCCCATTAAATTTAGGAATAAAAAAGCTTGAGTATTTATATTTTGTACACAGCTATCACGTGGTTTGTGATGATAAATTTGCACTGGCAAAGACGACTTATGGATATGAATTTACAAGTGCGGTTTGGCATGAAAATATCTTTGGCTTTCAGCCTCATCCAGAAAAAAGTCATGAAGCTGGACTTAAAATTTTAGAGAATTTTGCGAGGTTGTGATGGAAATTTTTCCAGCGATTGATTTAAAAGAGGGGCAAGCGGTTAGACTTAGCAAAGGTCTTATGCAAAGTGCAAAAATTTATAGCAACGAGCCAAGTGAACTTGCTAAGAAATTTGAAGATTATGGCGCAAAATGGCTTCATGTGGTTGATTTGGATGGTGCATTTGCTGGAGAGACGATAAATTTTAAAACAATTGAAAAAATTACAAAGGCTACAAATTTAAGCGTCCAAGTGGGTGGTGGCATAAGAGATGAAGATCGTATAAAGCGCTATTTGGACCTTGGAGTTAGCAGAGTGATCCTTGGCTCAGTAGCTCTTAGAGATCCAGAATTTACAGCAAAAATGGCTGAAATTTATAGAGTTGTAGTTGGCATTGACGCAAAAGATGGCTATGTGGCCGTGCAAGGTTGGGGTGAGATCTCAAATATAAAAGCAGTTGATCTTGCAAGAAAATTTGCAGATGTCGGCGTGGAGGCTGTGATTTGCACCGATATTAACAAGGATGGAATGCTTGGCGGAGTCAATGTTGAGTTTAGCTTGCAAATAGCTAGAAATAGCAAGCTTGAAACAATAGCAAGTGGTGGCGTGAGTGATATAAATGATATTTTGATGCTAAAAGCCACAAATGAGATTAGTGGCGTAATAGTTGGGAAAGCCTACTATGAAGGGTTGCTTGACCTAAAAGAGGCCTTTAAAATACTTAGATAGCGTTAAAGCTTTTATAAATTTAAATTAGCTAGAATAGGGCAATTTTTACTAAAAGGATATTATGTGAAGATTTTGGTTGTAGATGACAGTTCAACAATGAGAAGAATCATAAAAAATACTTTACAAAGGTTAGGACATCAAGAAATTCTTGAGGCTGAGCACGGTCTTGAGGCCTGGAATATCTTAACTCAAAATGAAGGTATCGAAGTTCTTATCACTGATTGGAACATGCCTGAGATGAATGGCCTTGAGCTTGTTAAAAAGGTAAGAGCTGAGCAAAAGTATGTTGATATGCCTATCATAATGGTAACA
The DNA here is from genome assembly GCF_003048595.2 of Campylobacter concisus. Taxonomy (NCBI): domain Bacteria; kingdom Pseudomonadati; phylum Campylobacterota; class Epsilonproteobacteria; order Campylobacterales; family Campylobacteraceae; genus Campylobacter; species Campylobacter concisus. The sequence continues at coordinate 1,416,391 of NZ_CP049270.1, read as the reverse complement.
ACAGAAGGCGGAAAAGCCGAAGTTATAACAGCTTTAAAAGCAGGTGTTAATAATTACATCGTTAAACCTTTTACGCCACAAGTTTTAAAAGAGAAGCTTGAAGACGTTCTTGGTTAATGAAAGATAAATTCTACGAATTAAGCATAAAAACATCAAATTTTTATGATGAAATTTTAGAGCTAGTTTTCTCTTTTGGAGTTACCTGTGTTGAAGAGCTAGATCACGAGATCATCATCAGGGAAGAGTATGATCTAAAAGATATAGCTTGGGGTATCGAAGAGTATGCAAAAGGGCTCTCTAGTGTTCGTAAAATTTCAAATGATTTAAAAATTTCTCTTAATTTAAAAGAAAATAAAGACTGGCTAGGCGAATATAAAAAGGCAGTTAAGCCTATTTTGGTTGATAAAATTTATGTTAGACCTAGTTGGGAAGAGCCACTTAATGGCGTAACAAATATCATAATCGACCCAGCTCTAGCCTTTGGCTCAGGGCACCACGAAAGCACAAATTCTTGTTTGCAACTTTTACAAAAATATGCAAAAAGTGGCAATACTGCTTTAGATGTAGGTTGTGGAAGTGGGATATTAAGCATTGCTTTATCGAAGCTTGGTTGTATAGTAGATGCTTGCGACACTGATGAACAAGCCACACAAAGCTCACTTAGTAATGCCAAGTTAAATGAGGTTAAATTTAATAAAATTTGGACAGGCTCTATCGCAAATTTAGAACAAAAATATGACATCGTAGTGGCAAATATCATTGCTGATGTCATTTTTATGCTCTCAAATGACTTAAAAAAATCGCTCAAAAAAGGCGGCTACTTGGTATTGTCAGGAATTTTAAACAAATACGAAGATAGAATTAAAGATACGTTTAAGGATTTGGAGCTAATTGAGATAAAACAGAGTAACGATTGGAGTAGCTTTGTTTATAAGGAAATAGATGAATAACCAAAATAATAACCAAAACAATGGCAACAATAACGGTTTTTTTAATAAAAATCCTATTTTTATTTTTGCCATTTTTGCAATAGTTATAGTTTTAGCTTTTAGAAGCTTTAGTGGAGACGGACTAGGTGGCTCTTTTGGGCTAAATAGTAATGCTCAGAGTAAAATGGTAGCTTATTCTGAGTTTAAAGATATGTTAAAAAATAAGCAACTAAATGAGGTTGCTATCTCAGAAACTACAATAAAAGGCATAGGTAGTGACAAAACTATCTATCTTGCAAAACGTATAAATGATCCAACGCTCATTGGCATACTTGAGCAAAATGGCATAACTTATAGTGTTTATAGTGAAAATAGCTGGTTTGGTGATCTTATATTTTCATGGATCATCCCAGTATTTATATTTTTTGCCATTTGGATGTTTATTGCTAGTCGTATGCAAAAGAATATTGGCGGCGGCATACTTGGCATAGGAAGTGCAAAAAAGCTTATAAATTCTGAAAAGCCAAAAGTTAAATTTGATGACGTCGCAGGCGTTGAAGAGGCAAAAGAAGAGGTTCAGGAGATAGTTGATTACTTAAAAAGTCCCGATAAATATCTAAGACTTGGGGCAAAAATTCCAAAAGGAATTTTACTAGTTGGCCCTCCAGGTACAGGTAAAACACTTCTTGCAAGAGCAGTTGCAGGCGAGGCTAGTGTGCCATTTTTCTCTATGTCAGCATCAAGCTTTATCGAGATGTTTGTCGGTGTTGGTGCAAGTAGGGTTAGGGATCTTTTTGAAAATGCTAAAAAAGAAGCTCCAGCAATCGTCTTTATAGATGAGATTGATGCAATTGGTAAAAGCAGAAATTCTGGCCCAATGGGCGGAAATGACGAGAGGGAGCAGACGCTAAACCAGCTTCTTTCTGAGATGGACGGATTTGACGCGGATAAGTCGCCAGTCATCGTTGTAGCTGCTACAAACAGACCTGAGGTTTTGGACGCTGCGCTTTTAAGACCGGGTAGATTTGACAGGCAAGTTCTTGTAGATAAGCCTGACTTTAAAGGACGTTGTGATATTTTAAAAGTTCATATGAAAGATGTTAAGATTGACAAAGATGTAAGCATCGAAGACATAGCAAGGCTAACTACTGGTTTAGCCGGAGCTGATCTTGAAAATATCATAAACGAGGCTGCGCTTCTTGCAGGACGCAAGTCAAAGGTATTTGTTGAGCAGGCTGATCTAGTTGAGGCTGTCGAGAGATCAATAGCTGGACTTGAGAAAAAGTCTCGTCGTGTAAATCCAAAAGAGAAAAAGATAGTCACATATCACGAGTGCGGACACGCCTTGATAGCTGAAGTGACAAAAGGTGCAAAGAGAGTTACAAAGGTTTCTGTCGTACCACGTGGCCTTGCAGCACTTGGTTATACTTTAAATACACCTGAAGAGAATAAATTTATGATGCAAAAGCACGAGCTTTTAGCTGAAGTGGATGTGCTTTTAGCTGGTAGAGCGGCTGAAGAGGTGTTTATAAAGGAAATTTCAACTGGGGCTAGTAACGACCTAGAGCGTGCAACTGATATCATAAAAGCTATGGTTAGTATGTACGGTATGAGTGATGTTGCTGGTCTTATGGTGCTTGAAAAGCAACGTGCGACATTTTTAAATGGCGGACAGAGCATAAAAGACTATAGTGATAAAATGGCTGAGAAAGTCGATGACTTTGTAAAAACATTGCTTCATGAAAGATATACAGCCGTACTTGGTTTGCTAGAAATTTATAAAGGTGCTATTGAAAATATGGTTTCAGCTCTTTATGAAGAAGAGACGATCGAAGGAAAAAGAGTTAGAGAGATAATTAGAAATTATGAAGAAGAAAATGGTCTTGAGAGTAGGCTTGTAGAGCATGAAGAAGACGAAAAAGGCAAAAAAGAGGAATAAAAATGAACGGTTATATCGCAAAAGCAGGGTATAAATATATATTTATCTTTTTGATTTTGTTTGTTTTGTCTTTGCTGTTTGGGATATTGCCGCTTCTTTTTACATTTTTGTTTTTATTTTTTCTATATTTTTTTAGAGATCCTGAAAGGGAGCCATTTGCAGACGACAGGCTAGCTTTGCTTTCACCGATAGATGGCAAGATAAAAGAGATTAGTATTTCAAAATTTGATGATAATGAGGTCGCCAAAATAGTCATACAAAAGACATTTTTTGGTGTAGGTACACTAAGGGCGGTTAGTGACTCTAAAATCGCTGATATCAAAAGAAGACACGGACTATTTTTATGTCAAGCAATAAAAATTTCAGAGATATTAAACGAAAGAGCGATTATTCGTTTTGAAAAAGAAAATATTAGATTTGCCATGAAAATTATAGCTGGAGCTTTCAGTCGAAGTTTAGAAATTTCAAATGTTACTAGCCTAAAAGCATCTAGAAAATTTGGTTTTTTAGGAAGTGGTGAGGTGATTTTATACTTACCAAGAGAGACTAAAATATGTGTAAGCGTTGGAGAAAGCGTAGAGGCTGCTTCACTTTTGGGATATTTTGAAGAGGGAAAAAGAGATGAATAACATACAAAAGATGCAACTAATGTATATCTTGCCAAATTTATTTACAGCAGCTAGTGCTTTTTTGGGTGTTATTAGTATTATTTCATCTATTCAAGGTAACTATTTTAAAGCCATTATTTATATAATCTTATCGCTTATTTTAGATGGACTTGATGGACGTGTGGCTAGACTTACAAAGACAACTAGTAAATTTGGAGTAGAGTTTGATAGTCTTGCAGATCTTGTTGCTTTTGGTGTAGCGCCAGCGATTTTATTTTATTTGACTATTGGTAAAAATTTTGGCAGATTTGGAGCGCTTATAGCTGCTATGTTTGTGGTTTTTGGAGCTATCAGGCTTGCTCGCTTCAATGTCACTACTGGTACATATGAGCCAAATGTTTTTATCGGACTTCCTATACCATCAGCAGCTATTGTGAGCGTACTTTGGGTTGGAATTTATATCGACTATACTTTTTTAGAGGGATTTGAGTGGTGCTTGATGCTACTTGAAGCTACTTTGGCAGCTTTAATGGTTAGCAACATACGCTATCCAAGTTTTAAAAAAATAAATTTAAAACAAACCCATGTGATAAGAATTTTAGTAGCTCTTGTCGTTGCGTTTTCGATGCTTTATCTATATCCATTTGAAAGTGCGACTTTGGTTATGAGCATCTATATGCTTTATGGTATAGTAAGAGCCACTATAATGTTTAGTAAAAATTCCAAAAAAAAGGAGAGCGAATGAGCGAAAATGGCGTCATAAAATCACGTAAATTTTTACCAAAAATCGAAATCAAAAACTCTCTACTGCTGCTACTTAGGTAGCAAATTTCTCTTTATTTAACTCATCAAATTTAAATATAAAAAATAAAAAAGGACAAAAATGGATAAGAATAAAATTATAATCTTTGATACGACTTTAAGAGATGGTGAGCAAAGCCCTGGTGCATCGATGAATACAGCTGAAAAATTACAGATCGCACTTCAGCTCGAAAGGCTTGGTGTGGATGTTATGGAGGCGGGATTTGCAGCAGCAAGCCCAGGGGATTTTGATGCGGTAAATCAAATAGCAAAGCAAGCCTCAAATATCATGGTTTGCTCTCTTGCACGCGCAGTTGAGCGTGATATCAAGGCAGCTGGCGAGGCATTAGCTCCTGCAAAAAATAAGAGAATTCACACCTTCATAGCAACAAGTCCGATCCATATGCAGTACAAGCTAAAAATGAGCCCAGATGAAGTAATAAAACGTGCAATAGAGTCTATAAAATACGCAAAAACATTTTGCGATGATGTAGAGTTTAGCTGCGAGGACGCTTGTAGAAGTGAAATGAGCTTTTTAAAAGAAATTTGTGATGCTGCCATAAATGCGGGTGCAAAAACTTTAAATATCCCTGATACGGTTGGTTATTTATATCCTGAAGAGATAACTACTCGCATTAGTGAAATAGTAAAATTTGTAGGCGATAGGGCAATAATCTCTGTGCATAATCACAATGACTTAGGCATGGCTACAGCAAATTCGTTAGCGGCTATAAAAGCTGGTGCAAGGCAGGTTGAAGGTACGATAAATGGCATAGGTGAGCGTGCCGGAAATGCTGCACTTGAAGAGATCGTGATGGCTATCAAAACTCGCCAAGACGTCTTTGCTCCACTTTATACAGACATTATCTCAAAAGAAATTTATCCAACTTCAAGACTGATCGCTAGTATTATAGGCATTGAGCCTCAACCAAACAAAGCTATCGTTGGTAAAAACGCCTTTGCGCACGAGAGTGGCATACATCAAGACGGCGTGCTAAAACACAAAGAGACCTATGAGATAATTAGCGCTGAGAGTATAGGCCTTGAGAAAAATTCTCTTGTTTTAGGTAAGCATAGCGGTCGCCACGCATTTAAAGATAAGCTTGCTAGCCTTGGATTTGGCCTTGATAGCGATGCTCTTAATAAGGCTTTTGAAAAATTTAAAGAGCTAGCTGATAAGAAAAAAGAGATATTTGATGATGATATCAGAGCTCTTGTGGCTGAAGAGATTACAAAAATTCCACAAGCTTATGAGATCACGGCTCTTCTTCAAAGTAGCGGTGGCAGCTTAGCAAGTGCTTCTATGAGCATCAGGCACAACGACGAGATCGTTAGCGACTCAGCTCTTGGCAATGGCACTGCTGATGCAATATTTAAGGTAGTTGATCGCATTAGTGGCATAAATGGCACGCTCAAAGACTATAAGGTTACAGCTGTCTCTCAGGGTAAGGACGCTCTTGCAAAGGTCGATGTAAAAGTTGAATTTGAGGGCAAAACAGCCGTAATGGGTCACGGACTTGATATCGACACAATGATGGCAAGCGCAAAAGCCTATGTTGGCGCACTAAATAGCTACTTTCGCATACATAAAAACTAAATTTTTAGCTGGCTGCTGAATTTGCAGCTGGCTACTTTAAATTTAATCCAAAAAATATATAAATTTTTAAAATTCAAAGTCTTTATTTAAAAAAATAGAATTTTACTATCTTTACAAATTTTAAAATCTTACTCACTAACCTTAGCAACTTACTAATTTTAGGGCTCATAAACATTCGCCACTAAATTTAGAAGTGTGATATACTCGCTCATAAATTTTAAAATTTGATAGAGTTTATACCGCATGCATTGCGAAGTACTAGCGCATGCCCCTTAAATGTGCGAGGGGGGGTGGATTAAAAAAAGGGGCGGGGGGATAAGGGGGATGGACTTCGTGTCTGTCATGCAGTTGCTAGCCTGAGAAGTAAAAAAATTAAGTCCACTTGCCTCCCTTTTGAATAAAAAATTTACAAATTTAATCAAGCCATTTTGTAAATTTTAAACTTTCATTCACTCGCAAGAATTGATTACTAAAATTTGGCTTCGCTTACCGCTTATCTCAAATTTTAGAGCCGAAATTACTCGCTCATAAATTTTAAAATTTGCTAGATTCTCATCTTGGATTGTTAAATTCGTGTTTTGTAGAGCTGGCTATTAAATTTATATCCAAAAAATACCAGCTTTAATTTGAAATTTTGCTCAGAGAGTAAATTTTTGACTTACTACCCAACTATCTTTTTAACAGCTAGTGAAGCTAAATTTAGCCCAAAGCAAGCAGTCACGCCCATGAAGCTTCCAAGCGGCTTGCAACGTGGCTCTTCTGTTGAAAAGACCACATCGAATTTACCGCTAAAGCCTGATTTTTTGAGCTCATATCTATATTTTCTAGCTAGTGGATCGACCGAGGTTTTCCACACGCTAGCCACCTTTATCTTGGTTGGATCAACCCTTTTTGCCCCACCCATAGAGGCTATAAATTTGCTAGGGTCTACCGCATTTGCAAGGGCGATCTTGGCTGTTATATCATCTATCGCATCTATAACCACATCAAATTTACCAAAGTCAAAGCTAGCAATAAATTCTGGCGTGATTAGCGTCTGAATAGGCGTTATACAAGGATAAACCTTTGCAAATTCATCTACCTTTACGCTTCCGGTATTTTCGCTATAAATTTGGCGATTTTGATTTGTCACGTCAAAGGTGTCTTTGTCGATTAATGTGATATGTCCAACTCCACTTCTAGCAAGCGCGTCCACACAGATCCCACCAACACCACCAGCTCCGCAAACTAGGACGTTTGAGTGCTGAAGCTTTTCAAATCCATCATCACCAAAGAGCCATCTTATCCTTGTAAATCTATCATTTTGCATCAAATTTCCCTTTTAAGCCCTCCAAACTTTCATACGAAGTCATATTTAGTTTTATGGGCGTTATCGTGGTAAAGCCCTCATTTACCTTGCTGATGTCACTTGGCTCGCCTTTTTCGTATTCAAGCGCAGCGTTTCCAAGCCAGTAGTACTCGATACCTCTTGGGTTGCGATTAAGCGTAGCATGCGTGGCGTAGGTGCGTTTGCCAGCTGGTACTACGGAGTAGCCTTTAAAATTTTTACTAGTTGTGGCTGGGATATTTACATTTAAAAATTCTCTTTGATTTAGCGAAATTTCACCCTCTAACACCTTTGGCACGATAAATTTTACAACCTCTTTTGCTAGATTAAAGCCAAGTTCATTTAGTGAGTTGTTGGTATAAAACTGCGAAAAGGCGATACTTCTAATGCCCTGCAAAACCCCCTCCATCGCCGCTCCACACGTGCCAGAGTAGGTGATATCTTCGCCTAAATTTGCTCCGTGATTTATACCACTTATCACTAGGTCTGGTTTTTTGTTATAAAGTGCGTGAAGTGCGAGATAGACGCAATCACTTGGCGTAGCGTCATCGAGTTTAAAAAAGTTATCATCAAGCTTGATAAACCTAAGCGGTCTTGTGAGAGTTAGCGAGTGAGCGCAGGCTGACTTTTCTGAGCTTGGAGCTACAATCGTGACATTTACGTCTTTTAATTCACTCAAAGCTTCTTTTAAAGCAAGCAGTCCAGTCGCCTCAAATCCATCGTCATTTGTTATCAAAATTTCTTTCAAATTTTATCCTTTAAAGGGTTGGATTTTATCACAGCTTTCTTAAAATTTTAAAGAATTTTTGCGTATAATGCCCCCAAAAAAGACCTGATGAAAGTGTGAAAATGAAAATTTTAGTCTCCGCTCTTGAGCCATCGGCAAATTTGCATTTAAAAGAAATTTTGAAAAATTTCGATGGCGAATTTGAGCTAATGGGAATTTTTAGCGAAGAGCTTGGCACGCCATATATGAAAAGTAGCGAGTTTTCAGCGATGGGCTTTGTCGAGGTTTTGCCACTCATTTTTAAGGCAAAAAAGGCGATGAAAGTGATGAGCCAGATGGCAAAAGAGGCTGATGCAGTGCTGCTAATAGACAGTCCAGCCTTTAACCTGCCGCTTGCAAAGGCGATAAAAGAGGCCGGCGCAAAAGCAGCCCTGACATACTACATATTGCCTCAAGTTTGGGCGTGGAAGCCAAAAAGAGTGAGCGTGGTTGAGAGGTATTGTGACAACCTAGCTTCGATCCTGCCATTTGATGCGAAATTTTATAGCCGCTCGACCTACGTGGGACATCCTTTGATGGATGAGATAAAGCTTAAGAAAACTAGTCTAAGTAGCAGTGGCAAAGTGGCTTTTCTGCCAGGCTCAAGAAGGTCTGAAATTTCAAGACTTATGCCAGTCTATAGAGAGCTTGCTAAAAAGATAGAGGCTACAAGGCTGCTTGTCGTGCCGCCATTTTTGCTTGATAAAGTGGGCGAAATTTATGGTGATGTGAGCGATTTTGAGATCATCTCAAACACGCCTGAAGCTTTGTATGAGAGCGATTTTGCTTTTGTTTGCTCAGGCACGGCTACGCTCGAAGCGGCACTCATTGGCACACCATTTGTGCTAGCTTACAAAGCAAAAGCGATAGATGTCTTCATCGCTAGAAAATTTGTAAAGATCAAGCACGCAGGACTTGCAAATATAATGTTTGACTTCATGGGCAAAGAGCCACTTCATGAGGAATTTATCCAAGAATTTGCGACAGTTGAAAATTTACTAAGAGCTTATGAGAGCTGTGATAGGCAGAAATTTTTAAAAGGCTGTGACGAGTTAAGAGCGTATTTGTCACATGGTAGCAGTAAAAATGTAGTAAAAATTTTAAAGAATATGGAGTAAAAAATGAGTGAACCAATGACAATATACGGATATGAAAAAATAGAAGGTGAACTAAAGGATTTAAGACTCGTGCAACGTCCTCAAATCGTAACTGAGATAGATATCGCAAGAAGCCACGGCGACCTAAAAGAAAACGCCGAGTACCATGCTGCTAAAGAAAAGCAAGCTTTTATCGACGCTAGGATCGCTGAGCTTAGCGCGCTTTTGGCAAACGCAGAAGTGATAGATCCAAGTAGCTACGAGCATGATAGAGTTAGGTTTGGCTCAAGTGTTACGATAATGGACGAGGAAACTGAAATAGAACATACCTACACGATAGTTGGTATTAGTGAAAGTGACATTGACAAAGGCTATATCTCTATAAATTCACCACTTGCAAAGCAACTTTTGGGCAAGGCTGAGGGCGATGAAGTGGTGCTAAATTTACCAAAAGGCAGAAGCGACGTTGAGATCGTAAAGATCTGCTACAAGCCTATAAAATTTAATTAAAAATCTTAAAAAGTGATATCACTAGAGTCAAAAGTCATGCTTGATAATAGCCAGTATGCAAGCTTTTGACTCATAAATGGATTAAATTTATATCTTTTAGTTAAGGCCAAATTTGAGTGAATATTTATACACACCCGTTATTAAATATGGTGCGATTTTCATAGGCGACGCACACGAAAATGTAAATCGAGATGGTTTTTTAAAATTTTTGCACGCCATTGATAGCGGAAAAATCCCTGAGCCACCACAAATTTTTTTACTAGGCGATATGTTTGATTTTTTAAGTGGCGAGAGCGAATTCACTATAAATTTATACGCCGAGCATTTGAGACTTATAAATAAAATTTCAGAAAAGATAGAGATCTTTTATTTTGAAGGCAATCACGACTTTAGACTTTCAAATTTATTTAATAAAACAAGAGATTTTTGGGATGGGCATGAGGTGCAAAGCTATAAAAATGTAAAAATCTATGACATTTCTGCACAGCCTGCAAATTTTAAGACAATCAATGAAGAGCGCGTCCAGATCGCACATGGTGATATATTTTTACCTTTTATAGATAAATACGCACTTAGATTTTTACGTGTAAGATGGTTTTTAAAATTTATGAATGCTTTGGATAAATTTTTGCATTTTAAAATATCAAAAGCAATACTAGCTAGACTTACTAAGAAAAATTTAGACTACAAAATTCCTAATTTTGAAGAGTTGATGAGCAGGCATTTAAGCGGCTACAACGCCAATATAATAATAGAAGGGCACTATCATCAAGGTAGGCAATTTAATATTTATGATAGATTTTATATAAATTTACCTTGTTTTGCATGCGAGCAAAGTTATTTTGTTGTAGAATACGCCCAGCAAAAATTAAATTTGCTCAAAATGAGTTTGAAAGGACATTGATGTTTGGAGATAACGTACTAAAAACGGACTCAAACGAGATGGAACTTGTTGATTTTCGTATCTTTAAAAAGACCGAAAACAAAGTATATGAAGGAATATACGGAGTCAATGTCGCAAAGGTGCGGGAGATCATTAAGATGCCAAATCTTACAGAGCTTCCTGGCGTTCCCGAGTATATCGAGGGAATTTTTGATTTAAGGGGCGTGGTGATCCCTGTCATAAATTTGGCAAGATGGATGAATATTATCGAGCCAACCGAAGGCGTAGTTATAAAGCCACGTGTTATTATTGCTGAGTTTAGCGGTATTTTGATCGGTTTTATCGTTCATGAGGCAAAAAGAATCAGACGTATAAGCTGGAAAGATATCGAACCTGCAAATTTTGCTTCAGGTTCTGGGGCTTTAGATAAAGGCAAAATAACAGGCGTAACAAGAATAGAAAATGATGAAGTTTTGCTTATTCTTGATCTTGAAAGCATAGTAGAAGAGCTTGGAATTTACTCACCAAAGATCGAATTTGATGTAACAGACGATCAAAAATTAAAAGGTGTTTCTTTAGTTTTAGATGATAGCTCGACTGCTAGAAAACTAGTAAAAGACGCACTTGAGAAGATGGGACTTAGCGTAGTTGAGGCCAAAAATGGTGTTGAGGGCTTGGAGAGAATGGAAGAGCTTTATCAAAGATATGGAGATAACCTATCAAGAGAGCTTAGAGTTATCTTAAGTGATATCGAAATGCCACAGATGGATGGATACCGCTTTGCTTCAACTCTTAAAAACGATGAAAGATTTAAAGAAGTACCAATAGTATTTAACTCCTCATTGAGTAATGATTTTAGCGAAATCAAGAGCAAAGAAGCTGGTGGTGCTGCGTATCTTACTAAATTTGATGCGAGTATATTTTATCAAGAAGTGCTAAAAGTCATTGAAGCACATTCTAAATCTGCAAAATGAGGTGAAACATGGATGATATGAAAGAAATAATGGAAGACTTTTTAATAGAGGCCTTCGAACTTATTGAGCAGATAGATCACGACCTTGTTGAGCTTGAGTCAAACCCTGAAGATTTGGAACTATTAAATAGAATTTTCCGTGTTGCTCACACAGTAAAAGGTAGTTCAAGCTTTTTAAATTTTGATGTTTTAACAGAGCTTACTCATCATATGGAGGATGTTTTAAATAAAGCTAGAAAAGGCGAGCTAAAGATCACTCCAGACATTATGGACGTAGTTCTTGAGTCAGTTGATATGATGAAAGGCTTGTTAAGTAGCATTAGAGATCATGGAAATGATACAGCTGCTGGTATTGATATTAAAAACATTTGTGCAAGACTTACTCAAATTTCTGAAGGCGAGGCCCCAGCAGCAGCTCCTGAAGCTCCTATTACACCAGTAGCTGAGCCAGTGCCAGAGCCAGCAAAAGAGCCAGAACCAGCTGCACCTACTGAAGAAGCACCAGAGATAAGTGATGCCGAGCTTTCAAAGCTAAGTGATTCAGAAGTTGAAGCAGAAATAGAAAGACTCTTAAAAGTTAGAAAGGCTGAGGATCAAGCAAGGCGTGCTTCAAAAGGTATAGCTCCAAAATCTCCTAGCGAGATAGCTCCGGCTGCAAGTAGCACTTCAGCTCCAGCTGCAAAAGCAGAGAGTAAAGAAAAAGACGGAGATAAAAAGGTCCCAGCAGCAAGCAGCGGTGCAGTAGCGCAGGAACAAACTATACGCGTTGAAGTAAAAAGACTTGATCATTTGATGAATCTAATCGGTGAGCTTGTTCTTGGTAAAAACCGCTTATTAAAAATTTATGATGACGTGGAAGAGAGATATGAGGGTGAGAAATTCCTTGAAGAGTTAAATCAAGTAGTCTCAAGCCTAAGTCTAGTTACGACTGATATTCAGCTTGCCGTTATGAAGACAAGAATGCTTCCAATAGCAAAAGTCTTTAATAAATTCCCACGTATGATACGTGATCTTAGCCGCGACCTTGGTAAGCAAATCGATCTTGAAATTTCAGGTGAAGAGACTGAGCTTGATAAGTCAATCGTAGAAGAGATCGGCGATCCACTAGTTCACATCATCAGAAATTCATGCGATCACGGTATCGAGGATCCTGAGACAAGAAAGGCAGCAGGTAAGCCTGAAAAAGGCCTTGTTCAGCTAAAAGCTTACAATGAAGGCAATCATATTGTTGTTGAGATAGTTGATGATGGTAAGGGTCTAGATGCTGATATGCTTAAATCTAAATCGATAGAAAAAGGCATCATCACTGAGCGCGAAGCTGATGCGATGAGCGAAAAAGAGGCATTTGGACTTATTTTTAGACCAGGATTTTCAACTGCGGCAAAAGTTACAAACGTATCTGGTCGCGGTGTTGGTATGGACGTTGTTAAGACTAATATCGAAAAACTAAACGGTATCATTGATATTGAAAGTGAAGTTGGAAAAGGCACAGTTATGAAGCTTAAAATTCCACTTACACTCGCGATTATTCAATCGCTACTTGTTGGAACACAAGAAGAATTTTATGCTATTCCACTTGCTAGTGTTCTTGAAACTGTTCGCGTGCCAATTGATGATATCTACACGATCGATGGCAAAAATGTACTAAGGCTAAGAGATGAAGTTTTATCTCTTGTTAGACTTTCTGACGTATTTGGTGTTGAAAAGGCATTTGATAGTGGAGAGCAAACCTATGTCGTAATAATCGGTGTCGCCGAAGCAAAACTAGGCATCATAGTTGATACTTTGGTTGGACAAGAAGAGATTGTTATTAAATCAATGGGTGATTATCTACAAAATATCCCAGGTATTGCCGGTGCCACTATTAGAGGTGATGGCCGTGTGACATTGATTATCGATGTTGGCGCTATGATGGAGATGGCAAAAGATATCAAGGTAGACATTAGAGCCGAAATAGAAGATAGTACAAAAGCAAAGGAAAAACCAAGCGATTACAAAGTCTTGATAGTTGATGACTCAAAAATGGATAGAACTATCATGCAAAAAGCACTTGAACCAACCGGGGTAACAATAATAGAAGCCACAAACGGTGTTGAGGCATTAAATATCGTAAAATCTGGAGAGCACTCCTTTGATGCGATCTTGATAGATATTGAGATGCCAAGAATGGATGGATATACACTAGCTGGCGAAATTAGAAAATACTCTAAGTATAGAAATTTACCACTTATTGCTGTTACATCAAGGACGTCAAAAACAGATAGATTGCGTGGTGTAGAAGTTGGAATGACTGAGTATATTACAAAACCATATTCAGCCGAGTACTTAGAAAATGTCGTTAGAAAGAATATAAAATTAGCTTAGGGGTAAGGGATGAATAATAAACTAAATCAAGTTTTAAGCAAACAAAAACAGCAAATGAATGGTCCTGAGTTAAAAAATAATGAGGATATAGTTCAGCTAGTAGGATTTGTTGTCGGTGAGGAAGAGTACGCAATACCTATTTTAAATATCCAAGAGATAATCAAACCTATTGAATATACACGTGTTCCTAGTGTGCCTGATTACGTTCTTGGCGTGTTTAACCTACGTGGAAATGTTATTCCGCTTATTGATTTGCGTAAGCGTTTTTCACTAAATGTCACAAAACAAAGCCCAAGCACAAGATATATCGTTATGAAAGATGCGGATAATATCGCTGGCTTTGTGATAGACCGCTTGACGGAGGCTATCAGAATAGACCGTAATAGGATCGATCCGCCACCAGAGACTTTAGTAAAAGACAAAGGCATGATTTATGGTATTGGTAAGCGCGATCAAAATATCCTTACGATCTTGAAGGTCGAAAGTCTTTTGAAACGTGATTTTTAGGGTATAGCTTGATAAAACTTTGTGTTTTTGATTTTGACTCTACAATAATGGACGGCGAGACGATAGATATTCTCGCCGCCGCTAATAATGCTAGTGAAGAAGTAGCTAATATAACTAAGCGTTCGATGAACGGTGAGCTTGATTTTTTTGAAAGTCTTACAAAAAGAGTAAAATTTTTAAAAGGATTGCCACTTTTAAAAGTAAATGAAATTTGCAAAAATTTACCCATTATGCCAGGAGCTGGCGAGCTAATAGAAGCTTTAAAGCAAAAAGGTATCAAAGTCGTGGTTTTTAGCGGTGGATTTCACAATGCAACCGATGTAATGCAAAAAAAACTTAATTTTGATGCAAATTTTGCAAATATCTTGCATCATAAAGATGGAATTTTAAGTGGTGAAGTTGGCGGAGAAATGATGTTTAGTAGTTCAAAGGGAGATATGATTGACCGCTTGTGTGGACTATTAAATTTAGGCAAGGACGAGATAATGTGTGTTGGGGACGGGGCCAATGACATATCGATGTTTAGAAAGTGCGACCTTAGCATTGCATTTTGTGCAAAAGATATCTTAAAAAAAGAAGCGACACATTGTGTTGATGTTAAAGACTTGCGTGAAATTTTAAAATTTATAAGGTAGAAATTAATGTATGACAACGAAGCTAAATTCTCTCTTTGGTGTGATTTTATAGAGAGAAATTTTTTACAAAGCGACTTTAACTCTTTATTGAAAAACAATGTTATAAACGGTGCTACAAGCAACCCAGCTATTTTTAAAACAGCATTTGCTTCACCTGCTTATAAAAAGATCATAGAAACTAGCAATAAACGCCACCCAAAAGATATTTATGAAATTTTGGCTACTCAAGATATAAAAATCGCCGCATGTAAAATGTTAAAAAATTATGCAAATGGCGATGATGGCTTTGTAAGCATTGAGGTTGATCCAAATTTAAGTGACGATACAGCCGCAACGATAGAAGAAGGTATTAGGCTTTATAATCTAATATCAATGCCAAATGTTATGATAAAAATTCCAGCTACAAAAGATGGCTATGAGGCGATGAGCGCGCTTATGGCAAGGGGGATTAGCGTAAATGCTACGCTTATATTCTCACCAGATCAGGCCAAAAACTGCCTTGAAGCTTTTAAAGAAGGCAGTAAAGCTTATGCAAGTCGCTTTATAGATACTACTATGCCAAAAGGTGTGATAAGTGTTTTTGTAAGTAGATTTGATAGAAAGCTTGATGAAGCTATGGCTGCAAAGAGTTTGCCAATGGGACAAATTGGCATAATGAATGCTGCAAATATATACCACCTAATTGAAGATTTTGGACTAGAAAATGTAAGAACGCTTTTTGCAAGCACAGGTGTAAAAGGTGGTGGTTTAAGAGAGGATTATTACGTTAGAGAGCTAATGTATAAAAATTCTATAAATACAGCGCCAATAGAGACAATAAAAGAATTTATAAAAGAAAAAGCAGAGGCAAAAAATGTACCTAGTAGAGAAAATATCTCAAGCTTTTTTCAGATTATAAAAAATAATGATATAGATATAAATGTCGTTTATAAAGATTTATTAAGCGATGGCTTAAAGCAGTTTGTGTCAGCATTTGATGATATTATGAAATCACTTTAGACAAAGAAGTCCAAGCTAATACACAAACAGTAAAAGTGATCATTCTTAAATAAGCTTTATGTGAAATTTATAAAGCATTGGATAAAATCAGCACCTATTTTTTTATGAAAGGAAAACGATGTTAGAAGGAATCGTTAGAGAGAGTATCGGTAAGAAGTCTGCAAAGGCTTTGAGAAGAGATGGTTATCTAATCGCCAACATTTATGGCAAGGGATTAGAGAATGTTGCAGCTGCTTTTAAAGTAAATGACTTTATTAAAGAAGCACGCAAAAAAGAGAGCCTTGCTTTTGATGTAAAAGTAGGCGGAAAAGTTTATAATGTCGTTATTGTTGATTACCAAAGAGATGTTGTTACAAGTGATCTTAAACACGTAGATCTAAAAGTAGCACTTCCAGGCGTTTTATCAAAATATATGATCCCAGTTAAGCCAGTTGGAACACCTATTGGTCTTAAAAATAAGGGTGTTTTGATCCAATCAAAAAGACGTCTTTGTGTAAAATGCACAGCTGAAAATTTACCAAATTCATTTGACGTTGATGTAAGCAAACTTGACATCGACGATACTATTTTGGTTCGTGACATCACAGCTCCTAAAGGCGTTACTATTGTAGACGCTGACCGTGTTGCGGTACTTGGGGTTATTAAAGCTAAATAAAAAGGGCTTTTGTGACACTAATAGCGGGGCTGGGAAATCCTGGCTCCAAATATGAAAACACTAGACATAATATAGGCTTTATGCTTATAGATCTCCTAAAAGACTCAAATTACAAAGATGTTAGCTCAGCCAAATTTCAAGGCGAAGTTTTTAAATTCAATGACATTATCTTGCTAAAACCAACAACTTTTATGAACCTCTCGGGACAAAGTGTAAAAGCAGTCAAAGATTTTTATAAACCAGATAGAATAATCGTAATACATGATGATCTTGATCTTAGTTTTGGTTCTGTTAAATTTAAAAAAGGCGGCAGTAGTGGCGGGCATAATGGTATAAAATCAATCGATGGATTAATTGGCAACGACTACGAAAGGGTGCGTGTTGGCATTGGGCACCTTGGTGATGCTAAAAATTTTGTTCTTGGAGAGTTTAGTGATGAGGAGAAAAAGGCTTTAGATGAAATTTTAGCCTACACAAAAAATGCAGTTTGCGAGCTACTAAAGAGTGACATCAATGAAATTTCGCAAAAATTTACGATAAAAAAAGGTCTTATCAAATGAAACTATACGCCAGATACGTTGGCTGGGTCTATATAAAATCTTTTCTTGTCGTATTTTTAGCACTTGAACTATTTTATGTAGGCATTGATCTGCTTACAAATTTAAAAGATCTGCCACCATCTGCTAACCTTCAGCTCCTTTATGTTGGGCTTACATCACTTAGCGCTATTGGTTATGTTTTGCCACTTTCGCTTATTTTTGCACTCATTATTTTACATGTAAATATGGTCAGATCAAATGAGCTAATCAGTTTTTATGCGCTTGGCATTAGTAAAAATAGCTTAATTTTTCCACCATTTTTTATTGCACTTTTTATAACTATTTTTTATGTTGGCTTAAATTTTACTCCATTTGCCTATGCGCACGACTATCAAAAAAGTATCGCTAAAAATACGGCTTTCTCAAAAAGCACGACTGATTCGTTTTTAAAATTTGAAGGCAAATTTATCTACATAAAAGAGCTAAATTCTGTGAATCAAATAGCAAATGATGTTAGAATTTTTGAGATAAATGGCACAAATTTACTTTCAACTACATTTGCAAATTATGCTAATTTTAAAGACAATGAGTGGATTTTAAAAGATGTTAATCAAACCCTTTTGCCGCAAATTTTAGAGCTTGGTGAGGCTGGTTTTAATAAAATACAAAGCGAGAATTTAGATGCACTAAAAGGCTTTAAGCCAAAGAGTATTGAAAGCGCTGTTAGTGTTGAAAACTCAAAATTTAATATCCCAGATGCGATAAATTTTATAAAAACATTTAAAAATGAAGGTATCGGCCTTGATGGCGCAAAAACAGCTTTTTACAACCTTGCTATTGCACCATTTTTTGCACCATTTTTGTTGCTCATTTTTTACTATCATTTGCCTGTAACTGGTAGATTTTTTAATCTTGCACTTTCGACTTTTATCTTTGTTGTGATAACTCTTGTCGTTTGGGGGCTTCTCTTTATTCTTGCAAAATTTGCACAAACTTCTGTAATCTTGCCAGAGATTGGTATAGTTTTACCGGTCATTTTACTTTTTGCATACGCCATTTATCTCATAAAATCGCATCGTTAAGCCAAATTTTGGCAAGCTTTTTGTAAAATCAAGCCATTTTAAAAAAGGCTATTTTATGGATTTTAAAGAGCTTGCAAATAGATACAAAACCCCACTTTACATTTATGATTTTAACCACATAAAAAACCGCTATGAAGCACTAAAGAATGCATTTTTTGCTAGAAAATCTCTCATTTGTTATGCAGTGAAAGCAAACTCAAATTTAAGTGTTTTAAAATTTCTAGCTGATCTTGGAGCTGGATTTGATTGTGTTAGTATTGGCGAAGTAAAAAGAGCGCTTTTAGCAGGCGCGAAGAGGTATCAGATCATTTTTAGTGGCGTTGGCAAGAGCGATGATGAGCTAAAAGAGGCTTTGAAAAATGAAATTTTACTCATAAATGTCGAGAGTTTTGCTGAACTTTTAAGGCTTGAAAAGATCGCAAAAGAGCTAAACTTAAAGGCAAGAATTAGTATCAGGGTAAATCCAGGCGTTGATGCAAAAACTCACCCTTACATTTCAACAGGGCTAAATGAAAATAAATTTGGCGTTGATGCTGAAACAGCCAAAAGAATGTACATCCACGCTAAAGCTTCAGACTCTCTTGAACCAACTGGTATACATTTTCATATCGGCTCGCAGCTAACATCACTTAGCCCGATAATCGATGCTGCAAATATTGTTAGCGAGCTTTTAAGAGAGCTAAGAGCGCTTGAAATTGATATCAAATTTTTTGACGTTGGCGGCGGACTTGGCATCATCTATAACGACGAAAAAGAGATAAATTTATACGACTACGCACAAGGAATTTTAGGCGCACTAAAAGGTCAAGATGTGACCATCGTATGCGAGCCAGGACGCTTTATCGTAGGTAATGCTGGCTATTTTGTTGCAAGCGTTTTATATGAAAAATTTAATGGCAAAAAGAGATTTGTCATAATTGATGGTGCGATGAATGATCTTATTAGACCAAGCCTTTATGGTGCTCATCATGAAATTTTTGTTTATGGCAAGGATAAAAATTTAGGCCCATGTGATGTGGTTGGTCCAGTTTGCGAAAGTGG
The DNA here is from genome assembly GCF_003048595.2 of Campylobacter concisus. Lineage (NCBI taxonomy): Bacteria > Pseudomonadati > Campylobacterota > Epsilonproteobacteria > Campylobacterales > Campylobacteraceae > Campylobacter > Campylobacter concisus. The sequence goes on along the minus strand of NZ_CP049270.1, from coordinate 1,397,139 downwards.
CGACTTTTTAGCAAAAGATATAGAGCTGCCAGAGTGCGATAGTGGCGATATCATCGTGGTAAAAGGTGCTGGAGCTTATGGTTTTAGTATGAGTTCAAACTACAACACAAGAAACAGAGCTGCTGAAGTTTGCGTGCTTGATGGCAAAGATAGGCTTATAAGAAGACGTGAGAGCTTTGAAGATGTCGTGGCACTTGAGAGAGAATTTTTGGAGAGCGCTGATGCAAGAGCTAAATGAGCTTAGAAAAGAGATCGATGCGATTGATGATCTCATCTTAAATAAACTAAATGAAAGAATGATTTTAGTTGAACAAATCGGCAAGCTAAAACAAACTAGCGGAACGCCTATATATCGTCCTGAGCGTGAGCGAGCTATCATAAACCGACTAACTAGTCTTAGCAAAGACAAAGCTTTAAATAAAGCCGCTATTGAAGCCATTTATCTTGAAATTTTTGCTGTAAGTAGAAATTTAGAAATGCCTCAAAAGATCGTATATCTAGGGCCTGAAGGCACTTACACGCATCAGGCGGCTCAGAGTAGATTTGGTGCGATGAGTGCATATTTGCCACTTGCTACTATCGAGGCAGTTTTTACGAAGCTAGCTCAAAAAGAGGCGAAATACGGCGTCGTACCTATCGAAAACAACACTGAAGGTGCTGTTGGCGCTACGCTTGATTGTTTGAGTAAATTTAGTGATATAAAAATAGTTGCTGAGCTTTATGTGGATATCCATCACAGCTTTGTTAGCATAAATGAAAATTTAAAAGAGATAAAGCGAATTTACTCGCATCCGCAAGGTTACAACCAGTGCCGTAAATTTTTGGAAGATCATATGCTAAATGAGGTTGAGTTTATCCCAGCCAAATCAACCGCCGCAGCTGCATATATGGCATCAATGGATAGAGAATCGGCCGCCATTTGCTCAAAAATTGCAGCTAAAATTTACAATGTGCCAATCGTCTATGAGACGATCGAAGATAATATGGCAAATAGAACGAGATTTTTGATTTTAAGTGATTTTAAAAATGCCAAGGTTGAAAACTCGAAAACTTCGATCCTAGCAAAGACTGATCACAGCCCAGGACGCCTTGCGGATCTGCTTTCTATCTTTAAAAATGAAAATATCAATATCACAAAACTTGAGTCACGTCCTATCAAACAGCGCGAATTTAAGTCAATTTTTTATCTTGACTTTGAAGGGCATATCGACGATGAGAAGGTGCAAAACGCCTTTGAGCTTGCAAAAGAGAGCGGTGCTGAGATAACGTGGCTGGGAAGCTATTTAAATGGAGATGAGTGATGAAATTTAATAATTTTTTAGATGATCTAGTAAATTACGAGGCTGGAAAGCCAATCGAGCTTGTAGTTAGAGAATTTGGTATCGAAGCAAAAGATGTGATCAAGCTAGCTAGCAACGAAAACCCTTTTGGCACGAGCAAACGCGTAGAGGAGGCGCTAAAAGAGGTCGCTAAAAAAGCACATCTCTATCCAGATGATAGCTACTTTGAGCTAAAAGAAGGACTGGCTAAGAAATTTGGCGTAACTAGTAAAAATTTAATCATCGGCTCTGGAAGTGACCAGATCATAGAGTATGCGCTTCATGCAAAGGCAAATAAGCAAAGTGGTGTTTTGATGGCTGGCGTGACATTTGCAATGTATGAAATTTATGCAAAGCAAACTGGAGCTAAAATTTACCGCACAAAGAGCGTGGAGCATAATTTGAGCGAGTTTTTAGAAATTTATAATGCGCATAAAGATGAAATTTCAGTAATCTTTCTTTGCTTGCCGAATAACCCATTAGGTGAGTGTTTGGACGCAGATGAGGTCTATAAATTTATAAAAAACATTGATGAAAACACGCTTATTGTGCTTGATTGTGCTTACAATGAATTTGCTAAATTTAAAGATAGCAAAAAAGAGATAAAATCAAGCGAGGTGGTGAAATTTAAAAATGTCATCTATCTTGGAACATTTTCTAAAGCTTATGCACTTGGTGGCATGCGCGTTGGATACGGCGTGGCAAATGAAGAGATCATAGGCGCTCTCTCAAAACTAAGAGCTCCGTTTAACATCACAACTCCAAGCCTAAGAGCTGCGATAGTAGCACTTGGTGATGATGAGTTTGTGCAGCAAACCATGCAAAATAACTTCGAGCAAATGAAGAGATATGAAGAATTTGCAAAGCAAAATGGCATTGAGTTTATCCCAAGCTACACAAATTTCATCACTTTTAAATTTAACGAGCCAAAATCAAGCCAGATATGCGAAAAGATGCTAAAAAAAGGTATAATTTTACGAGATCTAAAAAGCTACGCTTTAAATGCGGTGAGAATCACCATCGGTCAGGCATGGCAAAACGATAGGGTTTTTGAAGAGTTAAAGCAAATTTTAAAGTAGGGATATGGATTTTAAGGCATTACTTCATCAAATAAGTCAAATTTATCAAAAGCTTTCATTAAAGCAAAAAATCGTTGCAGCTAGCTCGATCGTCTTGGTCGTGGCATTTTTGGTATTTTTAACACTGTATAAAAGCAAAAATGAAAATTTTGCAGGCTACAGCGTCCTTTTTGAAAACATAAGCCCAAGCGACTCAGCCTTAATAGTCGATCAGCTAAACAAAGATGGCATTAAATATAAATTAGCAAACGAAGGCACTATCCTTGTGCCAACGAGCGATGTCTATAAAGAGCGTATCGCTGTTGCAACGCTTGGAATACCAAAAGAGAGTAAAATCGGCTTTGAAATTTTTGATAAGCAAGAATTTGGTGCGACTGATGCCGAGCAAAGGGTAAAATTTCAAAGAGCACTAGAAGGTGAGCTGGCTAGAACGATCGAGAGTCTCTCGTCCATCCAAAAAGCGACCGTGCGTATCGCTATCCCCAAAGAGAGTGTCTTTACTGAACGTCAAGCACTTCCAACAGCTTCTATCGTTGTTGAGTTAAAGCCAGGCGTTAGCCTAAACGCAAAGCAAATTTTTGGTATTAAAAACCTTGTCGCTGCTTCTGTTACAAACTTAAGCACAGAAAATGTAAAAATCGTAAATCAAGACGGCGTCGCACTTGGCGATGAAGATGGTGAGTTTGATAGTGACGCTATAGCCCAGCAGATACGCTATAAACGTGAGTTTGAAAATAATTACGAGCAAAAGATCGTAAATGTACTAGCTCCTATCGTGGGCGGAGCAGATAAGGTCGTAGCAAAGGTAAATATCGACTTTGACTTTGACAAAAAAGATACAAAAAGTGAAGTTTATGACCCAAATAACGTCGTAAGAAGTGAAAGCAATATCGAGGAAAAACGCCAAGGCTCAGCTCCAAATGAAGTGGGCGGCGTACCAGGTGCGGTTAGCAACATAGGCCCTGTTCAAGGGCTAGATGACAGCACTTTAAAAGAGCAGTACAACAAAAGCTCGCAGCAGACAAACTACGAAATTTCAAAGAAAGTAACAAATGTCAAAGGGCAGTTTGCTAGCATAAATAGAGTGAGTGCGGCTGTCGTTATAGACGGACTTTATCAGAGTAAAAAAGACAAAGACGGCAAGCCAACTGGCGAGCTTGAATTTGCCCCACTTACCAAAGAGCAAAGAGAGTCAATCACAAATTTAATCAAACAATCAATCGGCTATAACCAAAATAGAGGCGATGAAGTAAGCTTAGATAACTTTGAGTTTAAAACTGGCAAAGATATAAGCACTAGTGAGAAGATGGATGGCTTTGTGAATAACTATGTAGTGCCATTTATGCCGCTACTAAAATATATTTTTGCAGCATTGTTGCTCTACATCTTCTACAAAAAAGTCATTGTGCCATTTATGCAAAAGATGCTTGAAGAGACAAAAGAAGAAGAAGAGCAAGTTCAAGATGGCCTTGAAGATATTGAGGTAGATGCTGAAGATACGCTTGAGAAATTTAAAGCTGCTCGCAAAAAGGTCGAAGAGCAACTAGGACTTAGTGGCGAGTTTAATGAAGATGAACTAAAATATGATGTTTTACTTGAGAAAATGAGAGCGGTCATCACAGAAAGAAATGAAGAGATAGCAATGCTACTTCAAGATATGGTAAAAAATGACAGCGACTTTAATATGCGTAAGGAAATTTGATGTCAATAAAGCTAAATGATAAGCAAAAAATGATTTATGATGATCTATCGATGCCTGAAAAGATTGCTATTTTGCTGATCCAGCTTGGCGAAGAGGCAACTGCTCTTATATTTTCTCACATGGATGTTGATGTCATCACTGAAATTTCAGGCTATATCGCAACCGCAAAAAACATAGACAAACAAGTCGCAAGTGCCGTACTAGAAGAATTTTACGCGCTAATGCAGTCAAATCAATATATGAGAAGTGGTGGTTTAGAGTACGCAAAAGAAATTCTTTACCGCACATTTGGTCCAGAGGCTGCTCAGAAAATTTTAGACAAGCTTGCAAAAAGCATGGAAAACTCAAAAAGCTTTGGCTATCTTGATAAGATAAAACCACAACAGCTTGCAGACTTTATCATAAAAGAGCACCCTCAAACCATAGCGCTAATACTAGCTCACATGGACTCAACAAGTGCTGCTGAAACGCTTAGCTTTTTCTCAGATGAGTTAAGAAGCGAAGTTGTCATTAGAATGGCAAATCTTGGTGATATTAGCCCATCGGTAATTAAGCGTGTTTCAACTGTACTTGAAGGCAAGCTTGAAAGTCTTACATCTTATAAAGTCGAAGTTGGCGGTCCAAGAGCTGTGGCAGAAGTGCTTAATAGACTTGGACAAAAAGCCAGCAAAAGCACGATTGAACGCATTGAACAAAGCGATGATAAGCTCGCAACAACGATTAAAGAGCTTATGTTTACCTTTGAAGATATTATCAATCTTAATGCAACTGCGATTAGAGAAATTCTTAAAAATGTCGATAAAAAAGACCTTATGGTCGCGTTTAAGGGCTCAAGCGACGGCATAAAGGATAAATTTTTATCAAATATGTCTCAACGTGCAGCAGAAGCCTTCAAAGAGGAGATGCAATATCTTGGCGCGGTGCGTGTAAAAGATGTTGAAGAGGCTCAAAGACGCATAGTAGAGACAGTGCAAACTCTAGCTGATCAAGGTGTATTCCAAGTCGGCGAAGCAGATGAGATGATAGAATGAAAAGCAGCGTAATAACCAGTGAGACTTCTCCAGCTCACTTTATAGAAAATTACAGATTTAAGGTGCTTGGAGTTGGAGAGCGAGCCGCAGATAGTGCTCCTGTATTGATAGAAGAAAATAATCTTAGTGAAGAGCTAAGCGAGCAAAATTTTGGGCAAAAGGGTGAAAATTTCATTCCTCAAGCTAGCCACCAAACGCAAGCAAGCCCGCAAAACCACTTTGCTTCTCAGACTCAAAGTCCACAAATACAGCAAGGAGGCGAGTCGAACTTTGTTGAAGAGTTACTTAAAAAAACAGATGAGCTAAGTAGCAACATCATCAAACTTCAAATGCAAATAGAAAATCAAGAGAGCGAATTTGCTAAACGCCTTGAGTCTGAAATTTCTCGTGCAAAAGAGGATGGCAAAAATGAGGGTATCGCCCAAGCAAATGCGGCAAATGAAGCAAGGATAAATGAGTTAGAGGCTAGATTTAGCACTTCAGCTGCAAAACTTGAAGAGCAATATATTAAATTTGATGAGTTTTTAAAGAAGATCGAAGAAGAGCTTGGACAAACTGCTATAAAAATCGCAAAAGAAGTAATCGATAAAGAAATTTCAACCTCTTCAAATCAGATCGCTCATCATCTAGCAAGCTCTCTTATAAAAGAGCTAAGTAATGTTAAAAATATAGAAATTCGCGTAAATCCCGAAGATAGCGAATATATAAAAGAGCAATTTAGCAAGAATGAACACGTCAAGATAAGCGCTGATGATGCTATAAGTAAAGGTGGTGTGGTTATTATAAGTGATGGTGGCAATATTGATGCGACTATGCAAACAAGGCTAGAAAAACTAAAAATGCTGGTAAATAATGAATAAAGACGTTAAAAGTTTAGATGTTGATGAACTAAACGCGCTTTGTCATGACATCAGGGATAAAATTTTAGCCACTGTTAGCAAAAATGGCGGTCATCTTAGCTCAAATATCGGTGCAGTTGAGATCATTGTAGCAATGCATAAAATTTTTGATGTGACAAAAGATCCATTTATCTTCGATGTAAGCCACCAAAGCTACGCACACAAGCTACTAACTGGACGCTGGGAGAGCTTTGATACGCTTAGAAAATTTAATGGTATCAGCGGCTATACAAAGCCAAGTGAGAGTAAATTTGACTACTTTGTAGCCGGGCATAGTTCGACATCTATATCGCTTGCAGTTGGTGCTGCAAAGGCAATAAAACTAAAAAATGAAGACCGCTTGCCAGTGGCTGTCATAGGTGATGGCTCGTTAAGTGGCGGTATGGCGTACGAGGCGCTAAATGAGCTGGGAGACAGAAAATATCCTTGCGTCATCATCCTAAATGACAATGAGATGAGCATAAGTAAGCCAATAGGCGCACTTAGCAAGTATCTAAGTCAGATGATGGCGGGGCAGTTTTATCAAAAATTTAAAGGCAGGGTTGAGCGCTTTTTAAGCTACATGCCAGACTCGGCAGCTTATATGGCTAGACGCATGGAGGAGGGCATCAGACTCATCACTCCTGGCATGTTTTTTGAAGAGCTTGGGCTTGAGTACATAGGCCCAGTCGATGGACACGACCTTTCAGCACTTCTTAGCACATTTGAAACAGCCAAAAACATGAAAAAGCCAGTCATCGTGCATGTGCAGACGCTAAAGGGCAAAGGGTATGAATTTGCCGAGGGTTACTATGAAAATTGGCACGGAGTTGGGCCATTTGATCTAAAAAGTGGCGAATTTATCAAAAGACAGTCAAACAAGTCAGCCACGGCGATCTTTAGCGAGCAACTTTTAAAGATGGCAAGAGAGCACAGCGATATCGTTGGCGTAACGGCTGCGATGCCAACAGGCACTGGCATGGACGCACTCATACATGAGTTTCCAGACCGCTTTTGGGACGTGGCGATAGCCGAGCAGCATGCAGTTACATCTATGTCAGCCATGGCAAAAGAGGGTTTTAAGCCATTTGTTGCGATATACTCGACCTTTATGCAAAGAGCCTACGATCAGGTCATTCACGACGCTTCTATACTAAATTTAAACATAACTTTTGCGATGGATAGGGCGGGCATCGTGGGTGAGGACGGCGAGACGCATCAGGGTGCTTTTGACATTAGCTTTTTAAACGCTGTGCCAAACATGGTTCTTTTTGCTCCAAGGTGCGAAGAGAGCTTGAAAAATGTTATGGAATTTGCCTACTCTTACAAGGGTGTGAGTGCGTTTAGATATCCGCGTGGGGCGTTTATCTTAAGAGATGAGTTTAAAGCTAAGCCACTTGAGTTTGGCAAGGGTGAAATTTTAGCTGACGCAAAGAGTGACATCGCGTTTTTAGGCTATGGCAACGGTGTTGGCAAGGCAAATTTGGTTAGAAATTTATTAGCTGGCAAGCTCGAAGCTATCCTTGTTGATCTAGTCTTTGTAAAACCACTTGACAGTGAGCTTTTACTAGGTCTTGCAAAACGCACCAAAAAGTGGTATATCTTTAGTGATAGCGCTAAAAAAGGCGGTGTTGGCGAGATCGTAAGTGCCTTTTTACAAGAAAATGGCATATCAAATGTAAGCGTTGTTAGCTTTGAGTATGATGATAAATTTATCCAGCATGGCTCGACATCAGAGGTCGAAAAGAGCCTTGGCATAAGCGTTGTGCAAATTACCCAAAAATTACTAGAGAATAATTAATATCATTTAATAAAGAAACGTTTAATATTACTTTTGCTAGCATAAAGTAAAAATTTGTATAGGGGAAAATTATGCAATATGTATCGTTGCTAAAACAGTCTGGGCTTAAAGTAACGCCGCAGCGTCTTAGCGTTTTGAGAATTCTTGATCGTCACACACATCCAACGATCGATGAGCTTTATGATGAAATTTTGAAAGAAAATCCATCAGTTTCGCTCGCAACTGTTTATAAAAACCTAAACACTCTAAAAGATGAGGGTCTTGTGGTTGAAGTAAATATCGTAAATCAAAAGGCGAGATACGACATTTACGAGCATCCGCACATCCACGTGGTTTGCGAGAACTGCGGTAGCGTCGAGGATATGAGCTATGATGACTCAGAGCTTGGCAAATACCAAGAGGCGCTTGAAAAAAAGATCGGAAATATCATCGAGCGCCTAAATATCGTTGCTAGCGTAAAAAGCTGTAAACACTGTAAATAAAATTTATGTTGCTATTTAGCAGCATAAATTCCATCTTTTTTCTTATAAAAATACTTTTAAAATAAGCCTAAATTTAGCATTTTTCTCATTGTTTTAAGCACTAACTTGCTAAAATGAACAAAAAATTTTGGAGAAAAATGTGAGTTTGGAGATAGAGCGTAAATTTTTACTCAAAAATTCTCAAATTCTAGATTTTTTAAAAGAAGCTGGAGTAGTCTTTAAACATCTTGAAATTTCTCAATTTTATACCAAGATAACGCAAAATAAAGAGATCCGCTTTCGAAGTGAAGAAGATAAATTTATAAAAACTGTAAAGATCGGCAAAGGTCTAATCAGAGAAGAAAATGAAGAATTTTGTGAAAAAGCGGAGTTTAAAAAGGCTCTTAAAAGCCGTATTGGTAGCGTCATCTTAAAAGATAGATATATTTTTAAACTAAATAACAATCCTTGCAATATCGATATTTTTAAAAATGAATTAAACGGGCTTTGTACATTTGAAATCGAATTTAGCGATGAAAATGAGGCCGTCTTTTTCAAACTGCCACCATTTTTAGAAAATTTTTGCCTAAGTGACGTAACTTGCGATAAAAGATATAAAAACAAATTTCTTGCCATCCATGCTAATGAAAATGAACAAATTGACTACAAAAGAGCCTATAAGATCATAAAAGAAAAAGAAATTTTACCAAATTTTGCTGCAAATCTAAAAAGTGGTGAGGCGCTAAGAGTCCTTTTTGTTAGTATTTTTAAAGTAATAAAAAGGCTAAAAAGCCAGTATTTGATAGATAAAGATGAAGAAGTTTTGCATGAGCTTCGCGTAAATTTAAGAAAGGTTAGATCGATCCTTAAAATTTTTAGTGGCGTTTTCGATGAGAAAGTGACACTTTTTTTTGGTGAGAATTTTAAAATGCTTGCAAACTCGACAAACAAAAAGCGAGATTTGGATGTATTTTTGAGCTTTTTAAACGAGCAAAAACATGCAAACGAGCCTATCTATTTTGTGCGAAAGGCTCTAGATTTAGAGTATGAAAATGTAAAAAGCTATCTTGGCGACGAAGAAAACTACGCATTTTTAAAAGAGTGGGAGATATTTTTAAATGAGGGTGAATTTTATAAGTCAAAACTCTTTGACGTAAGCCTTTCGCGCCTTGGTTCGTTTAAGCTTAGAACGCTTTTGGTTTTAGCTCAAAAAAGGCTAAAAGGCCTTAATCAAGACTGCCCAAATGAGAGCTTTCATGATCTTAGAATAGAGCTTAAAAAGATGAGATACATATATGAGTTTTTATGTGAAATTTTCTATTTTGAAGGGTTTAAAAAGTATGAAGAGAAGCTAAAGCAGATGCAAGAAATTTTTGGCAATCTTCAAGACTATGACGTCTGGCTCGGTATCCTTAAAAGGCTTCCAGAAATGCCAGATAAAGAGAGGCTTGAGAGTAAAATTTACAAGCAAATTTATAAAAGTAGAGAAGAGATACTAAAAAAGCGTCTTAAATTTATAAAAGCAACTCGCAAAATTTCAAGAAATTTAAAAATTTACTACATATAAAAGGGCAAATTTATGCAAAAACAAGAAAAAATCGTTGATATGTTTAACCAGATCGCTCCGACTTATGACGTCGCAAACAGAGTGCTAAGTCTTGGTGTGGACGTGAGTTGGAGGAAATTTGCCTGCAGATATATGCTAGAAATTTTTAAAGAAAGAAGCATAAATATTGTAGACGTGGCTTGTGGTACTGGCGATATGATGGGGCTTTGGAGTGAAATTTCAAAAGAATTTGGCGTGCAGATAAAAAGCCTTACTGGCATCGATCCCTCAAGTGGTATGCTAAAAGAGGCTAGGGCGAAATTTCCAAATTTTAAATTTATAGAGGCCTATGCTGACAACACGACGCTCGCAAGTGGTGAGGCTCAAATTTTAAGCATAAGCTACGGCATAAGAAATGTGGTCGAGCGAAAGGCGGCACTTAGGGAGTTTAATAGAGTGCTTGCTTTAAATGGCTACGTAGTCGTGCTTGAATTTACTAAACGCCAGAAAAAGGGGCTTATAACCTCACTAAGGGATTTTTACCTAAGTAAAATTTTGCCAAAAATTGGTGGCTTTATCTCAAAAAATAAAGAGGCATACGAGTATCTGCCAAGCTCGATCGAAAATTTCTTGGACGCAAAGAGCTTTTGTGATGAACTAGTCGAAGCTGGCTTTGAGATAGAACTTTGCAAGGGCTTTAGCATGGATATCTCGACGCTATTTATCGCTAAAAAAGTAAGAGAAATCAATGCTTAGTGTTTCTGAGCTAAATGAGAAAGCAAAGGCACTACTTGAAGCCACACTTGACTATGTCGAGGTAAGTGGAGAAATTTCGCGCCTTACTAAGCACGCTTCTGGGCACTGGTACTTCACGCTAAAGGACGAAAAGTCAAGCATTTCAGCCGTGATGTATCGCATGAACAACCAAAAGGTGAAATTCTTACCAAAAGATGGCCTAAAAGTAAAAATTTATGGCAAAGTGACCATTTATTCGCCAAGTGGGTCGTATCAGCTAGTGGCTAGTGCGATGCTGCCTGATGGCGAGGGTGAGCTTGAGCTTGCGTTTAGACAGCTTAAAGAAAAGCTCGAAAATGAGGGCCTTTTTGACATTGCTGCAAAAAAAGAGATACCAAATTTACCTAAGAAAATAGCCCTTGTCACAAGCGCCACTTCGGCAGCACTTCAGGATATGCTAAAGGTCGTGACGAGCCGTTGGAAACTAAGCGAAATTTATATCTTTGATGCTTTAACTCAAGGTGAAAATGCTCCAAGCTCGCTCACAAAAGCTTTAAAAAGAGCCGATAAATACGGCGTAGATGTGATCGTTTTGGCTCGTGGAGGCGGCAGCAAAGAAGATCTTTGGTGCTTTAACGATGAGGGCTTGGCTCGTGAAATTTACGCTACAAAAACGCCAGTCATAAGCGCTATCGGACATGAGATCGACTATGTTATAAGCGACTTTGTAGCAGACCGCAGGTCGCTTACGCCAAGTGCAGCTATGCTTGATCTTTTGCCTGATGAAGAGGCCTTTTTTCAGTATCTTGATAGGCTCAGCGACGATCTTGATAGCGCTTTAAGCTTCAAGATCACCAAAAAGCAAAATTTGCTAAATGTTCTTCTTTCTAAATTTTCATCAAACGCTCTAAAAGCTAGGATCGAGCTAAAATTTAGCGAGGTGGCAAATAAGCAAAACGCCCTAGCAAACGCTGTGCAAAGAAAAATTTTAGTCCTTGGCTCGGCACTTGGCTCGCTAGAGAAGGCTTATGAGATGAGAGAGTTCTTTTTTGAGAGCACAAAAGGGCTTATCGAGGTTAGAAAAGATGGTAAGAGAGCCGATCTTAGGGATTTAAATTTCAATGATGAGATCGAGCTCATCTCACAAAATACACATAAAAAAGCAATAATCAAGGAGTAAAAATGAGTAGAAAAATCAACTTTAGCGCAGGCCCAAGCGCGATACCATTAGACGTTTTAGAGCATGCAAAAGCCGAATTTACCGACTACAGAGGTGAAGGCTACTCGATCATGGAGATCAGCCACAGAAGCAAGACCTTTGAGGAGATCCACTTTGGCGCGATGGATAAGATAAGAAAGCTTTATGGAATCGGCGATGAGTATGAAATTTTATTTTTGCAAGGTGGCGCACACTTGCAATTTAGCATGATACCAATGAATTTATATCAAGGCGGCAAGGCGCAGTACGCAAACACCGGCGTTTGGACAAACAAAGCCATCAAAGAGGCAAAAGTGCTTGGCGTAAATGTGGATGTCGTCGCAAGTAGCGAGGATGAAAATTTCTCTTACATCCCAGAGGTAAAATTTAGTAATGACGCCGACTACGCCTACATCTGCTCAAACAACACGATTTATGGCACGCAGTATAGGGCTATGCCAAAGACCAAATCGCCCCTTGTTGTTGATGCTTCGAGCGACTTTTTCGCTAGACCGCTTGATTTTAGCAGTATCGGCTTGCTTTACGGTGGCGCTCAGAAAAATGCAGGTCCAAGTGGCGTGACTATCGTTATTTTAAGAAAAGACTTAGTTGATCGCGTGAGCAGTCAAAATGTCCCTATGTTTTTGCGCTACAAAACGCACGTAGAGGCAAACTCACTCTATAACACACCGCCAACTTTTGGAATTTATCTTTTAAATTTAACCATGCAGCATCTGCTTGATCTTGGCGGACTTGCTGAGGTTGAGAAGATAAATGCCAAAAAAGCAAGCACGCTTTACGACATTATAGACAGCTCAAACGGCTTTTATCTAGGTCACGCTAAAAAATCAAGCAGATCAGATATGAATGTGAGCTTTACGATACCAAAAGATCATGCGCTTGAACCAGTTTTTGTCGAAGAAGCGCTAAAAGAGGGCATGCTAGGGCTAAAAGGTCACAGACATCTTGGTGGCATAAGAGCCTCTATCTACAATGCCGTTAGCCAAAGTGATGTTGAAAAACTTGGCGAGTTTATGAGAGAATTTGCAAGAAAACATAGCTGATGAATAAAACAAAGAAAGCTTATGATGAAATTCCTTATTTCTCGGCTGCATTTAGCGACTGCTCGCCAGTTAGGATAGAAGCGGTTGCTAAATTTCTGGGGCTTAAAGTAGCTAGCTTAAAAGAGACTAGAGTGCTTGAGCTTGGCTCATCATATGGTGGCAATATCTTGCCATTTGCTATTTCGCATAAAAACGTAAAAGTCGTTGGTATCGATATCTCAAGCCATCAAGTGGCTGAAGGTAACAAGGTAGCAAAGCAGATAGGTTTAGAAAATTTTACTCTGCTTGAGCGAAATTTTTTGCACATGAACGAAAGCGATATAAAAGAGCTTGGGGAATTTGACTACATCATTGCCCACGGCGTTTATAGCTGGGTGAGCCCAAATGTAAGAGATGCGCTGCTTGCCACGATTAAGGCACTACTTAGCAAGGATGGTATCGCTTATGTTTCGTATAATACCTATCCTGGCTGGAAGAGCCTTGATATTTTAAGAGATTTTATGCTTTTTGTTAGCTCAGGCAACGACAGCAAAGAAGCACTTGCTCACGTAAAAAGCGAGTTAAATTTCTTACAGGATTATTTGAAATTTAGCCTGCAAAACCAAAGCGATGTCGTATACAAAGATAGCATGAAGTTGCTTTTAACACAGCTAAATTTCTTACAAAGCATCATTGCAAAAGGCAATGATTATTATATATTGCATGATTTTTTGGAGGCTAGCAACGAGCCAATCTACTTTCATAAATTTGCTAAACATATCGATAAGCATGGACTTTGCTACGTCATAGACGCTTCGCTAAATGATATCTTTGCAAGCTCAACTGGAATTTACCGCTTTGACGCACATATCGAGCAAAATTACAACTCTCGCATCAAAAAAGAGCAACTAAACGATTTTTTATTTAATAGATCATTTAGAAAAAGCCTCATCGCTCACAAGGAGAGGCTTGGCGGTGCTGAGGACTTTGATGCGGTACTTGGAGAGAGCGAGCTCGATAGAATTTATTTTTCATATTTTAGCGAGCAGCCAAGGACAAAAACGCAAGAAATTTTAAGCAAAAGCTATCCACAAAGCTTAAATTTAAGTGAAGTAAAGGTGGCACTTGGCGAGAATGCAAATGAAGCTTTTGTGGGACTACTTGAAATTTTAAACGATCAAAATACTAAAATTTCTTCCTCAAAACTCAAAGCACTCACATATGAGCCTAGTAAAACCAAACTAAAGCCTAGAGTTGCTGCGTATCTTAAGTATTTTTTAAATGCTAGCTCACCAGTTATCTCTTTGGCAAATGAGCTAAATGGCAAGCTAAGCTTAAGCCATGAAGAGATCAAAATCGCCTTAAAATTTGATGGCAAAGCTAGTTTAAAAGATATCGCAAAGAGCGTAAATTTAAGTAAAGACGAACTAGATAAGCTTGCTTTTAAATTAAGCGAAGCCTACTTTTTTGAGGAAATTTAAAAAAAGAGCGTGGCAAATTTAGCCATGCTCTTACTCAAAAAACATATCTTTTAATATCAAACATATCATCGCTATGTAAAAGACCAAAAACCATTTTTTAAGTGTTTTTTTGTCGGTATTTTGCGTTTTTTTGGTGCCAAAGTATGCGCCTATTAGCGAGCCAAGACCTAAAAATGCGCCCTCAGCATATGAGATATGACCATTTAGTGAGAGTGAGATGAAGCCAGCGATGGCTGCAAACATCACGAAAAATACACCCATTGAAACGGCTTTTTTTATATCATAGCGCAAAAAGCCAACTAAAATAGGAGCTATAAAAACCCCACCACCTATGCCTATACTAATGGCAAGTGCACCTATGAAAAAACCAACTAGAAATAGCAAAAACACTGAGTTGTTCGCATTTGTACCATCACTATTTGGCGTGAAGTATAGTTTTATGAGTGAAAAGATAAAAGTTGCAAGCAAGAGCAGTTCGAGTAAGAGATCAGGTGCATGAGATACGATTATGCCACTAAAGCTGGCTCCTACTAGACCTCCAAGACCTAAAAATACACCGCGATTTAGTTTTAAAAGCCCAGCTTTGTAGTTTAGATACGAGCCAAACGTCGCGCTAAAGATCATTTGCATGATGCTTATGCCAATAGCGGTTTTTATGTCATATCCAAAGGCGACCATTATAGGAACAACGACTGTGCCGCCACCGATACCAAAAAAGCCAGCGATGTATCCAACGCCGATACCAATTATAAAAAGTTCAACAAAAAGCATAAATTTCCTTTTACGAGTGCCAAATTTTAGCCAAGCGGTGTTAAAAAAATAGTAAAAAAGTGAAATTTGGGCATAAATTTAGAAATTTGATAAAAATTTTAAAAACTAAAAGCGATTTTTCTTTATAATCACCCAAAAATTAAAAAGGGAAAAAATGCTTTTAGAACAGCCGCTTTTTTATTATGAAGCGATTAGAGAAAAATTTAAAAATAGCTATTTAGCTGAAGACAAGACACAGACGATAATCGGCATTGATTGCGATTATATAGATGAAAAGGATATGGATTTTTATGGACTTAGAAGTTATTTTGATACAAATCGTAATAAATCATTAGCTCCATTTGCGGGTCTATTTGGTGTTTTTGCTTATGATGGTGTGAGATATTTTGAATATATCGGAGAAGAGAAAGCTAAAAAGTACGAATTTCCAAAATTTATCTATGCCGATGCAAAAGCTTATCTACACTTTGACAAGATGAGTAAAATTTATACATTTTATGGAGATAAGAATAAATATTATGACTTTTTGCTTGATGCGAAAGTTGAATGCAAAAATAAAGAGCAGAGTAAATTTAGTATAAGAACTGATCTTAGTAAAGAAAAGAAACACTTTGAGGATATGGTTGAGTTAGCAAAAGAGTATATAAGAAGTGGCGATGTCTTTCAGGTGGTGCTTGGTGAATTACTTGAAATTTTAACGAATATGAGTAGTCTAGACTTTTATAAAAAGCTCTCACTTACAAATCCAAGCCCATATATGTTTCATTTTCCTACACCTTATGGCGATGTAGTTGGCTCTTCGCCAGAGCTTGTTTTTGAGATGAAAAGTGAGCAAATTTTTGTAGCTCCGATCGCAGGCACAAGGCCTAGAGGAAGTGATGCAAATGCTGATGCGGCACTTGAAAATGAGCTATTAAGTGACGAAAAGGAGCTAGCTGAGCACAAGATGCTAATCGATCTTGCTAGAAATGACATCGGCAGGGTTTCAGAACCAAAAAGTGTATCCGTAAAAAATGCGATGCATATCCAAAAATATGAAAAAGTAATTCATATCGTAAGTGATGTCTATGGCAAGTGCGCCAAGGGGCTTGATCTTTTTGATGTCTTAGCTAGCATCTTCCCAGCTGGCACGCTTAGCGGTGCGCCAAAGATCAGAGCGATGCAGATCATAAACGAGCTTGAAATTTCTGAGCGAAATATCTATGGCGGCGGTATTGGATTTTTACATTTTAATGGCGATGCTCAGGTTGCTATTCTTATTCGCTCAGCCATCTTTGTGCCAGGTAAAAATGGCTTTAGTGATGTATTTGTGGGGGCTGGAGCTGGTATAGTTTATGACTCAAAGAGCGAAAGAGAATACGCCGAAATTTGTCATAAGCGAGCAAGCGTACTAAATGTATTTAAAAATAACGCAAAAGAGTTTTAGGCGTTAAACTTAATAAATTCATAAGAGCTTTTAGCGTAGCTAGTGCCCATAGAATCGATTTGCTCTCTTACGGTAGCTGAAAGCTCTGCTTTTGTGATATTTTTGGCTAGCACTTTTACAAAAGAAAATTCACTTTTTTCTTGTGCGCCAAATATCAGCACTCTTGTATCAACCTTTTGGCTTTGTCTTATCTTATCAACAACTCTTGTTAGCTCTTCGTAGTTGAAGTCTTTTACGTTTTCATCTATAAGAACGATGCCATAAGTTTTATTTTTTATTTTTGTTAGTAGCTCATCAAAGCTATTTGTGGTTTCAAGTGTGTTGTAAAATTCTCCTAAAGCTGAGCTAAATATTTTATTTTCCATTGGCGATTTCTTAAATAAAATAATATTTTCGCTTTTTGCTAGATAGCTTTCGTCTATTGCAATCTCGCCAAAATTTGGCAAAAATTTTCTAAAAATTTGAGCCAGTTCGTCGCTATTTATTGGCGTTTTTATATAGGCATTGAAGTATTCTTTGACGCTCTCTCCATCTATATTTGAAGTATTTGAAAGCATTAGTATAATTGGAATTTTCGCATTTTGTATAGCTGTTTTTATAAGATCAAGATTTTTTTGAAGGCTATTTTTTTCAGCTTCGAAAAATTTCGAGCCAACAAATATAAGGTCAAAATCGCCTTGCTTTATGGCTTGTTTTAGATCTTTTTTATTACAAACCCCCACAACCTCGCAGTTAAATTTACTAAAACCACTTGCTGTTATATCTATGTAAATTTCATTAGTATCGCAGATTAAAATTTTTGGTTTATCGTTTAAATTTTTATTCATAATATCAGCTTCACCTAAGCAAAGTAGTCTTGTGATGCTTAATGGAGTTAGCGGGTCTTTTAAAATGAGCGGATTTTTAATATCTTGGCCTTGCTTATTGGTATTTCTTAAAAATATAGCATCATAATTTTTTGTAATAGATGGGCTAGTGCTTGTTAGCATATCCACTTTGAGCCCAAGGTCCTTTGTAGTCTGCTCAAAAGCTTCGTTGTAAGCGACATTTATATCTTGTAAGAATGCTAGTTTATGATCGCATTTTATATCAAAGTCTTTATAGTTTGATGTTGTTTTAAAAATGACTACAAATTTAAACTCATTGCCAATACTTGGAAACGAATTAATCTCCAGCTTGCTTTCTAAATTTTTTAAATAAATTTGAGCGATTTTTAGATAAAACTCGCTCTCATCATTATTTAAGCTATTCTCATCATCTGAAAATATATCTGAAATTTGCTTTTCGCTCATGGCAGCCGAGCTATTTTTTATGCTAAAGCTTACAGAACAAAGTCCGCTTCTATCAAACTCTTTTTGAACTTTTTTGATAGCGATGATAATATTTTGATGTCTTAAAGACATTGATAAAGATGCCAAAAAGATAGAGTTAAATGCGGTTTTTAATGAATTTAGATTTCCTTCTAGTTCATTTGTAAGGCTTGGATCAAGGTAGCTTATAAAATTTATCTTTTTGCTTTGCGAATAGACGATATTTGCTTGCAAAATTTCTTCAAAGCTTTTTTGAGGATCAAATATCTCGGTTTTATTGCATTCGCTATATTTTTTAACATTTGAGATATTTTTAGCATTGTTATAAAGCGAGGTCATGATATTTGCATTTTTTTCTATCGTGTCTATAAATACTTGCTTTTTGCTATTATTTGTTTCTATTTTTAAAGCCGCGGTCGATGTAAAAATTTCTTTATTGATAGACTCTAGCTTCTTGCTAACTGATAAAATATATCTATCTTTTATCTGAAAAAAGCTGCTATCTTTTATATAGGTTTCTTTTAGATCTTCATAAGTTTTTATGAGTTTTGATATCGCATTATCCGCACTTGCCTCTTTTGATGATAGGATATAACTCGATATGTATTTTGACTTATCGATAAGCACCTTTAAAAATTTCAACCTAGCAGAAATGCCAAGCAAAGATAAAATGAGCAAGCCACAAAGCAAAAACTCGAAAAAGGTCTTTATGCCAAAGCTTATTTTTTCACTCTCGGTAAGTTCTAGTAGCTCATTTTTTATGTTTATGGCACTATCTAATAAAAGTATAAATTTATCATCTTCATACTGTTTGATTAAGATAATATCTTCGATGTTTAGCTTCTCAGAAAATGCGATCTTGGCTTTAACTTCTCTTATCTTTTTAGTTTGATAGTTGGCTTCAAACTGGTTAAAGTCTTTGTAAATATTCTCTTTTAGCTCACTTTTTGGAAGCATATCAAGATTTGGCGTGTTGTCCTTTACGGAATATATATTTTCTCTCACATTACTGTTTATTGAAAATAAAGGACCATTTATAAAGATATTTTTTACGTAGTATTTTGTGTTGTTTGCTAAAGAGAGTTGATTGTAAATTTTACTTAAAGTTGCGGCATAAGCTTTTATTATAAGCGGAAAGTTTCGGTCTAAGTCCTGTTTAAAATCGCTATCTATTTCTCCATTTATATTTTGGAAAAATTCATAAAATAGTTCATCAAATTTATCATTTTGATTTATATTTGCTAGCAATTCTTTTAATTTATTTATATTTCGTATCTCGATACGATCGTCTTTTCTTATAGAATTTATAAATTTTTGTGTATTTTTTAAGGTGTTATCCCGCAACCTTTTTATATCTTCTTGGCTTTTGCCTATTAGAGTATCGTGCTCTTGTATTACGGATTTTATAGTTTGAAATACCAAGGATTGTTTATATAGTTTCTCATTTAGATCTTTTAGTTCTGTAAATTTTTTATAGCTTTCATTTCCGCTATATGCGCAAAAGATCGCTGAAATTATTATTGGCGCTAGTAATATATAAAATTTATTATTTTTCATAGACACTCTTTTTGCTATATTTTTTGACGATATTTTCTATCTCAATTAGTCTTTTGGTAAAAAGAGACATCTCTTTCATCTTCCCATTTTGATTGTTATCTAAAAGAGCATTAAGCTCATTTGCAAGATTATTAAGCTTTAAATTTAATGCAGCTTCCCTTATCTCATCTACGTATTTTTTGAGCATTATCTCGTCTTTTGCGATTATGGCTGATTGGATCTGGATAAGAATTTCTCTTGCGTTGTGCAAAAAGATATTTAAATAGGATGCAAAATCTTTTTTATTTAAATTTAGTATTTTAAGCGATGTTTCAAACCAGGAATCATCGATAAGTGATTGTGTCTGTGTGTCAAAAAGATACCATGCGTTTAGTTTAAAAACAGGTAGTCTTAATGTAGGTTTTACTTTTACTGCTGCTATTAGATTTTGGTTGTTTATTATGTCTTGCTTCTCTAAAAGCACGATAAAAAATTTCTCACCATTTTTTAAAATGGCATTTTGCAATCTCGCTTCCAGTAAGATCGCACCACCATCTTTTCTTTTTAAATTTACTCTAGCACTATTATCTTTCGTATTTTGTAAAAATTCCAAGAAGCTGTAGTTTGGACTTTTTTGGCTTGTTATGACTAGCTCACTTATATCTTTGTATTGCGATAAAAAATCATCTAGACTATCAAAACCCAATAGCTCAAGTGAATCTTGCGTTATCGCAGATATTTTTAAATTTTCATCATATATTATCACTTCAAATTTCCTTCTTTGAGCACTGCAAGCTTTTCTGCTACGCTTTTATTTGTTATTTTTGCCACTTCGTCTAAATTCGCTTCGCTGATTTTATCAAAACTTCCGTAAAAGCTGATTAATTTCGCGATACTTCCTTCAGATACGCCAGCTTGCTTTAGAATTGATCTTTGCATATCATTTTTCTGCCTTATTTTTCTGTGAAAGCTGATGACAAATCTATGGCTTTCGTCACGCATTTTTTGGAAAAACTGAAGCTTTTTATCGCTCGTGCTTAGGCTAAAGCTGCCATTTTTTGTGTAAATTTTATCTTTCGCCTCGCCTTTTGCGCGGTGAGCTTTGGCATCGATCTTCTCTTTTGAAATGGCTATCACATCTACGTTTGCGCCACTGCTTGCTAAAATTTCACAGGCTAAATTTAAAAGCACTTCGCCCCCGTCAATCACCCAAAGATCAGGCGGGCTAAGCTTGTCAAATCTAAGTGCTCTGGCTGTCAAACTCTCTTTCATCTGATCGTAGTCGTTTTTGGAGTTTAAGTGCATGTGGCGGTAGTTTTGCTTTGCCCACTCGCCATGCTCGTAGCGCACCATCGCTCCGACACTTGCCTCGCCAAAAAGGTGCGAGTTGTCGTAAGCCTCGACCACGTAAGGCGTGTGAGCTAGGTCAAAGTACTCTTTTATCTCGTTTAATAGCTCGTTATCGTGCGTTTTTAGGTATTTTTCGATGCTAACTTCAGCGTTTTTTGTAGCTATCTCGCAAATTTTACGCTTATCGCCTATTTTTGGGCAAGTGATGCTAAATTTACGCCCAAATCTCTCGTTTAAAATTTCCTCCACCAGCTCGCTATCTTCAAAGTCCTCATGGACGTAAATTTTGGTGCTGATTATTGGCTGACCAGCGATAAAGCTTTTTAAAATAGCCTGCTTATAAGCCTCGTTTATCTCGTCTTTTTGAGCGTTTTTAGCCTGCGTGATATCGGTTTTTACGCCTGTTATCTTGCCGCTTTGCACGCTAAATCTCACCGCGCAGATCATATCGTGCACACAAGCGACCGAGTAGGCTTCAAAGTCCTCAAGTTTAGCAAGATCAACTTCAACCTTTGTTTGCATATTTTTAAGTGTTTGTATCTTATCTCTAGTCGCGGCTGCTTGCTCGTAGTCTTCGGCTTTGGCGTAGTTTAGCATGAGCTCTTCAAGGCGAGTGATGAGTAAATTTGGATTTTGTAAGGCCGCGATAGCCTCATTTACGATCTTAGCGTAGTTTTCTTTTGAAATTTTGCCTTCACACGGGGCGTAGCAGCGTTTTAGCTGATAAAAAAGGCAAGCTTTTTTGCCTTTGATGCAGGACTTTTTCTGAACGAGATTGTAATTTAGATAAAGTGCCTCAAGTAGCTCGCTAGCTCCACTAAAATATGGCCCAAAATAGCGGATATTTGAGCCTTTTACCACCTTTCTAGTGATCTCAAATCTTGGAAAATCATCATTTAAATTTATAAAGATATAAGGGTAGGTCTTGTCGTCACGAAGCAAGATGTTGTATTTTGGCTTAAGCTGCTTGATGAATGAATTTTCAAGTATCAGCGCGTCTGCTTCGCTTGGTGTGACAATGTATTCAAGATGCACCGCCTCGCTTATCATCTTTGAAATTCTTGGGCTTAGTTTTTCAGCCGGAGCTAGGCTTGGGGTAAATTTAAAGTAGCTTTTGACCCTATTTTTTAAAATTTTGGCCTTGCCAACGTATAAGAGTCTATTTTGTGCGTCAAAATACTGGTATACGCCAGGCTCGTTTGGAAGCGTTCTGATCTCGTCTATTAGCATCTTGCCTGCTCATTTTTCTTGAGCAAAATTTCTCTTAGCTCTTCAAATTTTTGGTGTATTTGCTCGTCTTTTGCTAAATTTTTAAAATTACCTTTGCTAGCTGGCGCATAAAAGATGGCACTTTGCTCTTTTTGATTAAAAAATTTTAAAAATTTGCTCACGACAAATCTTATATTTTCTTCTTTTTTATTTTTTGTATAGTTGATTTCGTTAAGAGGTTTTGGAGTAAGAATGCTGTTAAAAACGCTATTTTTATTAAAATTGCAAAAGGTTTTTAATAACCTTTTTATATCATTTATACTACTATCACGCCTAAGCTCTAAAAGCCCAGTGGGATGAGTAAGAACAAAGGTCAAAACACCTTCTCTAACGTAGCAAAAAGCTATATAAAATCGTTTTGCTTTCCCCATAAGCTCTAAAAGCTGTTGGCACTCATTTGCCATGCTTAATTTTTCTTTATACAAAGGATTTTCGTGAATAGTATTTATCAAAAATTTAGCGTTTTTCATGGGCTTATCTTATCATCTTTTATTTTAATTTTTACTCTTTTTGCATTTAGCGGTTGTGGCTATAAAGATGATCCATTTTATGGAAATGCTCCCGTAAAAGAAAAGAAAACTGATAAGATAAACAAAATCTAGTAAAATTTTCGTATTTAAATAAAAATGTAATGTAAGCTTAATAATTTTAACTAACCTAATTTTTAGGCTCATTTAAGTAATATACCAAGATTTTTTATTCTACAAGGAGAGTATAATGAGGTTTTTTGGACTTCTAGGCTTGTTTTTCGCGATGGCTTTTGGTGCTGATGGAGAAACCGCAGCTATTGACTTAACTACTACGTGGGCAGGAATTTTATCACTTATAATTTTTATTGTTGGATATTTTTTCATAGCAGCAGAAGAAAATTTCCATATCGACAAAGCAAAACCTGCTATCTTTATCGGTACGTTTATGTTCCTGCTTATCGGCGTTTATATGCTTATAAATGGCATGGATGTGCATTCGCTTGAACATGAGGTAAATCACCTGATTTTAGAGATCGCTCAGATTGTATTTTTCTTGATGGTGGCGATGACTTTTATCGAAGCACTTATCGAAAGAGATGTATTTAATGCACTTAAATATAATCTCGTATCAAAAGGCTATACTTATAGAAAGCTGTTTTGGCTAACTGGTATTTTGGCATTTTTTATAAGCCCAGTAGCTGATAACCTAACAACAGCGCTTATTCTTTCAACCGTTCTTCTAACAATAGATAGAAATAATACAAATTTTTTAGTTGCTGGTGCGATAAACATTGTCGTTGCAGCAAATGCAGGTGGAGCATGGAGTCCGTTTGGCGATATCACTACGCTTATGGCTTGGGCTGCTGGAAAAGCACCATTTGTCGACTTTTTCGCACTTTTTCCAGCATCTATCGTAGGTTGGTTTGTAACGGCATTTTTACTTTCTCGCGTGGTGCCAAGTACTGCACCGCATTTTGACGTAGCAAACGAGCCAAAAGTGGTTATGAAAAAGGGCGGTAAAGCGGTTATTTTTATAGGTGCATTTACTATCTTTTGTGCTGTTATGATGCACCAGCTTTTTCACTTACCAGCGATGTGGGGAATGATGTTTGGCTTCTCACTACTTAGTCTTTATACTTACTATTTTAAAAAAGCTCACAAAAGCGAAGAGCCAATGCATGTATTTCACTATATGTCAAAGATCGAAAACAATACACTATTTTTCTTCTTTGGAATTTTAGCTGCAGTTGGCGCTCTTCATTTTGCTGGATTTTTAAATTACGCTGTATCACTTTATGATAAATTTGGCTCAACTGCTGTAAATATCGGCGTTGGCTTCCTTTCAGCGATCGTTGATAATGTTCCAGTTATGTCAGCTGTTTTGAAAGCAAATCCAGCAATGGGAGCTGATGCAGGCGAGGCAATGAGTCAGTGGCTATTAGTGACACTAACTGCTGGTATTGGCGGTTCGATGATCAGCTTTGGTTCAGCAGCTGGTGTTGGAGTAATGGGTAAATTAAAAGGAATTTATACCTTTGGCGCACATATGAAATACGCTTGGATGGTGGTTCTAGGATATATCGTATCGATCATTGTTTGGTATGTGCAGTTTGAAATTTTTCATATCTATTTTTAAAAGGTTATAAATGAACAATACGATTATAGTTTTGGATTTTGGTTCGCAATACACTCAGCTAATAGCTAGAAGGCTAAGAGAAGAGGGCGTCTACACTGAAATTTTGCCATTTAATGCAAAGCTTAGTGAGATAAAGGCGAAAGAGCCAAAAGGTATCATTTTAAGTGGCGGCCCAGCTAGTGTTTATGCTAAAGATGCTTATTTTTGTGATAGTGGTGTCTTTGAGCTAAACATCCCTATACTTGGCGTTTGCTACGGTATGCAGCTACTTGCTCACACACATGGGGCTGAGGTTTTAGCGGCTGATCAAAAAGAGTATGGCAAGGCCGAGCTTAACGTTATTAAAGAGCATGAGCTATTTAAAGATACACCTTCAAAACAAATCGTATGGATGAGCCATAGTGACTACGTAAAGGACTTGCCAGAAGGTTTTGAAGTGATCGCTATTAGTGAAAATTCGCCTTATTGTGCTTTTGGCGATGATAAACGTAAATTTTATGCAATCCAGTTTCACGCAGAGGTGCAACACAGCGAATATGGCACGCAAATTCTAAAGAATTTCGCTAAATATATCTGCGGTTGCGAGAGCACTTGGAATATGGGAAGCTTCGCTAAAAATAAGATAGAAGAGATAAGAAAAACAGTAGGCACTCATAAGGTACTTTGTGCAGTTAGCGGTGGCGTGGATAGCTCCGTGACTGCGGCACTTTTAGCGGCCGCCGTGCCTGAAAATTTGATCCTTGTCTTTGTTGATAACGGACTTCTTAGAACAAACGAAAGAGAGCAAGTTGAAGCTACATTTAGAACAAAGCTTGGCGTTGAGCTAGTTAGCATAGATGCGAGCGAGACCTTCCTTGGTCGCTTAGCTGGTGTAGTTGATCCTGAGAAAAAGCGCAAGATCATAGGTGAGACCTTTATAGAAATTTTTGAACAAGAGGCTAAGAAGCATGGCGATGTGAAATTTTTAGCTCAAGGCACTCTTTATACTGATATCATCGAAAGCTCCGTAGTTGGATCAAGCAAGACGATAAAGAGCCACCACAACGTTGGAGGCTTGCCTGATTGGATGACATTTGAGCTTATAGAACCGCTAAGAGAAATTTTTAAAGACGAGGTTAGAAAGCTAGGTCTTGAGCTTGGACTAAGCCGGGATCTAGTCTTCCGCCACCCTTTTCCGGGACCTGGCCTTGCTATCCGCATCATGGGCGAAGTAAATAAACCAAGCCTAGAGCTACTTCGCAAAGCTGATGTGATCTTGCGTGATGAGCTAAAAAGTACTGGTTGGTATAACAAAACTTGGCAGGCTTTCTGCGTACTTTTAAATGTAAATTCTGTCGGAGTAATGGGCGATAACCGCACCTATGAAAACGCTGTTTGCGTGCGCGTGGTAGATGCGAGTGATGGCATGACTGCAAGCTTTTCAAGGCTTCCTTATGATCTACTTGAAAACGTAAGCCGCCGCATCATAAACGAGGTAAACGGTATAAACCGCGTAGTTTACGATATCTCAAGCAAGCCACCTGCAACTATTGAGTGGGAATAGAGTAAAAATATTTTTGCTGTAAAACCGTTGAAAATACAATATTGCAACGGTTTATTGAAGCAAAAAGCTCCTTAGTGATACTGTTTTGATACTAAAAATGAGAAAAAGTAGGTTTAAGAGGGAGTTTTAAATTTAGATAAATTGTTTAGAAAGCCTTCCATTATTTTGCTGGGAGGCTTTTGTGGAAACAGCGGTTGATAAATTTGAATTTGAAGAGGTTATAGCAATGAAACTTCTTTGCATCGGAGACCACTTTAACATACAGTAATGCGGGATATTCATTTATACCTGACCTAAATAAAAATTTAAATGCTATTAATAAATGCTTAAATGGTGGTACATTATATGGGATTTATTTTAGTTTGAATATTTTTAAAGAGGTGTCAATATGAGACACAAAGATACAAAAATAGAATGTGAAGAGTTATGGGCAAAAAATAAATATTTTGTACTAAGCAAATCGCATAAAGCATATTTGGAGATAAGGGCGTATTTGAGGGAAAAAGAACCGGATGTTTTATGGATAAATAAAAAAATACAGGAAACAAGAGATATGAAGGAGAGTAAAAAAGATTTTAGTAATGCCATTCTTCACATATGGGGATATTTCAAAAAAAATGCAAGTACAGTTGAAAAACAGGCATTATTTGATATATTAAATGAATATATGGAGGGGAAAAATAATCAAGATGTTGTAATTGAATACATTAACACTTTACTAAAAAGATACCCTAATGAATATTTAGAAAAATCAACCTTCTTAACAGGAGAAAAATATGAGACTATGGCATGAAAAACTTATCCACTTATTGCCCAAAAGTCAGCTGCTTGGACAACATAGGGAATGTTGTGCTTTGAGGGGCAATGGATGGAAAAAGAAACATAAAACTGTGGACTATGTGTTTACATATTCCCCGTATCATCTTTTTATTTACCATGTATTGGTTATGGAGGAGATGGAAAAAAGGGGATATAATGTTTCTGTGGAATGGAAAGATAAAAATTATAGAGGAAGGACGGCAGAAAAGTACAATAATCTTAAAGAGGAAATTATAAGCAGTCCAATTTACAAAGAGCATAATATTGAATATCTGGCTGATTGCATAGAAAATTTAAGAAATAAAGGTATACATTTAAAAGTATAGAAGTTGTGGAAGAGCAAATTGATATAAAAATAAAAAAAGTTGAAGATGAACTGGAAAAGGAAGGTGCATCAAGAGAGATATTATATGACCTTTCAGAATGGTTTGGAATGCCGGAAAGCACAGAAGAGTATATTTGTGATTCACAGAAAAATATTTTCTTGCTTGTCATATAAAATGATGAGTCGGTTGGTTTTGTTGTATTAACCTCAACCAGCAAGGATTGTGCAGATATTTTTTGTAATTGGCATAAAAAATTCCATCAAATGGGTATTGGATCAGTACTTAACGAAGCTTACGAAACTACGGCAAGGAAGCCGGGCTATGCATATTAAAAACAGAAACTAAAAAGATACCGTTATAGAATCAAAGAAACAAATATGATATGGTAATTATTGAGTGGCCAAATTCCTTTATGGAATTTTCTGTAAAGGGAACTTCTTGATATGCACTAGTTTTAATTAGGATATATTTTCTCTTTTTATTAACATTGGTCAATGAAATTTGGCTCTTAACCTTTTATAATTTTGCAAAAAAAGGATATAAAATGAGTCAAATCTATAGTCTAGACAAAGACACAAGTATAGTAGAAAAAAGCGTCGTTAGTAAAAGGCTCTTTCAAAACAAAAACGCAAGCGTCGATATATACGCATTTGACGAGGACGAGGAGCTAGATCATGAGATGCTGTTTTGCGACAGCCTCGCATGGGTTGTGGAGGGTGGTGCTAGCCTATACTACGGCGAAAAGCAGATACATATATGCAATGAGCAAGCTTGCCTGATAGAGAAAAAAGTGTGGCGCAAGCTAGTTTTTAACGAACCAACGAAATATATTTCAATTGATTTTAAGGAGGATTTAATGATAGATCATTTACCTAAGGCAGCTATTTTTAGCTTAGTTGATGCAGTGGAATACGAAAAAGGCAAAATCGTGAGCAAAACGCTCGTAAAGAACGAAAACGGCTCAATGTCATTACTTAGTTTTGACACAGACCAAGAGCTCTCAACTCACGCAGCTCCAGGCGATGCACTACTTATCGCACTTGATGGCGAGATGAAGCTAACTATTGGTGATGAACATTTTGATATCAAAAAAGGCGATACCATAGTGCTTCCAGGCAAAATACCACACGGATTAAAGATAAAAGATAAATTTAAAATGCTCTTAATCGTTACTAAAGACAAAATGTAATACTAAGCCCTAATTTTGGGGCTTTTATATTTTATAAATCACGTTAAATTTACCCTTAATAACCCAAAAAGCAAAGTCATAATATAATCTCTTTTAAAATTTAAAGAAAAACTATGAAAAAAGAAAATTCCAAACTATTTTTATTGCTATTTTTAGGTGCTCTCTCTGCCTTTGGACCATTTGTGACAGATCTTTATTTGCCAGCACTTCCGGCTATTACTGAGTGGTTTAAAACAAGCGTTACAGCTACACAATTAACGATCACGACATCGATGGCAGGCTTAGCCATAGGTCAGCTCATAGTTGGTCCAATAAGCGATAAATTTGGCCGAAAATTGCCCCTTACCATCTCGCTCATCGTCTATACTATAAGCACTATTTTTATATTTTTTGCACAAAATATCCAGTTTTTTATCTTTATGAGAATTATTCAAGGGCTTGCAAGTGCCGGCAGCTTAGTCATCTCAAGGGCTGTTGTGAGTGATCTTTATAAGGGTCATGAAATGACTAAATTTTTTAGTCTTATGATGGTTGTAAATGGTCTTGCTCCGATACTCTCGCCAATTGGTGGCAGCTTGCTACTTAAATTTACCGACTGGCGTGGTATCTTTATGGCACTTACTATCATTGGTATTTTGCTTTTTATAGCAAATTTTTATTTCAAAGAGAGCTTAAGTCAGTCAAATCGCTTAAAAATGCCTTTGCTAGTGACTTATAGTGTTTTTGGCAAAATTTTAAGAAAGAAAAAATTTATGCTTTTTGTAAGCATTCAGACATTTGCGATGGGTGCGATGTTTGCCTATATAGCGTCATCTTCGTTTATATTTCAAGAATTTTATTCTTTAAGTCCAGTAAGCTATAGCTTTTGCTTTGCTTCAAATGGTTTAGGACTTGTTATAGGAGCAAGGCTTGCTAGTCTTTTAAATGAGAGAAAAGCGCTCAAAACTGGACTTTTTGGCACCTTGTTTGCTAGCGTTTTTATTGCTTTCATGCTTTGTTTTAAATTTGAAGTGATCGGCATCATTATCGCATTTTTCTTATTACTTCTTTTTACAGGATTTGTCTTGCCAACTGCTTCATCGCTAGCCATGAATGAAGGCAGAGAATACGCAGGCTCAGCCTCAGCGATACTTGGATTTTGCCCATTTTTTTTAGGTGGCGTAGTCTCTCCGCTAGTTGGGCTTGGTGATATATTTTATTCGACTTCTATTGTTATTTTAGCTTGCACATTACTTGCGTTGATATCATTTTTTAGGTTAAAAAGAGTTGCGTAAAATTTATCTTATTTCAAATACAAAAACGACTGATGAGAGCATTGTAAATTTAAGCGTTAGCAAGATAGAGTTTTTAAAATTTGAACTAAATTTAAGCGGCTATGACGTGCTGGTAGCCACTTCTAAAAATGCTTTTAATGCATTAAAATTTAACAATATAAAAGCTATAAATTTGCCAGTCTTTGCCATCGCAAATAGTTGTGCGGCAGCCGCAAGAGAGTTTGGATTTAGTGAAATTTATACCGGAAAGAACGCTCACGGAGATGACTTCGCAAGAGAAATTTTGCTACTTTTAAAAGGCAAAAAAGTTCTTTATCTAAAAGGTAAAGATAGTGCTTCAAATTTCTTAGAAATTTTGCAAAATGGCGGCGTAAATATAAAAGCGATTGTCGCCTATGAAAATGTCTTAAATCCTTGCAAAATGGAGCTAAAACCACCAAAAAATAGCATTTTGATCTTTGCTTCTCCGCTAAATGTCAAAAATTTTCTTAATAATTTTGGTTGGGATGAGAGCTATCAAGCGATAAGCATTGGAAAGGTCACTGCAAAAGAGCTAAAATTTACCGAGCCAATAGTGAGCCAAAGTCAAGATATAAACGCCTGTATCGCGCTTGCCAAAACATTACTTTAAGCAAAGAATTTATATAATTTTATTGCCTGAGTGAAGCGAGTCAGCATTTTACGGGGTCCAACACTTTTTTGTTAGCGAAAAGGTATGGGTGCCTTGTGATGTGGCTTCGTTTGAGTCTGAAAAGGCGAGAAGTTGCAACCGTTTGGTATCCATCTATTTGCAAGATTGGCTTTGTTTATGGGCCACTCTTCTATGCGACGCCCACTCGGGTTTTTAAATTTACGGAGATGAAATGAATATTCTCATAATAGGAAGTGGCGGCCGCGAATACGCCATTGCTCTAAAACTAAAAAAAGAAAAAAATATAAATTTATACTTTGCACCGGGAAATGGTGCGACCTCACGCCTTGGCGAGAATTTAAAGATAAAAGACTTTTATGAGCTTGCAAAATTTGCTAAACAAAATGATATTGCCCTAACTATCGTAGGGCCTGAAGCACCGCTTAGTGAAGGCGTAGTGGATATCTTTAAAAAAGAGGGCTTGCTTATATTTGGACCAAGCAAGGCAGCTGCTAGACTTGAGGCTAGCAAGGCGTATATGAAGGATTTTTTAGCTAGAAATAATATAAAAACCGCAAGATATTTAAACACAGATGATAAAGAAAAAGCATTTAAATTTATTGATACCTTAAGCGCGCCGATGGTCGTAAAAGCTGACGGACTTTGCGCTGGAAAAGGCGTTATAATCGCAAATTCTAAAGAGGAAGCCAAAGAGGCAGTTAGTGACATGCTAAGCGGAGCTAGCTTTGGTGATGCTGGTAAATTTGTGGTAGTTGAAGAGTTTTTGGACGGCTTTGAACTAAGCTTTTTTGCCATTTGCGATGGCGAAAATTTTGTAAGCTTGCCAGTGGCACAAGACCACAAACGCCTACTTGACAACGATGAAGGTCCAAATACTGGTGGCATGGGTGCTTATGCTCCAAGTCCACTTGCTTCAAAAGAGCTGATAAAAAGGGTCGAAGAAGAGGTTGTAAAGCCAACTTTAAAAGGAATGAAAAACGAGGGCAGTCCGTTTTGTGGAGTACTTTTTGTGGGACTGATGATCGTGAAAAATGAGCCTTATGTGCTTGAGTTTAACGTCAGATTTGGCGATCCTGAGTGCGAAGTATTGATGCCATTAATTGACGGAAATCTAAGCGAAATTTTACTAAATGCTGCAAAGGGCGAGCTAAAGCCTATTAGCTTAAAAGATGAATTTGCAGTTGGTGTCGTAATGGCTAGTAAGGACTATCCGTATAAAAGTAGTCCAAAAGCTAAAATTTCAGTTTTAAATGATGTAAAAGATGTTCACATCGCTTATGCTGGTGTTAGCGAGCAAAATGGAGAAATTTATGCAGATGGTGGCAGAGTATTAGTCTGCGTGGCCACTGCGAAGAGCATAAAAGAGGCACGTGATAGAGCTTATGAGCTTTGCGAAAATGTAAAATTTGACGGAGCACATTATAGAAAAGATATTGCCTGGCAGGCATTAAAATGAGTATGCAGATAATTGAAAAACTTGAAAAAGAAGAAATTTCGCTAGCGCCATTTTCAAAAAGAGTGCTAGCTTACTCAATTGATGAATGTATTGTTTCTTTTTTGTTTTTGATCATTTACTGGGATGCCTTTTTGTCGGTTATGAGCTATGATGAAGCCAGAAATTTGACCTTAAATTTCTTTTGGCAAATAGTCTCACTAAAGATTATTTATCATGCATTTTTTGTTTGGTATTATGGTGCGAGTCTTGGGCAAATGCTAACAAAGACGATGTGTATTAATGTAGAAATTTTAGATAGACCAAATTTTATTTCAAGCCTAGTAAGGGCGATTTTTAGGTTAGTTAGTGAAGCTTGTTTTTATCTTGGTTTTGCATGGGCATTTGCAAATCCAGCTAGGCAGACTTGGCAAGACAAAATAGCAAAAACAGTGGTGATAAATGCGTAAAATTTTATTTTTAGTTCCGGTTTGTATTTTAAATCTAAGTGCAGCAGTGCAAGATGTGCAGCTATTAGCTGATGATGTGAAGCAAGATAAAGGCATTGTCACGGCCAATAAAAATGTTGTTGTGTATTCACAAGATTACCTTGTGACAGCTGATTGTGCAGTTTATGATCAAAATGATTCGGTTATCGAGCTATTTGGTAACGTCAACATGATGAAGGGCAAGAGTGAAGTCTCTCGCTCAAACTATGCAAAGCTAAATTTAAAAAATAATGACACTGCTTTTGAGTCGCTTTTTATGATGAATAAAGACATGGAAGTATGGATGAGAAGCAATGAAAGTAGCTCTGATAGTGAGTACTATAGAGTTAAAAAAGCGATGGTTTCAAGCTGTAATGTCCAAGATCCTGACTGGAGTATCACTTCAAGCTCAGCTATGCTAAATAAACAAAGCAAATTTTTACATCTTTTTAACCCAGTCTTTCGTATAGCTAATGTGCCAGTTTTTTATTTGCCATATTTTGGTTTTTCAACAGATACCACAAGAAGAACAGGTCTTTTGCCGCCTGAGCTTGGATACGGAAAATCTGAAGGTTTTTATTACAAGCAGCCGATTTATTTTGCACCTTATAATGAGTGGGACTTCGAGCTTGATCCGCAGATAAGAACAAACAGAGGTGCTGGAATTTATGGTGCGTTTAGATTTACTGAGTCGCCTGATTCAAGGGGCGAAATCAGCTTTGGCTCATTTACTGATAAAAACAGCTACCAAGCCAAGCAAAAAGGAGAGACTTCAAATAAAGCTGAACTAAAAAATAAAACACATAAAGGCATTGGACTAAAATACGAAAGAGATAAGCTTATAAGATACCTTAGTGAAGCTGATTTACAAGAGGGAATTTGGATAGATGCAACGAAGCTAAATGATATAGATTATTTAAATTTAAAGGGCAGGGATGATGATTATGATTCGCTTGTAACTTCTAAATTTAACTACTTCATCGCAAATGACGATCATTATTTTGGTGCTTATGCAAAATACTACATAGACACTGAAAAGATTGGCTCAAAAAATGAGAACAAAGACACGCTTCAAGAGCTTCCATCGCTTCAGTATCATAAATTTACAGATAATATTGTCTTGCCAAATATCTTATATTCACTCGATCTTCAGTCACATAGATATGATAGAAAGATAGGCGTTAGAGCGACTCAGTATGAATTTACACTTCCAGCTTCAGTGCATGTGCCACTGCTTGATGATAGCTTAACATTTTCATTTTATGAGTATCTATACGCTTCAAGAATAAATTACGAGAATAAGATAAATTCATTTGATGATAAAAGAGAAGATAAGCATACAAATTTTGTAAATAATTACCACAAATTTACCATTCACACTGATCTTGCAAAAGCGTATGAAAGCTTTTATCACACTTTAAATTTTGGAGCTGAATACCTACTGCCAGGCTATAGAAAAGGAAATTTAGATGATGAGTTTATCTATGATAAAAATCTAAATGAGTATGAAAATTTCTTGACTCAAGGGCAGAGCAAGGAAGAAATTTCTGGTTATCTGACTCAGTATTTCTTTAACTCTAATGGTAGAAAGATTATAAAACATAGTATTTCTCAAGGATATTACACAAAAGAAGATGAATATTCGAATTTAAAAAATGCTATCTATCTATATCCATTTGAAAATTTAAGCCTTTATAATAAGCTTGAGTATTCACACAAGAGTAAAGAGCTTAAAAAGGTACAAAGCGGATTTTCATACACAAATGATTTATTTTGGCTAAATATGCTTCATACGATGAAGAAAAATGATAGCAAAATAAAAAATAGTGCAACAAAAGATAGCTATTTTACCAGTGGTCTTGGAGTAAAATTACCTCATCAATACAGCCTTATTGGCGGCTGGCAATATGATATTGAGCGAAGCTACACAAAAAGCTGGAGAGTTGGCGTGCTTCATCAAAGAAAATGCTGGAATTACGGGATAATTTATCAACAAGATGTCGAGCCAACAACAACAATAAACGGCTCAGCATCAACTAGAAAAAATGGTATTTATTTCACGATAAATTTCTATCCAATGGGCGGTTTGCACTATGACTTTTCGCAAAGCAGTACAAAATCGAGTGCCAACTAAATGATAACGGCTAAATTTAAGGATCAATTAGAGGCAGCTAGCAAGCTAATTGAAATTTTGCCAAAAAAAGAGCTCGTAGATAAAAAGACGATAGTTGTTTGTATGTCTCTTGAGTCAGTTATACTCACAGATGCAGTTTGTAGAAGTTTAAATTTAAGCTACGAGATGCTCTTTAGCGAGCCAATACCTGCGCCAAATAATAGCGAATGCGACGTTGCAATAGTTAGTGAGACAGAAGATATAGTATTAAACGATAAGCTTATAAAAGCTTTTAATATAAGCTATGACTATATTTATGGCGAAGCGCATAGAAAATATGAAGAAAAAATTTTAAAAAACGTTTATAAATACCGAAAAGGAAATTTGATAGGAGAGCTAAAAGATAAAAATATTTTACTAATCGATGAGGGGTGCGAGACTGGTATGACGGCACTCATTTGCATAAAGACGTTGCTTGATGTGAAGGTAAAATCCATCTCATACGCGACGCCAGTGATTGCTACTGATGTCTTTACAAATTTAAATGATATGGTCGATGAAATTTACACGATAAATAAGATAGTCGATTTTATCGATGTGGATTCGTATTACGAGAAAAAGATCGAAGCTACGAGTGAGCGTATCATGTCAATATTAGAAGAGAGCCCTCATTATTTGCCGTTACAAAAACAACAAGGAGATAAAAATAATGCAATATAGTATAGAAGTCAATAATCAGGTTGAAATTTTTGATCTTAATAAAGTAGCAAAACAAGCTAGCGGAGCAGTGCTTTTAAGGGTAAAAAATACCGTCGTTTTAGCAACTGTTGCCAGAGAAGACACACAAGTTGAGGAGGATTTTTTACCTCTAACGGTGCAGTACATCGAAAAAGCTTACGCCGCTGGTAAAATTCCTGGCGGTTATGTTAAGCGCGAGACAAAGCCAGGCGACTTTGAAACGCTAACAGCTCGCATCATCGATAGATCTCTTAGACCGCTCTTTCCAAAAGGTTATGCTTATCCAACTCAAATAGTTGTAATGGTACTTTCAGCCGATCCTGAGGTTGATTTACAAGTTGTAAGTCTAAATGCGGCTTCAGTTGCACTATATCTTAGCGACATCCCAGTAAATCGCCCAGTATGTGGTGTTAGAGTTGGTTACATAGATGAAAAATTTGTGATCAATCCAAGCAACTCTGAACTAAAACAAAGTGCGATAGATCTTTATGTAGCTGGCACAAAAGGTGAGCTTTTGATGATCGAGATGAGAAGCTTGCCTCAGCAAACTACGCAGCTTATCCCGATGGTTGCGATCGAGCCGATGATAGATCCAAGCTTAAGTGATAGTATGGCTCAAAAACAGCTGATGAATGAATTTAGCGAAGATATGATGGTTGAGGCGATTGATTTTGCTGGTAAGGCGATACTAAGAGCTAGCAGTGCTTACGAAGAAGCTTTCAAAGAGCATAAGAAAGAGGACGCTGCGCTTGAGCTAAAACCTGAGATAGAAAATGAAAATATCGCTATTTACATCGATAAATTTTATAAAGCTGAAGTCAAAAATGCTATCAATCAAATGGCAAAAAGCGAGCGCGCGAGCGAACTTAGCAAGATCGCGAAACAAATTTCAAGCGATGAGGTCGCTCAAAAAGAGGGCTGGGATGAGGCTGTCATCACAAATGTCCTTGGCAAATATAAAAAGAAAATCGTTAGAGAGCAGATCATAAACGAGGGTGTAAGGGCCGATGGACGTGGTCTTGAAGAGGTT
The DNA here is from genome assembly GCF_003048595.2 of Campylobacter concisus. Lineage (NCBI taxonomy): Bacteria > Pseudomonadati > Campylobacterota > Epsilonproteobacteria > Campylobacterales > Campylobacteraceae > Campylobacter > Campylobacter concisus. The sequence continues at coordinate 1,361,493 of NZ_CP049270.1, read as the reverse complement.
AGGCCTATTAGTATCGAAACAAATGTGCTTCCAAATGCACATGGCTCATGCCTCTTTACAAGAGGACAGACACAAGCCCTAGTTGTCACTACTCTTGGCACTGACAGTGACGCTCAAATGTATGACATCCTAACTGAAAAAGTACCTTTTGTAGAGAAATTTATGTTTAACTACAACTTTCCAGGCTTTAGCGTAGGTGAGGCAAGTCCACTAAAAGCTCCTGGTAGACGTGAGCTTGGACATGGAAATTTAGCCAAACGTGCCCTTGCGCCAAGTATCGATCTAGCTTCGCCATACACAATAAGAGTCGTTTCAGAAATTTTAGAGAGTAACGGCTCAAGCTCTATGGCTAGCGTTTGCGGTGGCTCGCTTGCACTTAGAGCAGCTGGCGTAAATACTTTAAAACTTGTCGCTGGTGTCGCTATGGGATTAATATTTGAAGGCGATAAACACGCAGTGCTAACAGATATCATGGGACTTGAAGATCACGATGGCGATATGGACTTTAAAGTAGCAGGTACAAGCGATGGTATCACAGCACTTCAGATGGATATTAAGCTTGGTGGCATTAGTTTAGAAGTGCTAAAAGAGGCACTTTATCAAGCAAAACGTGGTAGAGAGCATATCTTATCTTTGATGACAGAAGCTGATAAAAATATAGAAATAAATGAAGATGTGCTTCCAAAGCTTGAGCTATTTAGTGTTGATCCAAGCAAAATTGTAGACATCATCGGACAAGCTGGAAAAACCATAAAAGAGATCATTGAAAAATTTGAAGTTTCAATCGATCTTGATAGAGAAAAAGGCGAGGTAAAAATCGCTGGTGGAGCAAAGAAAAATGTCGATGCCGCAAAAGATTACATCATCTCTATCACTTCAAAAGACAATGGACGTTCATTTGGCAAAAAGCCGTTTAAACACGACAAAGAGCGTTCAAAACCAAATTTTAATATCGGTGATGAGTTTTTTGGAACTGTAAAGAGTGTGGTTGATTTTGGTGTGTTTATCGAGCTAAAAGATGGCATTGATGGCTTGCTTCATATCTCGAAGATAAAAGCTCCATTAAATGTAGGTGATCAGGTCAAAGTATGTGTGAGCGAGCAAAAAGGAAATAAAATTTCGCTCTCTTTGGTTGAATAAATTTTAAAGGACAGATGATGAAATACAAAAAGTTGCTTTTTCCAATAGGAGCTGGAGACGATATCGAGCCAAGAATTTATGGTGCCCTAAAGGTTGCTCAGTGGTTTAACACACATATGGAAATTATGACTTGTCAGCTTGACCCAAGCGTAGTTTATAATATGAAAATGACGCTTCGTGGAGGAGTGCTTTTTGAAGAATTTCTAAAATCAGCTAAATCTGAACTAGCTGTCGAGCATGAAGAGAATGAGAAAATTTTCAATAAAATTTGTGCTGAGCTTGGCATAAAAGTAACTAGTGAAATCATTGAAGATGTTTGCACTGCAAATTTTACTATTCATAGTGGCAAAAGAAGCGCGATAGTGGAGCAAGAGAGTAAATTTTGCGATCTAGTGGTGGCTGCTGTGCCACTTGATGGAAAGATCACTGGCACATTTGAGTCAGCTGTTTTAAAAAGCGGTAAAAATGCGATTGTAATCCCTAGAAAAATGCGTGAGTTTAAAGCCGATAATATCCTTGTAAGCTGGACTGGTACGACACAAAGCTCAAGAGCATTAACAGGCTCGATCGATCTTTTAAAAAAGGCAAAAAAGGTTCAGTGCATTACCTCAAAAGCAAGCCTTGGTGATAATGCCGAGCTAAATCTTAAAAAGCTTGAAGAGTACTTCAAAATTCATGGCATATCAGCCACTTTTGAAGTGATCGCTACCACGATGATACCTGGTGAAGCACTTTTAAAAGCAGCTATTGATAGAAATGCTGATCTAATCGTTGCTAGCAGATATGGTGAAAATGGTCTTATGGAAATGGTGCTTGGTGGCACTTCGAGATTTTTCTTAGAACACACAAATATCCCAGTTTATTTATAATGGATTGCGGCTTAGTCCGCGATCTAATTCTTTTTCACTTTATAGATTTTAAAATTCCACTCACTCGCAAGATTTGACTACTAAATTTTGGCTTCACTGACCGCTTAACTAAAATTTTAGAGTTGAAATTACTCGTTCATAAATTTTAAAATTTACAAGACCTTAATAGCATAGTGTGTCAGATGATAGCGCGCTTCGTTCTTAGCCACAAACTACAAATTCTATAAATTTTAAAGCTCCCATTAAGTTTTCATCAAGCACCTTATTAGCCAAAATTTTGTAAAATCCACTCATTAAAAAAGGATAAAAAATGAGTGAAAATTCTAGCTTTACACACCTGCATTTACACACCGAATACTCCCTTCTTGACGGAGCGAACAAGATAAAAGAGCTAGCCCACGTACTTCATGATAGAGGCGACACAGCAGCGGCGATTACTGATCACGGCAATATGTTTGGAGCGATAGATTTTTACAAGGCGATGAAAAAAGAGGGGATAAAACCGCTAATTGGCATCGAAGCCTACGTGCATAACGGCGAGCAGCTTGATGATAAGAGCACCAAGCAGCGTTTTCACCTTATACTAATCGCCAAAAACGAGACTGGCTATAAAAATTTGATGTATCTTAGCTCCATGAGCTACATCGAGGGCTTTTACTACTATCCTCGCATTAATAAAAAGATATTAAAAGAGCATAGCGAGGGCTTGGTTTGTAGCTCTGCTTGCTTGCAGGGTGAGGTGAGTTGGCACTTAAATTTAAGCGATCGTAACGTCAAATTTGGCGCAAAGGGCTATGAGAGAGCAAAAGAGGTCGCGCTTGAGTATAAAGAAATTTTTGGAGATGACTTTTATCTTGAGATCATGCGTCATGGCATCGGCGATCAAAAACGCATTGATGATGATATTTTGCGCATCGCCAAAGAGACTGGCATAAAGGTCATCGCCACAAACGATACTCACTACACTTTTAAAGAGCGAGCTGACGCGCATGAGGTTTTTATGTGTATCGCGATGAACAAAACTTTAGATGATCCAAACCGACTTCGTCACAGCGTTCATGAGTTTTTTGTTAAGAGCAAAGAGCAGATGAGTGAGCTATTTTTAGATATCCCTGAAGTGATAGAAAATACCCAAGAGATCGTGGATAAGTGCAATCTTGAGATCAAACTTGGCAACCCAACTCCGCCAAATTTTAAATTTACACTTGAGTGCTCCAAGGAGAGAAATTTAACACTTCCAGAGCCTAAAAATAGATATAGTTTTAAAAATGATGCTGTATTTTTTGAATATGAATGTAGAAAGGGGCTTGAAGAGAGGCTAAAATTTGTCCCTGAAAATTTACATGACGAATACAAAAAGCGCCTTGAGATAGAGATTGGCATCATAAATAAAATGAATTTCCCAGGCTATATGATGATCGTTTGGGACTTCATAAATGAGGCTAAAAGTAGAGGTGTGCCAGTTGGTCCAGGACGTGGTTCTGCGGCTGGCAGCTTGGTCGCTTATTCACTAAAGATCACTGACCTTGATCCGATCCCATACAACCTACTTTTTGAGAGATTTCTAAACCCAGAGCGTGTTAGCATGCCAGATATTGACGTGGATTTTTGTCAAAGTAGACGCGGCGAGATAATTGACTATGTTACGCAAAAATATGGAAAATTTAACGTTGCTGGCGTTATTACCTTTGGTAAATTGCTCGCAAAAGGTGTCATTAGAGACGTTGCTAGGGTTTGTGATATGCCTTACGCCGAAGCTGATGCGATGGCAAAGTTAATACCTGATGAACTAGGCATTACGCTAAAAGATGCTTATGAAAAAGAGCCAAAGATAGCTGAACTAATAAGTCAAAATCCAAAGGCAGCTAAAATTTGGAAATTTGCACTTGACCTTGAGGGACTAAATAGAAATGCCGGCCAGCACGCAGCAGGTGTCGTTATCTCAAATGAGGAGTTATGGAACAAAACTCCGCTATTTCGTCAGCCAAACAGCCCAGAAGATCGCTATGTTACGCAGTATAGCCTTAAATATCTTGAGGATGTTGATTTAATTAAATTTGACTTTCTTGGACTAAAAACGCTAACGGTTATCGATAATGCCATAAAGCTAGTAAAACAACGAACTAGCAAGGATATTATTTGGGAGCAGATCGATAAAAACGATTCTAATGTTTATAAAATGATACAAAGCGGCCAAGCGATAGGAATTTTCCAAATCGAGGGCGAGGGCATGAGAAAGCTAGGAACTAGCTTGCGTCCGGACTGCTTCGAGGATATCGTCGCGATGCTAGCGCTCTACCGCCCAGGACCGATGGAAAGTGGTATGCTTGATGACTTCGTCAAAAGAAAACATGGTGAGGCGGAGATAACCTACTCATTTAAAGAGCTTGAGCCGATCCTTGCGCCAACATACGGCGTGATCGTCTATCAAGAACAAGTTATGCAAATCGTTCAAGCCATAGGCGGCTTTAGCCTTGGCGGGGCGGACCTTGTACGCCGTGCGATGGGTAAAAAGATCAAAGAAGAGATGGACAGGCTAAAGGGCGAGTTTGTAAAAGGCGCTGAGGCAAAAGGGCTAAATGGACAAAAAGCAGACGATCTTTTCGAGCTAATTGTAAAATTTGCAGGATATGGCTTTAATAAATCTCACTCCGCCGCCTACGCCTACGTCACATTTCAAACGGCTTATCTTAAGGCTTATTACCCGGCTGAATTTATGGCTGCACTTCTTACAAGCGAAGAGAGCAACGTCGATAAGATTGTGCGTTATATCGATGAGATCAAGCGCATAAATATAGAAATTTTGCCGCCATCTATCAATAAATCAAGCAAGGAATTTAGCGTCGTGAAAAATGAGGGTCACGACGGCATTATATTTGGGCTTGGCGCGATTAAAGGCGTTGGTGGAGCGGCTATTGAAAATATTATCACTGAGCGTGAAGCAAATGGCGAATTTAAGAGTATGGATGACTTTGTTTCAAGGATAGATCCTTTTAAAGTAAATAAAAAGGTCTTTGAAAGCCTTATAAAAGCTGGATGTTTTGATGAGTTTGGCTTTAGTCGTAAGATGCTTATGCAAAATGTAGAAAATATCATAGAAGCTTGCAAAAGTGCTGCGCAGATCCGTAAAAATGCAGTTGAGAGTTTATTCGGCGAAGATGAGAGCATGAACGATGTGAGGATAAATTTTGTCACTATAAATGATGAATTTGACATCAAACAAATTTTAAAATTTGAACAAGAGAGCGTTGGTATCTACCTCTCAGGCCATCCGCTTGATGATTATAAAGACGAGATCAACAAGATAAAATACACTCTAAGCTCAGAATTTGAGAGCTTGCCGCAAAGCGCTGAAATTTTAGTCGTTGGTAAGATCGAGGACTTTAGCACAAGGATAACCAAAAGTGGCAAGAAAATGGGCACTATAAACGTGCTTGATTTTCACGGAAATATCGAGATCGCAGTCTTTGAAAGAGAGCTTGGCAACATCGAAGATATAGTAAAAGATGAAGCAAAACGCGACCTACCTTATGCTTTTAGGATAAATATCACAAAAGATGATCAATTTGTAAGGACAAATTTAAACGAGGTTTATAGCCTAGAAGATGCGCAAAATTTAGACTTTAAAACAAGAAAGCTAAAACAAAACTCTAAATTTTCTAAAAATGAAGAGGCGAGCGCCCCTCAAAAAGCAAGAGAGTATGCTGAGCTAGAGGTACTTTTATGCCTTAGTGAGCTTAGCAAAGATAAGATCACTAATCTTTATAATCTTGGCTATAACGAACATATAAAAAGTGGCACACACAACGATAAACGCCTTGTTATTAAGATAAAAAATGAAAATACGGCTCAAATTTTTGTCTATAAGACAAAATTTGTTGTAAATGACAGCTTTAAAGAAAAAGCACTTCAAGCAATAGCTTGCTAATGCCTGGAGAAGCGATGTTTTTAGATAAGCTTGGCATAGATAAAAGTAACTGGAGCGAGCTTTTTAGCGCATGTGTCGGCAAATCGACATTACTTCAAAAACGTGCATTTAAGCTACTTGTTGAAGGTAGCAACTGGCAGGTTGATTTTGATAGTGGCAAAATTTACTTTGATGGGCGTGAGTTTGACATGCAGTTTATTGGCTCTGAAAGCTTCTCGTCAAATACGTGGCTTTGGGGTTATGAAAATATAAATGGCTTTGATGAGCGTTTGCTCGAGCTTGCAAATAAAGCACGGGAGTTTGGCGAGAAATTTGGACTTAGTGCATTTAGCACGCCACGATTTGAGCTGGATGAAAATTTTAATGGTCACACGATTAGTATGGTTCTTTGCACCGCTTTTGATGAGCAAAATTATTATAGGATAGAGTACGAGGGAGGAGCGGCGTATGTGGCATTTAGAGCGGATATAGTCTTTGAAGAGCCAGTGCTAGCAAATGAGATTTTGAGCGTAGTAAATGAGTGTTTAAGCAGTTACGAGCTGGATCATAAAATCTTTATAAAAGGACTTTTGCTAAGCTGTGATATGAAATTTAGCGAAAGTCCTAATGAAATCGTATCGGATAAATACGAGCTTAGCTTTAAATTTGACGAGCTAAACAGGCTCATAAATATTTCAAGCAAGCTTTAAAATTTAATACTCTTTACCACATCAGCGCCAAGTGCTAGCTTCATATGAAGAGAAAACATCTCGTGGTAAAAATCGCCATTGTGTCCTGGTATATCGTACGTTTGCGTAAGATCAAACGGTACGATAAGTCTTGCTTTTTTATTGTATTCATTGGCTCGTAGTTTAAGATAACTAACACACTGATAAACGCACATATCAGTGCAATCTCCAGTAATAACAAAAGTGTCAATTTGTGGGTTTTGCTCTAAAAATTTCTCAAATTTTTTATTAAACGCAATGCTTAAAGAGTTTTTATAAAATGTCTTGAACTCTTTAAAAAAGCTTAGATTTTCTATCTCTTTTACGGTTTTTATCTCATTTGTATCAAGTATGGCATGTGGTAGAAAATTCTCAAATTCTTTTGAATCACTGGTGTGCCTATCTTCTATAAGGATAAAATTTCTAAAACCAAAATCTCTCCACGCTCTATCAAAAAGTGTCGCGATCCCTTTTGATAAGGCGGCTACTCTTTGACTGGCGAGCGCACCACTGCCAGCAAATGCTTCTATCATATCGATACAGATAAATGCAACATTTTTTGCTCCATCGTTTGAAATTTCTCTTAAATCAAGCGTTTGAAGAGATTTTTTAAAAGCCTCAAGTTCGTTTTGTATGTTCATTCTTTCTCCTTTATTGGTAAATTTATGCAAAATGTTTTTGGATTTAGTGTGATCTCGATACTGCCTTTGTGAGCCTCTATGATCTGTAAGCAAAGATGTAGTCCAAGGCCGTTTCCTTTTAGCTTGCTACTTTTAAATGGCTCAAAGACTATGGCTTTGTCTTTGATAGGCTCGCCACTATCGTAAACGATAAATTTATGCTCACTTGGTGTTTTTTCGTAGCTTAAAATGATCTCTCCTTCATCATCATCGCTCTCTTCGATGGCATCAATAGCGTTAAATAAAATATTTTGAAAGACGATGGCTAGTAGATTAAGATCGCCCGTATATTTGCCATCTGGAAATTCTAGGCTAAATTTAATATCCTTTGAATAGTCATAAAAATTTATAGCCTCTTCGCACTCTTTTTTAAGTTGCGAAAAGTCAAAAATTTGTGCATTTATGTTAAGACCTTTTGTAAAAAGTAGTGTAGCTTTTATTATGCGTTCGACTCGCCATGTAGCTTTTTGTATTTGATTTACGATAGGTTGTATGCGTTCATCGGCTCTTTTAAGCAGTGTCGAAGCTAAAAGCGAGATAGAGCCTACCGGATTTCTGATCTCGTGGGCTAAGTGAGCTGCTACTTGACCCATTGAGGCAAGACGCTCGGTGCGTTTTTCTACTGTTATGTTTGTTGCAGAGATTATTAGTTTATTGTCTTTAGAGCTTGTTTTAAAAAGATAAATTTGCCCATCTACATTTATCTCGCCCTCTTTTTTTGGTATCTCTTTAAAAATTTTACCAAGTCTTACTGCTTCTGAGTTTTGTAAAAAAATCTCATCATTTTCATCTAACACCCAGATAGCATTTGGCAAAATTTCCACGATATCTTTAATGAAATTTTGCAAGTTTGCGTAAGATGATGTTAAATTTTTATATTCGTTTTCTATCAGATAAGTCTGCTCTATCAGGCTTTTTAAGCCAGCTTGGATATCGTGTTCGTTCATTTTAAAAGTTCCTCAAAATCGCTAATTTCATAAAGCCTTAGCCTTTCATCCTTTAGATTTCTTAGCTCGCTACTAAATCCACTCTTCGAAAAAAGAGCAATAATATCTGGCTTGATATTTAGTTTTTCACATTTTTTCAATAGTAAATTTAGCACGTTTTTACAAACTTTTCTCTCTTTGTATTTTGCCTCGCCGACTATGATCTTGCCACCTATATTTAACAGCATATCAAGCTCTATATTCCTGCTCCAAAAGCTACTTAAAAATACGCCATTAATCAGAAATTTTTTTGCCATAAGTTCACCGCATAAAATTTCAAATCCAAGGCTTGCATATTCGTCAAATTCCTTTTTTATGATGGTTAAAATTTCATCATTTTTGCCAGCTTTTAGCAAGCTTAAATTTGGCTCTATAAATCTAAACCAAAACCTTGAAAAATGGCTATTAAAATGTATTTTATCCTCAACTTTATAGCCCCTTTCTTCTTTTTTTAGCATTTGGTTTTTTGATCTTTTTGGAAGTACTTCTCTGCTTTTTTCAAGCAGTAAAAAATTTTTTTCAAAAAGCTTTGCATAGACTTTGCTAGCTAGGCTTTGAGGTAAAATTTTATGTACGCTAAATTTTTTTCTATCGCTTCGTGCGAGTTTTATGAGGGCAGATTTTATAGCATCGTTTGTATCGGATTCGAAGTAAAATTTTGGCATCAAGGCTAAGAAGTTATTTAAAATTTCAGCCTCGATCGCTTCAAAAACATCATAATATGAGTGCTTTAAATCAAACTCATCAAAGACGAGATGAAATTTAATAAGTTCATTTATATCAAGGTGTTTCATTCGCTCAAATGTTGATTTTAAAGCTTTTATATTGGCTCCTTTATTTGGGCATTGTAGTATATTTTAGCTAAAGTAATCTATAATGCTACGCAAAAAACAAGGGTTGTGATTTGGTAAATTTAGAGCATATTAGAGAAAATATAATTTTAAAAAATGGTATTTATTATTTTGACTTTACAGCTTCAGGGCTAGCTTATAAACCTATCGAAGATGAGATGGCAAAAATACTCCAAACATACGCAAATACGCACTCTATCAGCTCATCAAACGCCTATAAAACCGCTCAAACTTATGAAGATTCAAGACGTGAATTAAAAAGCTTGCTAGGACTTGATGAGAGCTTTTATCTTTTTACTTGTGGCAATGGAGCTACCGGTGCGATAAAGAAATTCCAAGAAATTTTAGGCATTTATGCATCACCAGCATTAAAAAAAAGATATGCGTTAAAGCCAAATGAAAATTCTCCGCTCGTAGTGCTTGGGCCTTATGAGCACCATTCAAATGAGATAAGCTTTAGGCAAGCACTTTGCGAGGTTGAGCGTATCAGGCTTGATAAAAATGGAGAAATAGATTTTAATCATTTGGAGCAAATTTTAAGGATAAATGTCGGTCGTGAGATCATCGCAACCTTTAGTGTGGCTTCAAATGTGACAGGGGTTTTAAGTGATTATAGAAAAATTTATACTCTTGTAAAGTCTTATGGTGGCATTGTGGCATTTGATGCGGCAAGCTTTAGTGCTTATGGAAATATTGATTGCGACTATTTTGATGCTCTTTTTTTATCGCCACATAAATTGCTTGGTGGAGTAGGAAGTTGTGGGCTACTTGCTATAAAAAAGATACTTGCAAACTCAGATGAACCGACGTTTGCTGGCGGTGGAACGGTAAGTTATGTTAGCAAAAACTATGCTATATTTGTAAAAGATAGCGAACAGCTAGAAGAGGCTGGTACACCGCCTATTCTAGGACTCATAAGAGCAAATTTGGCTTATAGGCTGAGAAATGAGATAGGGTTTGGGACAATATATGAAAACGAGAGCGAGCTTGGAGAGTATTTTGAGAAAAGACTAGCAGAAATTTCTGAGCTTACGTGCTATCATCCAAACAACATAAAGCGTTTGCCGATATTTGCTTTTAATGTGAATGGTGTTTCACCTTATGAACTAGCCAAAGTTTTAAGCAAAGAATATGGCATTCAAACGCGTGCAGGATGTTCTTGTGCTGGACCGTATGGGCATGATTTGCTTCATTTAAAAGAAGATGCACTATTTACCCATAAGCCAGGCTGGGTAAGGGCCGGACTTCACTATACGCATACGTTAGAAGAGGTGAATTATCTAGTGGATGCATTAAAAAATAGCATTAAGAAGTATTCAAGCATTTGGAAAGTCGATGATCCTTTTAGTGTTGATAAAATTTCAGGTTGTATGGGAGATAGATGAAAAATATATTAATTATTGCAGGAAGTGATAGTGTTGGTGGTGCTGGCGTGCAGGCTGATATTAAGACATGCGAGGCATTTTCTTGCTACGCAGCGACAGCTATTACGGCTCTTACGGCACAAAATACAAATGGCGTTAGCAATATCTTTGCTACAAATGTTACAAATCTAAATGAACAGATCAAAATGGTAGACGAGGAGCTAAATATAGACGCTATCAAGGTTGGAATGCTTTTTAATAAAGAGCTTATATCCTGCGTTGGTTTTTGGCTTGAAAAATTTCATAAGCAAGGCATCAAAATAGTAATAGACCCAGTTTGCGTAGCAAAATCAGGCTCAAAACTTCTCGAAGACGATGCGATAGTAAGCTTAAAAGAGCTTTTTAAATTTGCAGATATCATCACACCAAATATCGATGAAGCTAAAGTTTTAGAGCTTGATAGCAAAAATTTGCCTTGCGATATGATCTTAAAGCGAAGCATGGTTGCAGAAATTTGCGAAGATACTCTTTTTAAAAAAAATGGTGATGTGCTTAAATTTAACGAACCTTTGATAAAACCAGAGATCATGCACGGGGCTGGATGTAGCTTTGCAAGTGCGCTGGCCTGCTTGCTGGCAAATGGACACACCAAAGAAGAGGCCATAAAACTAGCCAAAAGATACATTTTAAATGCTATTAAAAATGCAATTACGACAAAATTTGGCAAACGTCTACTAAATCATAAAGTTGGCATAAGTGATTGAAATTTACGCGATTAGCGACGATGTGCTGATGCCTGAAAATTTAGCCTTGCAATACACTAAAGAAATTTTAGAGTGTGGGGTGAAATTTTTTCAATTTCGCTCTAAAAAAATACCCAAAGATAAGAGGCTAGCTAGTGAAATTTTCAACCTATGCGAAAAATTTGGAGCTAGATTTATCGTAAATGATGATATTTTATTTGCTGCTCATATAGGGGCAAAGTCCGTGCATTTGGGAAAAGATGATGCGAGCATAAAAGAGGCGTTTGAAATTTTAGGAGATGATGCTTACGTGGGAGTTAGCTGCTATGATAGCTTGGAGCTTGCCATTAGGGCAAAACAAAATGGTGCTAGCTATATGGCTTTTGGAGCGATGTTTAAAAGCCCAACAAAACCAAATGCGCCACTTTGCAAGGCTCAAACTATATCACAAGCAAAAGAAATGGGAATGAATGTTTGCGTAATAGGCGGCATAAACTCTAGCAACATTGCAAGTGTTGCTAAAGTAAAACCAGACATGATCGCCTTAATATCTGCTATCTATAAAGATGGCACGATAAAGAAAAATATAGAAAATTTACAAAGAAAATTATTACTTTAAAAGACACTCGCTTTGCAAGCTTTTTTATGAAAATTTCATTATAATCCCTACTTTAAAAAAAGGAAAACATTGCTAAATATCGATGAAGTAAGAAAAAATATCATTTTAAAAGAAGGCCTTTACTATTTTGACTACACGGCTTCAGGTCTTGCTTACAAGCCCATTGAAGATGAAATTTTAAAATTTTTAAAAACCTACGCAAACACTCACTCTGATAGTAGTTCAAGCGCAGCGTTAACGCAAAAATGCTATGAAAACGCAAGAGCTGAGTTAAAAAGCTTATTGGGCCTTGACGATAGTTTTTATCTTATCGCGACTGGTCAAGGAGCAACGGCTGCGATAAAGAAATTTCAGGAGATAGTGGGAATTTATATCTCACCAGCTACAAGAGCCTTGATCGGTGAAGCAAATTTAAGAAATTTAAACTTGCCATTAGCGATCATTGGCCCTTATGAGCATCACTCTGTTGAAGTTAGCTTAAGAGAAGGGCTTTGTGATATAAAACGTATAGAGCTTGATGAAAATAATGAGATAGATTATGCGATGCTTGAGAACACATTAAAGCAAAATGCAAAAAGAAAGATAATAGCTAGCTTTAGTGCCGCCTCAAACGTCACTGGCGTTAAAACTGATTATAAAAAAATTTACTCGCTGATTAAAAAATATAATGGCGTTTTGGCTCTTGACGTGGCCACTCTTAGTGCTTATGAAAATGTTGATTGCAGATATTTTGACGCACTGTTTCTCTCGCCTCACAAGCTACTTGGCGGAGTTGGGAGTTGCGGGCTTTTGGCTATCAAAAAAGAGCTTTGTAAAAATTTGCCTACATTTGCAGCTGGAGGCACAGTCAAGTATGTAAGCAGGACATCACATATTTTTACTAGTGAAGTTGAAAATTTAGAAGAGGGCGGCACGCCACCGATAGTGCAACTAATGCGTGCAAATTTAGCCTACAAGCTAAGAAATGAAATCGGACTTAATAATATAAAAGCAGCTGAATGTGAGCTAGGCGAGATGTTTTGCAAAGAGCTAGAAAAGATAGATGAGGTGATAAATTATTGCCCTGAAAATTTAGATAGATTGCCCATTTTTGCATTTAATGTAAAAGGCATTTCGCCTTATGATTTTGCTGCTAGTTTAAGTAGTGATTTTGGTATCCAAACACGTGCAGGCTGTGATTGTGCTGGGCCGTATGGACATGATTTGCTTAATTTAAAAGATAATACTATTTTTGACGAAAAACCTGGCTGGGTACGTGTTAGCATTCACTACACGCATACAAAAGAGGATATAAAATATCTTATAAATGCCATAAATTCTTGCATCAAAAAATACAAAAAAAGATAGAGTAAAAACTATATATTTAATACTTGTGGAGAAAATTTTAGAAGTGAATTTTTATAAAGCTATAAGTTCTATCAAATCTAAAAGTTAGCAAATTTTGCAAAATCCCAAAAAGCACCATAAATGTAACAAAGCTACTTCCGCCGTAACTAAAAAATGGCAGTGGCACGCCCACAACTGGTGCAAAACCGATCGTCATCGAGACATTTACACCAACGTAAACGAAGATTAGCGCAGCAATCCCCGTGGTGGTAACTTGTGTAAAATAGTCGTTTTTTAGGCCGTAATTTAAACTTAAAAGATGTGTTATAAGTGCTCCATAAAGCCCAAGTAGAAACAATCCACCATAAAAACCAAAACGCTCGATATTGTAGGCAAAGATGAAATCACTAGTGGCGATTGGCAAAAATTTAAAGTGCGTCTGAGTTGCCTCATCTTTTGGCTTGCCTTTGAGTCCGCCGCTACCTATGGCGATGATGCTTTGTTTGACGTGATAGCTTGGCTCTTCAGCGATGAAATCGTGAATTCTTTTTTTTTGATAGTCATGTAAATTTTCATACAAAACTGGTACCAAAAAGCCTATCGCAAGGATGATAGTTATCCAAATTTTCTTATTTACGCCGATGACAAAAAGAATAGTGTAGCCAACTATCAAAAGTATGAGTGCAGTGCCAAGATCAGGCTCTTTCATGATGAGCACAAATGGTAAAAGTATATAAAAACTAAGTCTTAAAAAATCTTTTACTCCGTATCCATTAGCTTCTGGAGGACGCTGTTTAATGAGATAGGCTAGCATCAGCAAAAAGGCTGGCTTCATCAGCTCTGATGGCTGAAGTGTGAAGTGAACGAAGGGAATTTCTAGCCAGCGCCTAGCTCCTAGTTTGCTAACGCCAAAGAGATCAACGCTTAAAAGTAGCACGATGCAGACCCAGTAAAACATCGGAATGATCCAGTCGATACGCCTAATGGGCAGTAAAAATGCTACACAAAATGAAATAAAACCAATGCCAAAATATACAAGCTGTTTGTTTGCTAAGACGTCGTTTGCTTCGGAAACTAGGATGTAAGAGATGGCTATGATTGGGATTATTAAAAACGGCTGAATAAAATCAAAATGTGTTAAAATACGCCGATCTAGTTTTATCAAGAAGCAAACCTTAATTTTTGGGCTAGATTATATCACAAACAAGGCTTTGATTTTGGTTAAATTTAATGTTTTAAATAGCTCAAGACTAGACGTTGCAGTAGCGCAGGAACTTCAAATTTCACGCAATCAAGCTTTAAATTTGATAAAAGATTCTCTCGTAAGCGTAAATTTAAAACCAGTCTCAAAACCAAGTTTTGTTTTAAGCGAAAATGATGAAGTTTGCGTAAATTTTCCCCCAAAAAAAGAGGTACAAAATGAGTATGAAGTAAATTTTGATATCCCAATCATCTACGAAGATGATGATCTAATAGTGCTAAATAAGCCCCCACAAATCGTCGTTCACCAAGCCCCAAGCGTCAAAGAGGCCACGCTCGTTGAGTGGCTAAATAAAAAAGGATTTATGCTCTCAAATTTAAATGGCGACGTAAGAGCTGGTATTGTCCACCGCCTAGACAAAGGCACAAGTGGTGCTATCGTCGTTGCTAAAAACAACTTTGCTCACGCAAAACTTAGCGAGCAGCTAAGTGATAAGAGCATGGGGCGAATTTATCTAGCACTTACAGATCTGTCGCTAAAAGAGGACGTCATCATCGAAAAGCCAATTGGCAGGAACCCAAACAATCGTCTAAAAAAGGCGATCGTCGCGGACGCTAAATTTGCAAAAAGTGCCTTTGTAAATTTACTAAGCGAAAATGGCATAAATTTAATAGCAGCAAAACTTTTTACAGGCAGGACTCATCAGATAAGAGTGCATCTATCTAGCATAAACCGCCATATTTTAGGCGATGATTTATACGGATTTAAGAGCCAAGGCGATAAAATAAGCAGAGTTATGCTTCACGCTTATATGCTTTATTTTATCCATCCACGAACTGGCAAAAGGGTGGAATTTATCGCAAAAACGTATGATGACTTTAACCAGATAATTTACAAAAAAATTCCCAAGGAGATTTTTGATGAAAAAATTTGCCCTACGCATATTGACACCATTTTTAGCAGCTTTCTTGGCGGGATGCGGCTCTAGCGTACCTACTCAGCAAAGCATGTCGCTACCAACTATCACAAGCTTAAAAACCATTTCAGACATGACAGAAGTTGGTTTTGAATGGAATCCAGTAACCGATGAAAGCGTTGTTGGATACTATCTCTACCGCTCAAATCCAAATGATGCCAACTCAAAAATGCAGCTAGTTGCAGACATCAAAGACCGCTTTGCAACGCACTATGTAGACCGCAACTTAGCACCGGAGACCACATACTCATACCAGATGAGGACCTACTCAAGCAACGCCATCTCTCAACCAGGCACAATCGCAACTGCAACTACAAGGCCATTGCTTGACTCGGTACCGTTTTCGCAAGCCATCACAGGACTTCCTGGACGTGTAAAAATAGTGTGGAGACCACATCCTGACAATACTGTAGCAAGCTATATCATCCAAAGAAGCGATGCAGGACGTAATAAATTTAGCCAAATAGCAGAGATAAATGGCAGGCTAAATGCCGAGTATATCGATACTGACGTAAAAGCTGGAAGTTCTTATGAGTATAGAATTTTAGTAAAAACATCTTCAGGCGTTGTCTCAAAACCAAGCCAAAATATCAGTGCAACAACAAAGGAGTTACCCTAAACCAGTAACGAATCTTCAGGCAACAAAGAATGCACCAAAAAAGATAATCCTAACGTGGGATTATATGCCGGCTGAGGATTTTTCGTACTATAAAGTTTATAGAACGACTAGTAAATTTTTACCTTATACGTATCTAGCAAAAACTACTAGTAATACCTATGAAGATCTCATAAATACAAATGCGGCAACAAGGTATTATAGAGTTACGGCTGTTGATAAAGACGGCCTTGAGAGCTTAAAACAAGAAGAGCCAATCGTTGGTAGTACGCTTGGTGCACCAAAGACTCCAAATATTAGTGCGAAATATGATGGAAGTGGCGTAAATGTAAGCTGGAGTGCAGTAGATAGAGCTAGTTCGTACACGGTCTATAGAAGCGGTGCAAGCGAGAAAATTTTTAGCGGCATAAGCGAAAATAGTTTATATGATAATAGCGTGCAAGCAGGGGCAAGCTACTCTTATAGTGTCGTAGCTATCGATGAATACGGAATTGCTTCTGATAAATCATCAAAAGCAGAAGTTAGCATAAAATAATGCCAAATTTTATAACTTCATCTCTAAAAGATATCTCATTTCCTTTTGGAAATGACAAGGTCAAATTTCTTTGGCAGGCAAATGGACGAAACGAGAGGCTCATCTACACAAAAAATGAAGAAGAGAGTTTTTTTCTAGTCGTAAAAGATGGTAAAAAAGGTATCGTCGTAAAGGGAGAAAAGCTTACAAAGCCAGCTAAAGTTGGTCTTTTACAAGAGGCGCTGGAGCTTTTTAAGGAGCAAAATTGCAATGACGTAATCAGTCAAGCATTTGCTGTAAAAAAGACAAATTTGACTAAAAAAGTGAGTGAAATTTTAAGCCTTGAAGAATTTGTGTCAGCATTTTGCGAGCTAAAAGATAAATTTGATCAAATTTTTATAGAGATCGGCTTTGGTTCTGGTAGACACTTGCTCTATCAAGCCAAAAACAATCCAAAAGCTTTGGTTATAGGCATAGAGGTGTATAAGCCAAGTATCGAGCAAGTAGCAAAGCTAGCCAAGGCAAATGACCTAGAAAACGTGCGTCTAATAAATACCGACGCCAGACTTTTACTCTCTCTCGTTGGCTCAAATTTAGTTGATAGGGTATTTTTGCATTTTCCAGTGCCATGGGATAAAGCAGAGCATAGACGTGTGGTTTCATCGGCGTTTGCACTTGAGTGCGAGAGGATACTAAAAGTGGGTGGTAAATTTGAGCTAAGGACTGATAGTAAGGAGTATTGCGACTTTAGCTTAAGTAAATTTTTAGAGCCTACAAACTCAAAAATAGAAGCTTTTAAAAATAGAAATTTAGAAGTAACTAGTAAGTATGAAGACCGATGGAGACGTCAAGACAAGGATATTTACGATGTTGTTTATACTTGTGAGATTGAAAGTGGCGAGAGTATTTTGGCTGGAGATTTTACCTTTAAAGAAAAGACAAGCGTAAAAAATATTATTAAAAATTTTAAAAATTTTATCATCAAAAAAGAAGACTATTTTTTACATTTTGAAGAAATTTACATCATAAATGAAGATGAAATTTTGCTAAAAGTTGCTTTTGGAGCATTCAATAAACCTGAGCAATGTTTTATCAAAATAAGCGATGAAAAAAGCGAATATTTTATAAAAAAACCGATCTTAATTCGTGAGAGTTTAGCTGCACACGAGCTTTTGAAGGAGTATTTGGCTGATGCAAGAGATAATTAGTGCAAGAAATTTGAGCCTAGCTTATGAGCGCGATGAAATCGTAATTAATAGCGTAAATTTAGATATTTATGCAAATGATTTTGTCTTTATCACAGGCAAGAGTGGAAGTGGAAAAAGCACGCTTTTAAAATCATTTTACGGAGAAATTTCACCCCTTGCTGGAGAGCTAAATGTATGCATGACACAAATGGATGACATCGATGATAAAAGACTTTGTGAGCTTAGGCAACGAGTTGGCATTATTTTTCAAAATTATCGTTTGATAAATGAATGGAATGTCGAAAGAAACGTCATGTTGCCCCTCATCATCAAAGGCATCAATCAAAATGTGAGTAAAAAGCAAGTAGCAAAGCTTTTAAAGCATGTAAATATGCTTCATAAAGCTGACAAATATCCAATGGAGCTAAGCGGTGGTGAGCAGCAAAGAGTAGCGATGGCAAGGGCACTGGCACATAATCCAAATTTGCTTTTATGCGACGAGCCAACTGGAAATTTAGACGAGTACTCAAGCGATGTTATCTGGTCGCTTCTAAAATCAGCTAGGGAATTTTTAGGCACGAGCGTGGTTGTTGTCACGCACCACATCCCATCTACACTTCGTATCCCATACCGTCACTTCGTCATAGAAAATGGAGGCGTGTATGAGATCGCTTAAGAATCATCTTGGATTTATCTTGCCACTGATCGCACTTTTGTTTTCAGTGCAGTTTAGTCTAACTGCTGATAAGGTTGTGAGAGATTATGAAAGACTCATGGGAAATGACTACAACATCGTCATAGTTTCAAGCAAAGAGCTTAGTGATGCTATTTTAAAGCCTGTGGTTAGCAATCTATCTAGCCTCGAGCCACTAAGTCCGCAAAAGATAATTGACCGCCTTTCAAATGATATCTCTGCTAAAAATTTATCCATACTGCAAAATGCGCTACCTAAATTTTACTCACTAAAACTTAGCGAATTTCCGACGCCGCAGTACATGGATGATCTAAAGCAAAAACTTTTAAAATTTGATGGCATCACAAAGGTTGAGACATTTTCAAAGACTCACGATAAGGTCTTTAAAATACTAAATTTAGCCAAAAGTATATCGTATGCTTTTATGGCGATACTTTGCGTAATAGGGCTTATGCTTATGCTAAAGCAGGCTAAAATTTGGCTATTTGAGCACAGAGAGCGCATCGAGATTATGACGCTTTTTGGAGCACCATTTTGGCTAAAATCAGCTATGCTTTACAAATCGGCTATGGTTGATAGCCTAGTTGCTACCGTTGCAGTCGGTGCATTCTTCTTTTTCTTGCCTAGTATTGAAATTTTTAGAGAAAATGCCGCAAGTATTGATGTGGTATTGCCTAGTCTCGATCCTTCAAGGGATATTTTTATTTTATTTGGCGTGGCTATGTTTTTAAGTATTTTTGCTGTTAGTTTGGTGATGAGCAAGGCTAGAAAAAGCACGATATGAGAAAGGGAATTTTTACATTTTTGCTAGCTTTTAGTCTAGCTTTTGCGTCAAATACCAAAGAGAAGATCAAAGACTCTAAAAACTCGCTAAGATCGAGTCAGGCGATGAGCGAGCAGCTTAGTAAAAAGCTAGATGATTTAGCTGGCGACATCGTAAGTGGCGAGAAAAAACTTCGAGGTATAAGTGGTGATATCACAAATTTAAAAGGTCAAATTTCTGTGCTTGAGACAAATGCTTCAAAAGCACTTGTTGAGCTTGATGATCTAACGAAACAAAACAAAGAGCTAGAACGCACGCAAAAAGAGCTTGAGCAAAACATGATAAGAATCATCGCAGAAGATTTGTCATTTGATCTTTTGATGTCTGCAACTGAGGGCAAGCAAAGCGAGGAGAGCATTATCTCGTCTCAAATTTTAACCAAGCTAAATGCCATTGCAAAAGAGGATTTTAAGAGACTTAGCCAAAACTATGAAGATACGATTGAGAAGATAAAAAATAAATCAAACAAAATAAGCGAGATAAACTCAAGCATCAAAAACTATAGACGCAAGCAAAGTGACTTGCAAAATTTAGAAAGTACGCAAAAAAATACTATAAATGGGCTCAAGCGAGATAAGGAAATTTATAGTAAAAAGCTAGCCAAACTTCAAGCTCAGCAAGATGAGCTAAGAAAGACGCTAGAGCAGCTTGCTATCATGCAAAAACAAGAAGATGAAGCCGCACGTGCTGCTAGAGAAAAACAAGAAAAAGCAGCTGCAAGCAAAGGTGCTAAAAAAGGTGAAAAAAGCCAACCAATGGGTGGAGGCTATCAAACAAGCTCGGTAAAAAAATATTCAGGTGAAAAGACAATCGCTCCTCTTGATAGCTACACCGTAAAGCAAAAATTTGGAAATTACGTAGATCCAATATATAACATCAAAATTTTTAATGAGTCAGTCACGCTTCGCTCAACCACGCCAGATGCCAAGGTCAAAAGCGTACTAAATGGCAAAGTGGTCTTTGCAAAAGCGACACCAATGCTTGAAAATGTAGTCATTATAGAAAATGAAAATGGTATACACACGATCTATGCTCACCTAAGCCAAATCGCACCGACAGTCAAAGTAGGCTCAGTCGTGCAAAAAGGCTACGTCATAGGTAGAGTAAGAAACGATCTAACCTTTGAAGTAACGCAAAGAAACTACCACATTGATCCACTTGAAATGATCTCAAAATAGCCACTTTGTAAGCATTATTAGCTAAATTTAAAGCCTTTTTGGCTAGAATGCGTGAATTTCAAGGAGCATGACAATGAGTAAAAGAAAACGCGTATTGGTTAAATTTTCAGGCGAAGCTTTAGCGGGAGAAAATGGTTTTGGCATAGATACGGCGGTGCTTAAATTTATAGCAAATGAGATAAAAGAGCTTGTCGAAAATGGTATCGAGGTTGGCATCGTAATAGGTGGTGGCAACATTATACGCGGTGTGAGTGCCGCAAAAGATGGTATCATTAAACGAACGAGTGGCGATCACATGGGCATGCTAGCAACTGTTATCAACTCAATCGCGATGCGTGAAGCTTTAGAGAGAAGCGGGCTAGAGGTAAGAGTGCAAAGCGCGATCAAGATGGAGGCGATCTGTGAGACTTTCATCGTTGGACGTGCGCAGCGCCATTTGGAAAAAGGCAGAGTCGTTATATTTGCTGCAGGTACTGGTAATCCATTCTTTACAACTGATACAGCAGCCACGTTAAGAGCTATTGAAATCGGCTCAGATATGATCATAAAAGCTACAAAGGTTGATGGCGTTTATGATAAAGATCCTAAAAAATTCAAAGATGCAAAACTTTTAAAGTCACTAAACTATGAAAAGGCAATGAGCGATGATATCAAGGTTATGGACGATACTGCCATAGCTTTAGCAAAAGATAATTCACTGCCGATTTTGGTTTGTAACATGTTTAAGGCTGGAAATTTATTAAAAATAATAAATGAAGAAGAAGCAGCCCTATACTCAGTAGTAAAATAAATTTTAAAAAGGATAAATATGAGAACAGAACAAATAACAGCAAGAGCGTTAAAGCAAGTTGGTGATGATAGATATAAACTTTCACTTATTGTAGCAAAGCGTGCAGAAGCACTAGCAAATGGAGCAGTAGTGCTTGTAGAAGCCGATACTTCAAAGATGAAATTTGCTGACATTGCGCTACTTGAAGTAGCTGAGGGCAAAATAGGCTTAGAGGCAATAGTTGAAGGAAAATAGTCTTTTTTTAGAGCAGCTAATAGAACAAATTTTACCTTGTAAAAATGTGTCAGAAGCTATAACGCTGCTCTTTTCTCTTTGCGAACGAAGCGAGAAATTAGACAAAGCTATAGATAACTGTGTCACATCTCATGCTGGTCAATACCGCAAAAGTGGCGAGCCATACGCAATTCATCCTATCTTGGTAGCATCAATAGTGGCAAATATGGGTGGCGATGAGAGCATGGTCATAGCTGCACTACTTCACGATGTAGTTGAAGATACTGAAGTTACACTTAGCGAAGTTCAGGCTGAATTTGGTGATGAAGTGGCAAAACTGGTTGAGGGGCTTACAAAGATAGTTGCTATAAGAGAAAACAAGCTTGCAAGCTCGAGTAGTAATGAAAAACTAGCAAGCTCGGCACTAACTTTTAGAAAAATGCTTTTAATCTCCATTGAGGATGTTAGAGTTCTTGTGGTTAAGCTTTGTGACAGGCTTCATAATATGCTAACCCTTGATGCATTAAAAGTAGAAAAACAAAAACGCATTGCTGAAGAGACGCTTATGGTCTACGCTCCGATCGCTCATAGGCTTGGAATTTCATCGATTAAAAACATACTTGAAGATCTAAGCTTTAAATATGCGATGCCAGAAGAATACGCCAAGATTGATAGCTTTTTAAATAAAAATAAGCAGCAGCTTAGCCTTAAACTAAATGCTTTTTACGAGAAAGTAAATCAAATTTTGCTTGAAAATGGCTTTATTGAGGGCACTTTCGAGATTCAAAAACGTATAAAACATTACTATTCGATTTATTTAAAAATGCAAAGAAAAGGTATTTCGATTGAAGAGGTACTTGATTTGCTCGCTATTAGAATTCTTGTGCAAAAGCCACTTGATTGCTACCTTGCGCTTGGAAATTTGCATATAAATTTTAACCCTCTTATTTCGAGATTTAAGGATTATATTGCACTTCCAAAGCAAAATGGCTATCAAACGATACATACAACTATTTTTGATAATAAGAGTATTTTTGAGGCACAAGTTCGTACTTACGATATGCACAAAACCGCTGAATATGGTGTCGCAGCTCACTGGAAATACAAAAACGGCGAGGGTAGTCTTTTAAATCCAAAGCTTGACTGGCTAAACGACATTGGTATGCAAAATAATGAAGCTGAAAGTAATGTCGAAGAGCTTTATGAATATGCAAAAGATAGTCTTTACATAGAAGATATTGCGGTCTATTCGCCAAAAGGTGAGGTTTTTACGCTTCCACGCGGGGCTACCGCACTTGATTATGCTTATGAGATTCACACAGAGATCGGACTTTACGCAAAAGAAGCTTATATAAATCGCGTCAGAATGCCACTTTTAACAGAGCTAAAAAACGGCGATATTGTAAGGATTGTAACTGGCGAAGAGGCAAAATTTCGCTGTTCATGGATAAATAGCGTTCGAACTGGTAAAGCAAGAGCTACGATAAGGACATATTGCAAACAAAAGATAAAAGATATAAATTATAAAATCGCAGTTGACATTTTAAAGTCGGTTTTTGGCGTTTCGAAAGATAGAATCTTAGACTGGATAGAGCATGAAAATTTAGGCAAAAAAGTTTTTCGTGCTGCAACTGAGAGCGATTTTTTTCAAGAGGTCGTAAATATGCTTAAAAAGTATATAAAAAAAGAGCGTCCTTTTATGATCTCTTTGGGCGACAAATATCAGGTTAAAAAGCAAAAATTTGAAAATATCGTAATCTATTCAAATCATAAAATTTCAAATGTCGAGTTTGACTATTGTTGTAACCCAAAAAGGGGCGATAGTATAGTTGGCTTTAAAAATGGACACAATGTGACAGTGCATCACAAGCTTTGTGAGCGTGCCGGGAAACTTATGGATAAGGGCAATGAGATCATCTTTGTCAAATGGACTAGAAATGCCCCACATAGATATAAAATTTTATTAAATCTTGAGAACCGAAAAGGCGTGTTGGCTGAATTTTTAACATATCTTGCTAGATTAGATGTAAATTTGGCTACAATCTCGCTAAACGAAGCAAATGACCTTAGCGGTGATACATTTGAAATAAGTGTTGAGATAGCTGAAAATATCGATGCAAACGAGCTAAAAGAGAAGATCAAAGATAGATATAAGATTATAGATTTCGTTTCGCAAAGCGATCCATACCATAACTAGGAGAAAGATAATGCAAGATATAGCTGAAATTTTACAAGAGATAAAACGCGGTGTTGCCGAGATTATTGACTTTGAAAGAGTTGAGAATTTAATAAAAAACTATTATGAAAAAGGTGAAAATTTCTATGTAAAGGCTGGCTTTGATCCAACTGCTCCAGACCTTCACTTAGGACACACAGTCGTTTTAAGCAAGATGGCACTACTTCAAAAGCATGGTGCGATCGTGCAGTTTTTAATAGGCGACTTCACTGCTCAAATAGGCGATCCAACTGGCAAATCAGCTACTAGAAAAAAGCTAGATCAAGAGACTGTTTTAAAAAATGCCAAAACTTATGAAGAGCAAGTTTTTAAAATTTTAGATCCAAAAAAGACCGTGATCATGTTTAACTCAAAATGGTCAAATAAACTTGGAGCTGCTGGAATGATAGAGCTAACTAGCACATTTTCAGTCGCTAGAATGCTAGAGCGCGATGATTTTGAAAAAAGGATAAAAGCTGGCAGTCCAATTTCAATTTGTGAATTTATGTATCCACTTCTTCAAGGTTATGATAGCGTTGCGATGAAGTGCGATATCGAGATGGGCGGTACGGATCAGAAATTCAACCTTCTAATGGGTAGAACCTTGCAGAGAACTTATAACGTCGGCAAAGAGCAAGCTGTCATCATGATGCCACTTCTTGAGGGGCTTGATGGTGTAAATAAGATGAGCAAAAGTCTTGGAAATTATATCGGCGTAACTGAAAATGCAAATGATATGTTTGCAAAAACGCTTAGTATAAGCGATGAGCTAATGTGGCGTTGGTACGAGCTTTTAAGTACAAAAAGCCTTGGCGAGATAGAAAATTTAATGAACGATGTAAAAAACGGCAAGTATCATCCAAAAAAAGCAAAAGAGGACCTTGCTTACGAGATAACAGCAAGGTATCACGGCGAGGAAGCTGCAAAAGCTGCAAAGGCTGAGTTTAATAGCGTGCACTCTCAAAATCAGCTCCCAACTGATATCAAAGAATTTAGCCTAAAAGCACCAGTTTGGATCGTGGAAGCTTTATCGCAGTGTGAGTTAAGTGAGTCAAATTCTCAAGCAAGACGCGACATAAAGGCAAATGCGGTTAGCGTCAATCAAGAAAAGATCAGTGATGAGCAGTTAAAATTAGAGGCAGGTGAATATATCTTGCAAGTCGGTAAGCGTAAATTTGCAAAAGTAAAGGTTGAATAGATGGAGTTAAAGCCATTAAAAATAGGAAAATATGAGATAAAGTATCCGATATTTCAAGGCGGTATGGGACTTGGTATCAGCTGGGACAAACTAGCTGGCAACGTCAGCCTTGAAGGCGGTCTTGGAATAATCAGCTCAGTTGGCACAGGATATTATGAAAATCGTAAATTTATAAACAAAGAGCTAAATGCAAAGCCATTTGGAAGTGAAAATTTCTACTCAACAAGAGGTCTTAGAGCAATTATTGAGAATGCCCGAAAAATTTGTGGAGATTTACCACTTGGTGTAAATATAATGTATGCTGCAAATGACTACGCAAGAGTGGTAAAAGATGCTTGTGAAGCCGGTATAAATATCATCGTATCAGGTGCTGGACTACCTACGAATTTGCCAGAATTTACACAAAATTTTAAAGAAGTCGCGCTAGTTCCTATTATCTCAAGTGCAAAAGCACTAAAGATCATCTGCAAACGTTGGCTACAAAGATATGATCGCTTACCAGATGCTGTCGTGCTTGAGGGGCCACTAAGCGGCGGACACCAAGGCTTTACTTACGAGCAGTGCCTTGATCCTGAGTTTTCGCTATTTAATCTAATCCCACAAGTAAAGGCCGAGATAAAAGAGTGGGGCGACTTTCCGCTCATCGCAGCCGGTGGAATTTGGGATAAAAATGATATAGAAAAAGCGATATCACTTGGAGCAGATGGCGTTCAAATGGGTACACGCTTCATCGGCACTCATGAGTGTGACGCAGATATTGGCTTTAAAGAAGTGATACTAGCAGCCGAGGAAAAGGACATAGAGCTTATAAAAAGTCCAGTTGGCTATCCGGCTCGTGGGATTAGAACAAATTTGATAAATTTGGTAGAAAAAAGGATGGGGCCAAAGATTCAGTGTATAAGCAACTGCGTGAGCCCTTGTCAAAGGGGCAAAGGAGCTAAAGAGGTTGGATATTGCATCGCTGATAGACTATTTGACTCATTTAGTGGCAAAAAAGAGACTGGGTTATTTTTCACGGGAGCAAATGGGTATAAACTAAAAGAGCTAATAAGCGTAAAAGAGCTAATGCACAAGCTGGTACATGGTGAATGAAACGAGCGA
Source organism: Campylobacter concisus (assembly GCF_003048595.2). NCBI lineage: Bacteria > Pseudomonadati > Campylobacterota > Epsilonproteobacteria > Campylobacterales > Campylobacteraceae > Campylobacter > Campylobacter concisus. The sequence continues at coordinate 1,335,574 of NZ_CP049270.1, read as the reverse complement.
TAATCCTCTTTTTTATTGTTTGTAATTTTCTTTTTGCTGCGACAAATTCTGAGATATTTGCAAAATTTGATAAAAATTTTGCTAGCTCAAGCAGAAGTGCAAAGATTAAATTTCACAACGATATAAAAGATATATATGTCGACGCGATTATCAAAAACGATAAAAATATAAAAAAACAAGCACTCACAAGACTTATAACCAGCTCAAAATCGCTTGGTTTTGATTCAAGTGGGTATATAAAAGATCTAAATGCACTAAATGGCATAAAGAGCGCCAGTACGCCTAGTACTGCTACTTTGACTCTGCTTAGTGCAACCAAGGTAAATGACACTTTAGTACTTAAGTTTAATACAAAAATTGATACTGCAAAACTAAAAACATCCTTTTTGAAGCAGCAAAATACATATAAAAACATTATGGATATCGATGGTAGATTAAATGGCAATTCGCTAACTTATAAAAATTTTATATCTGATTATATTCACATCTCGCAGTATGATAAAAACACTGTTAGAGTTATTTTTTCTGATAAGATCCAAAAGACTATAAAAGCAAATGCGACAGGCGATCTACTCATAATAAGTACACAAAATTTTATCTCAAACGAAAATGTAAAAGCACCACTTCATAAAACTAAAAACAAAAACGAAGAAGTGCCACACAAAGAGTCTGAGCCAAATTTAAAGCCGCAGCCAGCACAAAGTGAGCCAGCGGCAGCACCTTTACCACCAGTTACGGCTAGTAAATTTTCACGCAACAAAACGATCGTCATCGATCCGGGTCATGGTGGCACTGATCCAGGTGCAGTAAATGGCAAACTGCAAGAAAAAACAGCCGTTTTAGGCGTAGCCAAAAAGCTTGGTGACATACTAAAAGCGCGTGGCTACAAGGTCTTTTTTACCAGGTCAACCGATGTCTTTATAAATTTAAGAACAAGAACAAAATTTGCAAATGATAAGATGGCTGATCTTTTTGTTTCTATTCACGCAAATGCCGCTCCAAATGCTACAAAGGCAAAAAGTATGCACGGCATTGAGACATTTTTCTTATCGCCTGCAAGAAGCGAACGTAGTAAAAACGCAGCCGCACTTGAAAATAAATCAGATATAGAAGAGATGAACTACTTTTCGCAGCAGACATTTTTAAATGTGCTAAACCGCGAGAAGATCATCGCCTCAAACAAGCTTGGCATCGATATCCAAAAAGAAATTTTAGCAAGTGCCAGAAAAGTCTATGCTGCAAGTGATGGTAGTGTGAGAGAAGCGCCGTTTTGGGTACTCGTAGGTGCCCTTATGCCAGCAGTTCTTGTTGAGATCGGCTATATCACGCATCCAGTCGAGGGCGAAAAGCTCTTTAATGATGCCTACCAAAACGCTCTTGCAAACGGCATCGCAAACGGCATAGATGGATATTTTGCAAAAAATAGATGAAAAATGCAAATTTAAGCTTTAAAGGGCAAATTCCATTTAACGAGGAGTTTGGCGATATCTATTTCAATACCGACAAACCTTGGCTTGAGAGCGAATTTGTCTTTGCAAGTGCACTTGATGAAATTTGGCAGAGTAAAGATAGCTTCGTCATCGCTGAGACAGGATTTGGTGCCGGGCTAAATTTCTTCACACTTTGTAAGAAATTTAAAAATAGTTCTAAAAAACTTCACTTTGTTAGCATCGAAAAAAGCCCTATTAAAAAAGAAGATATTTTAAAAATTTATGAAAATTTAGGCATTTTTAAAGCTTATGCTAGAAAGCTGGTTTCGCTCTATCCACCTCTTATTGAGGGCATACACCGTATAAATTTTGCCCCAAATATCACACTTGATCTTTGCTACGGCGAGGCTAAAGAAATTTTACCTGAGCTTGATTTTAGCGCTGACATCTGGTTTCTAGATGGCTTTGCTCCAAGTAAAAATGACTCGATCTGGAGCGAAGAAATTTTTAGACAGATCGCAAGACTAAGCAGGGTTGGTACGATTGCTAGAACCTATTCATGCGCAAAAATAGTAAAAGACGGGCTAAAGGGCGCTGGCTTTTTGCTAAGCCTAAAAGAGGGTTACGCTAGAAAACGTCAGATGAGTAGTGCCGTGCTAGAGAAAAAGGATGAAAATTTAAAGGATGCTTGGTTTGTGAGATGCGAACCAGTTGCTAGTGTAAATGGTAAAACAGCGCTTATCATAGGAGCTGGCGTGGCTGGACTTGCAACAGCTGGCGAGCTAGCCAAAAATGGCTTTAAAGTGGTGATCGCCGAGGCAAAGGTCGAAGTGGCTACAAATGGCTCAGGTAATCACTGTGGCGCCTTGATGCCACTAGTTACAAAGCCCGGGGTAAATTTAGGCCGCATGCACTTAAACGCATTTTTGCAAGCAGTGAGATTTTACAAGGCAACTTTGCCAAAAAGCCTTATTAAATTTAACGGCTGCATAGACTACGCATTTGATGATGAACTTATTAAAAGATATGGCTCGTGGCAAACTCAAAGCATAGAGGATATTTTTAAATTTGATGAGAACTTAAAGCCATATCCTGGGGTATTTATAAAAGATGGTGCATACGCTAGGCCAAGAGAAATTTGTAAATTTCTCTCAAGCAACTTTGAAATTTTATTTAACCATGAGTACGAGAGCAGAGAGCACCTTCAAAATGGCAAGATCAGCGTTAAATTTAAAAACGACAAAAGCTTGGAGGCTGACATCTTGGTCTTTTGCACTGGCAGTAAGAGCAGTGAAATTTTTAATGGCTACAATATGCAAATAAGTAGTGTCCGTGGCCAAGTAACCCACTTAAAACCAGTGCTAAAAAATGCCATGCCGCTAAGCGCAAAAGGCTACATCTGCCCAGCTGTCAAAGGTTTGCAAGTTATCGGTGCAACTTATGCCAGAAATGAAATTTGCGATACGCCTAAAGTTGAGGATAATGCTAAAAATTTAAGCGATGTAAGCGAGTTTTTTGACACCACAAAAGCCACCATTATCGGCTCACGTGTAGGCTATAGAAGTTATAGTGGAGACAGGTTTCCGATAATTGGCGCCTTGCATGATGAAGAATTTTACAAGCAAAACTACAAAGGGCTATTTTGGAGCAAAAATAAAGATAACAATCCAAAAGCAAACTATGAAAAGAATGTCTTTGTGAATTTTGCCCACGGCTCACGAGGTCTTGGCACAGCGATACTTGGAGCAAATTTGATAGCCGATCTTGTGCTTGCTCGCCCACTTTGTATAGAAAGATCGCTATTTCACGAGCTTCATCCAGCTAGGTTTTTGATAAGAAAACTGAAAAATGGATTAAAATTTTAAGAGAGAATTAGCAGAAATTCCTAGCACAAGATACCAGGAATTTCTTATAAGTTTAGGTCTAAAGCCTTGTTTTCATCTTTTCAAATTCATCTTTTATGACTTGCTCGTGAGGTTCGCTTGTCATTTTATTTATCGCATCTCCCCAGATACTTACGCTAATGATCGCTATACAAGAGGCTATGATGCCAGGCAAAATTTCATAAACATAAACATTTAGTCCTGAAGTGATCCAAAATATTACGGTTGCACCTCCAGCTATCATGCCAGCAAGTGCTCCAAGTGCACTCATGCGCTTCCAGTAAAGGCTAAAAAGTAGCACTGGTCCAAAGCTCGCACCAAATCCAGCCCAAGCGTTGCCAACTACGTTTAGGACATTATCTGTCGAGATAAAGGCAAGTATTGTAGCAACTATGGCCACTACTACGACAGCATAGCGACTGATCGCCGTTTGTGTATTTTGACTAATCTCTTTTTTATAGAATGCAAAGATAAAGTCTTTTGTTACCGAGCTAGATGTAACTAAAAGCTGACTTGAGATAGTACTCATAATCGCTGAAAGCACAGCTGAGATGATAATGCCTATAAAAAATGGTGGGAAAAGTAACTCGCCAAGCTTTAAAAATACAGTCTCAGGATCGCTAAGTCCGCCTCTTTGACTAAAGTAGACAAAGCCGATAAGTCCGCTCATAATTGCGCCTAGTAGGCCGATCGTCATCCAGCCAATGCCTATTCTTCTTGCTTTAGCAAGCTCTTTTGAGTCGCGTATCGCCATAAATCTAACAATGATATGTGGCTGTCCAAAGTAGCCAAATCCCCAAGCCATAAGTCCTAAAATTCCCCAAAAAGTTTGATCTCTAAATGGATTTAGGTGATTTGCATCAAGCTTGCTTATCTCTTTTAGTAAATTTGTATCGCTTGGCAAGTCTAAATTTAGATATGCCACGACTGGGATCGAGACTAGGACACAAAACATCAAAAGCCCCTGAAATGCGTCAGTTATACTAACTGCTTTAAACCCACCAAAAAATGTGTAAAAGACCACAATGACAAGTGTAAAGACCGCTCCGTAGGCAAATTTTAAACCAAAAAAGCTCTCAAATGTCTTTCCGCCAGCGATAATGCCGCTACTTACATAAAGTGTGAAAAAGATCAAAATGATAAGACCAGAGATAATTCTTAAAATTTTAGTCCTATCTTTAAAGCGATTTTCTAAAAAGTCTGGTATCGTGATGCTATCACTCGCAACCTCAGTATAAATTCTAAGCCTCTTTGCTAAAAATAAATAGTTGCAGTAAGCTCCAATAATAAGACCGATTATCATCCACACATTTGCTATGCCAGTTGCGTATAATGCTCCGGGCACGCCAAGTAGCATCCAACCACTCATATCAGAAGCACCAGCACTAAGTGCAGTAACTACTGGACCCATTCGACGGTTATCTAGCAGATACTCGTTCATACTTGCATTTTTATCGTAGAAATATCGTCCGATAAAGAGCAAAAAGCCAAAATAGATGGCGATGGCTAAATAAGACCCAAAGCTCATAAATTTCCTTTCAAATTAAGATAAATGGCTTATGTTAATATAAATTTTTTTAAATTACAACATTCAGCGCCGATCCTTAAACGCTTTTAAGCAAAATGATATAAATTTTTTCGTATTATTTAAAGCCATATTTTAAAGAGAAGGACGAAGTTGAAGGCTCAAAATTTAGCTAAATTTCTATTTTTTATGATAATCGTCTCACTTGGAGCATATTTTTTCTATCCAAGAGATCTTAGTGAGGCTCAAGAGATCGCTTATATCAAAAGTTACGGAGTGACTTTAGGACTCACGATAGGCGGTATTGCCATAGGCATAACGCTTGGATTTACCTTGGCGTTTATTAAATTTTTGAATATCAAAGTCTTAAATTTTATAATCGATGAATATATCGATATCTTACGTGGAACACCTGTAATACTTCAACTTTTAATATTTTCAGTTGTCATTTTTGCAACATGGAGTGATAATTTTTATGTAGCTCTCATCGCACTTGGACTAAATAGCTCAGCATACGTCGCTGAGATCGTAAGAAGTGGCATAAATAGCGTTGATAAAGGGCAGATGGAGGCAGCTAGGGCGATGGGACTAAACTACTATGTTTCGATGCGCGAGATAGTTTTTCCACAAGCTACAAAAAATATCTTACCAGCACTTGCAAATGAGTTTATCTCACTTTTTAAAGAAACATCAGTCGTGGGCTATATAAGCGTCGTTGATATCACAATGCAAAGTAAGAGCCTTCAAGCGGTATTTTACAGCCCAGAGCCAGTCATTTTTACAGGTATCGTTTACTATGTGAGTGTTAAATTTTTCACCTTTTTGGTGAAATTACTTGAGAGGAGATTAAATCGCCATGATTGAGATTAAAAATTTAAACAAAAGTTATGGCGATTTGCGAGTTTTAAATGATATTAGCGTAGATATAAAAAAGGGTGAAGTTATAGCGATAATTGGTCCAAGTGGTGGCGGTAAAAGTACGTTTTTACGTTGTATAAACCGCCTTGAGGAGCCAGATAGTGGACACATAAAGATAAATGGCGAAGATATTTTAGATAAAAAATCAGACATAAATAAAATTCGCCAAAAAGTGAGCATGGTTTTTCAGCACTTTAATCTTTTTGCAAATAAAAACGTCTTGCAAAATTTAACTTTAGCTCCGATAAAAGCAGGAATTTTAGATAAAGCAAGCGCAGAAAAAAGAGCCGATGAGTTGCTAAAAAGTGTTGGGCTAAGTGATAAGAAATTTGCCTATCCGCACAAGCTTTCAGGCGGACAGAAGCAACGTATTGCGATCGCTAGAAGCCTAGCAATGGAGCCAGAAGTGATACTTTTTGATGAGCCGACAAGTGCGCTTGATCCTGAGATGATCGGAGAGGTACTTGATATTATGAAAGATGTTGCTGCAAGGGGCATAACGATGCTTGTGGTTACCCATGAAATGGGCTTTGCAAGGAATGTGGCAAATAGAATTTTCTTTATGGATAAAGGCAAAATCGCAGTTGATGATACACCGAAAAATATCTTTACAAATCCGCAACATGAGCGCTTAAAAGAGTTTTTAGGCAAAATTTTAAATCATTAAAGGAGTAGAAAATGAGTAAAATTTTAAAATTTTTGATGGCAAGCTTGGTTTTATTTTTACTAGGTTGTGGCGATGATGCTAACAAAAAAAATGCAGTAAATAATGCCGAAGAAGCTAGTAAAAATGTAGTTTATAAAGTTGGCTCGAGTGCTGATTATCCACCTTTTGAATATCTTGATGAAAACAATAAAATTGTTGGCTTTGAGATAGATTTATTAAATGAGATCACCAAAAAAACTGGAATAAAATTTGATGTTGCAAATATGAGCTTTGATGGACTGATATCAGCATTAAAAACCGGTAAAGTTGATATTGCCATAAGTGGAATGAGTGCAACTGATGAGAGAAGAAAATCGGTTGATTTCACCAAGCCATATTATTTTTCAGAAAATTTATTTATCCGCAAAAAAGGCTCAGATGTAAATAAAGACAACCTTAAGGATAAGAAAATTTCAGCTCAAGTTGGAACATTGCAAGAAGAAGCAGCCAAAAGCATAACTACCAAGGCGATACCTGCTGAAAATGTAGCAGCTGCTATCATGTCACTAAACGCTGGCAAAATCGACGTTGTGCTAACTGATAGTCCGATAGGGGTTGAGTATTTAAAACAAAATCCAGATTTGGAAGAATTTTTAAGAGTTCCTGATGGCACAGAAGGATTTGCGATGGCGTTTGATAAAGGCAAACACACTGAGCTTATCAAGAAGATAGACGCAGCAATCAATGAGCTACAAAAATCTGGCGAATTTGACAAAATGCTAGATAAATATGGATTAAAGAAATAAATCTAAATACAAAATTTGCAGAGAAGCAGGAATTCTCTGCAAAAACTCACTTTTTTCTAATTTTTAAAATTTAACATCTTTTAAAAGTAAAATTAATAAAATGACTTAATTATTTTCAAGGAGAAAAAATGAAGCTTCTCAGGATGAGAACGGCATTTATTTTAAATGTGCTATTTTCTATTTACTTGCATAACAACTTTGTTAAAAAATTCCTACTATTTAATAAAGCTAAATATAAATTAAAATTTTACATAAATGCGTTAATTGATATTTTTTATAAAAATAACCAAAAGTATTTTTTGGTTGATAAATTTTAAGTATTAAAGTCGTATGACTTTATTTTTTGAAGCAGATATTAAGAAAAACTAAAAGGAGAGAAAATGAATAATCTAGGTATTAAATCTAAGATTATGGCGATAGTTATCGTCAGTCTTATTGGCCTTGGTATCATGAGTGCATACATGCTAAATGGTATCTTAGAAACTCGCTCAAAAGCAGAATTTAGCGAGAAAATCGTGGATACAATAATCAATCAAAATAATTTTATCCATGAGATGCAAAAAGAACGCGGATTTAGCTCAGGTGTGCTAGCAGGAGGGGATAATAAAAATTTATTAGAGCAGCGTAAAAAAGTAGATGCTGCGCTTGATAAGCTTGAAGAGAAAAATGAAATAGTTTCAGAGATAAATAGTATCCGCTCAAATGTAGATCAAAAAAGTGGCAATGATCTAATTAGCCGTATAACAAAAATTTTAAGAAAAGAGGTTATTGCTATAAATGGATATAGCGATAAGCTCGAGCCTAGCTTGGTAGATGATCTAAAGCGTATCATTATTGTTGGTGAGATAAAAGAGTCTCTTGGTATTTTGCGTGCTACTTTAAATGGGGTTTTTACTAAAAAGAGCATAAGCAAAGAGGACTACAATAAAGTAGTTGCACTAAATAGCGTTATAAATAAATTTATGCAGGATTTTTACGATTACAATCCAAAAGAATTTAGTGACGAATTTGATGCTATCGCTAGAAAAAAGGCTGATTTTATAGATGCGATGAATATTATTAAAAATGTAGTTGCCACTGAAGATGTATCTTATGATGCAGCGAACTGGTTTTCAAAGATAAGCATTTCAATAGATGCATTGAGAGAGCTTGAGCTTAAACTACTTGATAATATGCAAAAAGATGCAAGAAGTATTAAGGGTGATGCAAATACCGAACTTATTATAAGTTCTATTGTAATTGCGATTTGTATTTTGCTTATGTTGCTAGTATCTACATTGATAGGTAAAAATTTGATCTCTGGTATAGATCAGACTAAAAATGGCTTAGTTAGATTTTTTGACTTCTTAAATTATAAATCTAATAAGGCTGAATTTTTAGATCGTAGTGGTAGCGACGAGATCGGACAGATGAGTGCACTGATAAATGAGAATATCAAACAAATCGAGGCAAATTTATCTGAGCAAAATAATTTCATTAAAGAAGCAAATACTTTTGTAAATCAAATTGGCAAAGGTAACTACGTAGCTCAGCTTAACGCAGATACTTCAAATCCTGCACTTAGCCAGCTAAAACAAACTTTCAAAGACTTACAAATCGCACTAAAACATGCTATTGCGGAAAATGGCGATGATGTGTTAAATCTATTAGAAAGCTTTAAAAAACAAGACTTTACTAAAAGGCTTGAAGATGATGGTAAAATGGCGGTTGGTATAAACGCTCTTGGTGAAGAGATAGCCAAGATGTTAAGGGCAAATTTAGATCAAGCCCACGTACTAGAAGAAAAGGCTGAGGCTTTAAGTCAGTCAATGAAAGAACTAACTCAAGGCGCAAATGTACAAGCAAGCTCACTTCAAGAATCTGCTGCTGCAGTAGAGCAAATGTCAAGCTCAATGAATGCAATATCTCAAAAAACATCTGATGTTATTAGACAAAGTGATGAGATCAAAAACATCATAACTATTATTAGAGATATAGCTGATCAAACAAATTTACTAGCTCTTAATGCCGCGATCGAGGCAGCACGTGCAGGAGAGCATGGTAGAGGCTTTGCGGTCGTTGCAGATGAGGTTAGAAAACTAGCAGAGAGAACTCAAAAATCTCTAACAGAGATCGAAGCAAATACAAACGTACTAGCTCAATCAATTAATGAAATGAGTGAATCTATAAAAGAGCAAAGTGAAGGAATCAATATGATAAATCAATCAGTTGCTCAAATAGATACACTTACAAAAGAAAATGTAGTAATTGTCAATAAAGCAAATGAAGTAACATCTGATGTTGACGACATGGCTAAGGCTATAGTAAACGAAGTTAGAAAAAGTAAATTTTAATCTTTGACTTACTCTTAGAGCTCCTACTATTCTATCCCTTAAAATAATTAAGGGATAGAACTTATCTATAAAAATTTATATGCTACTTTGCTATACGATTATTTATAGCATTTTTCTTTTATTACGGATTTAAACAATTTTTAATAGAGAAATACTGATAATTAAGCCACTAAATCACCTTAAAGGACACTATTATGAAAAAGATCTTTGCTCTTTTACTCACAGCTTTTGTTGCTCTTTGTGCAAATGAGCTAAAATTTGGCACAGCGGCGAACTACCCGCCATTTGAATATATCGATGAGAACAACAAAATAACAGGCTTTGATATCGAGCTGATCGATGAAATTTCAAAGCGTGCAGGCTTTTCATATAAGATCATAAATATGAGTTTTGACGGCCTTATTCCAGCACTTAAAGCCGGCAAAATAAATGGCATTATAAGCGCGATGAGTGCGACTTCAGATAGATTAAAATCGATTGATTTCACAAAGCCGTACTATCTAACTGAAAATCTCTACCTAAAGAAAAAAGGCAATGACGCACTAAAAGCTAAAGAAGAGCTAGCTGGCAAAAGAGTTGGCGTGCAACAAGGCACCGTCCAAGAGCTAGCAGCAAATGCTATAAATGGCGTAAAAGTAGTGCCTTCAGAAGATACTGTGCCACTCATCATGGGATTAAAAGTTGGTAAATTTGATGCAGTCATCCTTGATAGCTCTATCGGATATGGCTTTATCAAGAAAAATCCAGAACTTGAAGCATTTTTCAAAGAAGTTGATGGTAGTGAGGGCTTTTCAATAGCTTTTGATAAAGGAAGAGAGAGTGCGTTAATAGAAAAAATAAATCAAATTTTAGATGATATGAAAAAAGACGGAAGCTACGAAGCTTTACTTAAAAAATACGATCTAAAATAACCTTCTAGCCTGCAAATTTGCAGGCTTATGCTAAATTCTGCTTTGTCTATCGATTAAAATTTAAAAGGAAAATAATGAGAAAAATTTTGTTGCTTTTTTGCCTAGTAATGGGTCTTTTTGCGCTTCAAAATGATAAAGATATGTTAAATGGAGAGCTAAAAAACGGGCTAAAATACTATATCAAAGAGAATAAATTTCCACAAAAAACAGCTATTTTTTATCTTGTTATAAATTCTGGTTCAACTGATGAAAAAGATGGCGAGCAAGGTCTTGCTCACTTTTTGGAGCACATGGCATTTAATGGCAGCCGTGACTTTAGTAAAAATGAGCTCATTAAACAGCTTGAGAGCCTTGGTGTGAAATTTGGAGCCGATCTAAACGCGCAGACGAGCTACGATCAGACGAGCTATGTCTTAACGATTAATGTAAATGAGAAAAATTTACAAGATACGTTTAAGGTCTTTTCGAATTGGATAGATGGCGTTAAAATCGATCCTAAGGAGCTTGATAAAGAACGTGGCGTCATAATGGAAGAGGAGCGTCAGAGAAATACGCCAGGATATAGGCTTTATTTGGCTCAAACAAAGGATATTTTTGAGGACAGTATCTATCTAAAAAGAGTGCCAATAGGCGATATGAACGTCATCAAAAGCGTAGATGCTAAGCACATGCAAGAATTTTATGAGAGGCTTTATCAGCCAAGGTTTATGAGCTTTGTTGCTGTTGGCGACTTTGATAAAAATGATATAAAAAGCTTAATCGAAAAAAGCTTTAGCCAAGCAAAAAATACAAATTCTTACATTCATCCAGAAAAAAATATCAGCTTTAAAAGTGGTTTAAATATTTTTAACTACGACTCAAATGAAACTGGAATGGAGCTAGTTAGACTTAGCTATTTTGATAAATTTAGTCCAGTTTTAAATGAGGCTGACGCAAAGAGAAATCTAGAAGATGCACTTATCGCAAGCCTAATAAATATGCTTTATGAGCAAAAAGATGCAAATAATTCATCAAATTTAAGCACTGACTTTATAGCTCAAACACTTCAAGCAAAGCAGAAAATTTATAGTTTTGAAACAAATGTACTTGGAGGTGATTTTAACGCAAGCCTTAAAGATATGCTTGGCGTTATAAAAGGCATTAAAGAGTTTGGCTTTAATAAAGAAGATTTCGAAGATGTAAAAAAGGCGTTTGCAGCAAATGTAGATGCAAAATTTAAACGCTCAAAGACTAAAAAATCAAGTGCTTACGCAGGACAAATTTTAAATATGATAGAAAATGGTGGCTTTGTGTTAAGCGATGAAGACGACAAAGAGCTTAGTTTAAAGCTATTAAACGAGATTACATTAGATGACGTTAATGCTAGATTTAGACAAATTTTGGCCATTTCTGATGAGCGTGTAAGAATTTTTAGCAAAGATGGTTATAAGCTTAGCAAAGATGAGTTTTTAAAGCTTTTTGCCAAGGCACCTGCTTATAACACAAGCCTATCTGCTAATAACAACGATAAGAGCCTAGGTAATGAAAATTTAGAGCCAAAAGAGATAAGCTCAAGAAGCTTTGATGAAAAAAATGGAATTTATACCTACAAAATGTCAAATGGCTCTCAAGTTATCTTTAAGCCACTAGCTACTAAAAAAGATAGCGTTTTGTTTGCAGCCGTCAGCAAAGGAGGCACATCAAATTTGACTGATCCAAAGCTTGGCAGCTTCGCAGTGGCACTCACAAATGAAAGCGGCGTTGGTAAATTTAACAACTATGAGCTCTCAAAGGCACTAAATGGAAAGATCGTAAGCTATGAAAAGGGCATAGAAGCGCTCACGCAGGGCATTTATGGCTCATCAAGTACAAACGACCTTGACTCGCTGCTAGCTGTCATAAATTTAGAATTTAACGCTCCAAGAGCCGACTCGCACGTGCTTGAGAGGATAAAACAAAGAGCAAAAGATGAGCTAAGTAAAGAGCAAAATTTGCCTGAATATAAATTTGGTACCGAATTTAGCAAGTTCTTTTATGAAAATAATAAGCGTGTAGCGCCACTTGAGATGACTGACATCGACTCTTTAAATCTAGAAGAGCTTACAAAGATCGTGCATGATAAATTTACAAACGCAGCCTCATATACTTTTGTAATCATCGGCGATACCGATGAAGAGAGGCTTTTGCCACTTATTAAAAAGTATATTGCCACTTTGCCAAAGCTTGGTGAAGCTGAAAATTTTAAAGACGATGGCGTGCGAAGTATCAAGGGTCAGCACACTTTTAAAAGGGAGTATCAAAGCACAAAAAGAAGCGATGTTGGCATAAATATCATAAATTCTGACGCTAAATATAGCTTTGAAGGAAAGATTAGGCTAAGGGCATTAAGTGAAATTTTAAAAACAGCGCTTCGAGAAAAGATCAGAGAAGATAAGGGTCAAACATACGGTTTTAGCCTAAATGCCAAGCTCTCGCGCTATCCTTTTGAGCATTCAGATATGCTAATTAACTTTACTTGCGATCCTGCAAACACGGACAAGATCATCGCTGAGATAAAGCAGATAATAGCTAGTATCAAGCGTAGTGGCGCGCTCTTGCCAAAGCATTTGGAGGATTTTAAGGCACAGAGTGAAATTTCTATAAAAAAAGATTACGAAAAGCCTGAGTTCTGGCAAAAGCTTATCATCTCAAATAAAATTTTTAACACGCCACTTTATACGGCTGATGAGTACATAGGTGCGGTAAAAGCCATCACAAATGAAAACATCAAAGAGGCAGCTAAGCTATATCTTGATGATAAAAATATGGTGATAAGCATAAATAATCCGAAGTAGAAATTTAGTGAGCCAAGCTGGCTGACTCTTAAAATTTAAACGCGAGTAAAATTTATTAAGATAAGCTAGCTTTTTAAATTAGTTGGCTAAATTGGCTTTTTAAATTCAAATCTAAGTAGAAATTTAAAGAGCTAAGCAGCCCCTAAAATTTCAGCCTAAAGCCAAAGCTAAGCGAGGATATCCTTTGGCTTTAGCTTGTTTAGCTTTTGCACCAGGTCATCAAAGCTTGCTCCATTTTCGACCTCGCGCCTGATAAATTCCTCAAAAAACTCACGTTTTATATCTTTATCTGTGTAAGTTACGCTCTTTTTTGTAACTTGCATAGGCTTAAATTTCTCTTCTTCCATCTCTTCATCGCCATTTTCTCTAACTGGCGTAAGAGCGATATTTTGAAGCACATCAGCGATGCTCTCGCCCTTTTCATAGCTTGTTTTTAGAAATTTCAAAAACTCATCTTTACTATTTTTATCAGCGTAGCTCACACGATGCAACATAGGCTGACCTAAGAATTCTATACGTTTTTTATCCGAGCTTTGCTCGTAATGTAAAGCCCCGTCTTTAAAAGAAATTTTTACATTTGCATGCTCACCAAGTATCCTTTCGGCGGTAAATTCCAGCCATTTATCTTTAAAATCATTGATACTTAGATCAGAGTCTAGTAAATTTGTAGCCTCACGGCTTAGATAAAGAGCACCAAAAGCATTATTGGTTATTTTGTTATTTACATTCATTTTGTGATTTTTGATGAATTCATCTACGCTAAAGCCGTTTTTCTCGCTAGTGATTATGGAGTTTAGTCGCCAAAGCTTCGTGCTATTAATGAAATTTTTAAGGCTAGAGATTTCATCTTTGCTCGCCTCACTATCAAGGCCATTTATCTTGCCCCAGATAGAAATTTTATCATTTGATGAGTAGCCAGAGAGCGGTAGATGCTTGATGTCCGCAGTTTTGGTGGGAATTTCTACTTTGTCTAATTTTGCGTTTGTGGCTTGGCGCTTACTAAAAGCGTCTTGGTAGTTAAAGCTTTGATTAAATCCATTTAGTGCGTTTATCATGTTAAAATCCTTTAACACAATATCGGCAAGCAGATTTAAATTTTAAGTGGATTATTTTTTATTGCGGTATTTTTCAAAAATGGCGATCATTTGGTATGAGTTTTGGGCGATTTTAAATTTATTTGGATTTTTGCCAAGTAGTTCTTCTCTTAAAGAGTCGATAAATTCCCTATCTTTTTTGCAAGCCTCAAAGCTTACTCGTCCCCTAAGTACGGCCATAAATATAATATCAGCAGTCGCATTTATCATCTCAAGCATTTTTTCTTCGCTCATTTTTTGTGGATTTTGCCCTTTTTAAAGCAAATATTATTCCTTTACGCTTACAAAATTTACTATTTTTACCTCTTGGCTCTCTTTGCAAGCCTCCAGCGTAGCTGCGTTTTTCACCATATGAACGCTTTTCATATGCTCTTTTTGGCTTGCAAGATCTTCCCAAATTTCCATAAAGCAGTACTCGCTTTTACTGCCCACAACCATGCCGCACTCGTAGCTTATGCAGCCTTTGTCTTTTCTTGAAGCTGGCACGATCTCTTTTAAAATTTCTTCAAATTTCGCTTCACATCCAGCTTTTAACTTTACATTTACATAAAATCCAATCATCTGCCCATCCTTTAAAAATTTTTGGCTAAAATAGCGCAATTTAGACGCAAGTTTGCGTATTACATTACAAGGCCTTTAAACGATGAAATGATACAAAACCCTAAATTTATAATTTCTAAAACCAACCAAAAACAATAAATTTAACCAAAATCGGAGAGAAAATGAAAAGACGAGACTTTCTAAGATTAAGCGCATTAGGCGCGGCTAGCCTTCAAGCAAACGAGCTTGGAAGCGCAGAGCAAGCGTTATTTGACAAACAAAGCGGACTAAGCGCAAATAAATTTGGCCCATTTTATGTAAAAACTATAGCAGGGCGCGTGGTTGAGACCGTGCCATTTGAGGGCGATGCTTATCCAAACGAACTAAATAACGCAGTCATTGACTACATCCAAAATGAGAGCAGAGTAAAATATCCATTTGTTAGAAAGAGCTTTTTAGCCAATCCAAACAACCCAAAACCAGAGCTTCGTGGTAAAGAAGAATTTGTGCGTGTGAGCTGGGATGAAGCGATAAAGCTAAGTGCAAAGGTTTTAAAAGAAAATTTTGATAAATACGGTGCTGAAGCGATCTACGGACAGGTTTATCAGTGGGGTAGCCTTGGCAAAGTTGGCCACAGCCAAAAGACCGCAAAAAGGCTACTTAACGTGCTTGGTGGCTACGTAAATGAGCTAGGTGGCTACTCATACGGCGCAGCGACTGTCATCATGCCTCACGTCACTGGCTTCGTCGATCCTGCGCTAGCGCCAACAAAGTGGGAGGCGATCTTAAAAAATGCCAAAACGATCGTATTTTGGGGTACAAACCCAGTCGTTTCAAATAAAATCGCCATTGGCGTGCCGCTTCATAACTCATATAAATACTATGACGAGATCAGAAAAAAAGGTGAGAGCGGTGAGATGAAAATTTATAGTGTTGACGTTTATCACAACGATAGCGCAAAATACTTCAACTCAAAATACCTTGAAGTCGTTCCTTGCACCGATACAGCGATGATGATAGGTATGTGTAACTACCTTTATGAAAAAGGGCTTTACAGCAAAGAATTTATAGAAAAGTACACCGTTGGCTTTGATAAATTTAAAGAGTACATGCTTGGCACAAAAGACGGAGTCAATAAAAACCTAGCTTGGGCAAGCAAAATTTGTGGCGTTAGCGAGCAAGATCTTGCTAAATTTAGTGAAGATCTAGCTAAAAATGACTCAGTGATAATTAGTGGCTACGCCATTCAAAGACAAGATCACGGTGAGATGGCGTACTGGGTGCTTGTGACACTAAATGCGATGCTTGGACACATCGGTAAAGAGGGTTGTGGCTTTGTCACAAATGACGGTATGCACAAAAACGCTGATGAGAGCTATATAGCGCCTAAACTAGCGGCTTTTGAGACGAAGGTGCCACAAAAATTTATTGATAGCGGGCTGGTGCCAAAGACAAAGGGCTACGAAATGCCAAACTCAAGGCTCATAGACGCGCTTCTAAGCCCAGGCAAGGAGATAACAAGAAACGGTAAGAGCTATAAACTGCCAAAGATTAGAGTGATGTTTAATGCAAATGGCTCGACTTTCACAAGGCATCCTGACGCAAATAGAGCGATAAAAGCTATGCGAAATGTCAATGCTATCATCACTTGCGAGCCATTTTGGACAAGTACAGCTAAATTTAGCGACATCGTCCTGCCAGCTGCACTTGAATATGAGAGAACGGACATCGAGATGGCAAACTCTACAAGCGAATATCTATTTGCGATGAAGCCACTTGTTAAGCCATTTGGTGAGAGTAAGAGTGACTTCGAGATCGCAAGGCTGATCGCCAAAGAGTGGGGTAGGGAAGAGGCATTTAGCGAGGGTAAAAGCGAGCTAGAGTGGGTCAAGACAATATATGAAGATACCGTTAAAAAGTCTGCCGAGCTTGGGTATGAGAGCATGCCAAGCTTTGAGGAATTTTGGGAGAAGGGATATTTTAGATTTGACAAGGTCGATGAGAAAAAACGTTACTTTACAAACTACAAGAAATTCCGCGACGATCCAGTGGCAAATCCGCTAAAAACGCCATCTGGCAAGATAGAAATTTACTCTGAGACGGTCGCTGGCTTTGGCTATGATGACTGCCCACCGCATGCAGCTTGGCTTGAGCCATTTGAGTGGCTGGGCGCAAAAAATAAAAAATATCCTATCGCAATCAGCGGCGCGCACTCTAAATTTAGACTTCACTCGCAGCTAAATAACTCTGTACTTCGCAACTTTAATGAGATCGCAGAGCGCGAGCCAGTGCTTATAAATCCAAAAACAGCCGAGGCTAGAGGAATAAAGATGGGCGACGTGGTGCGTGTGTTTAATGATAGGGGCGAAATTTTGTGCGGTGCCTTTGTGACTGAGGATGTGCCACAAAATGTCGTAATAGTAAGCGAAGGTGCGTGGTATGACCCTGAAAAACCGGGTGAAAAGAGCCTTTGCTTGCACGGAAATTTAAATGTGCTCACAAAAGACGTGCCATCAAGCAAGATGAGCCAGAGTAACACCGCTCACACAAGCCTTGTGAATGTCGAGAAATTTAAAGGCGTGCCAAAGCGCGTGACAGCATTTAATGCACCAAAGATCGGCATAATGCACGCATAAAATAGAAGCTATCCTTAAATGGATAGCTTCTAAGCTTTAAAAATTTTATTTATCTTAATAGCAATGAATTTTCACAAAGCTCTTCAATCTTTGAAATTTGCTCTTTAACTCTTGCTTTTAAGCCATCAAGCATTGCTATTTTTAAAGTATAAATTTCATTAAAATCGCTTTTTATATCAAGCAAAATTTTATTTAAAAACGAGCTATTTGAACACATTAAAGCTTCAAACTCATAAAGGCTAAACGCATCAAGCATGCGCTCATAGACATCTTTTACGCTTGGAATATAAAGTGGTGTATTCATCTGCAGATGCGATTCTAGCGTCTTTTCTATCTTTTGTTTTATAAAATAAACCGCGAGTTTGAGCGCGTTTTCATAGTTTGAGGCTAGCTTTATATCAAGCTTTTCGAAAAATAAAGAGACCTTTTGTATAGCCTTAAATTTGGCCGTTTCATACTCTCTTAAAAAATTTTCATATGTCCGTCCGGCATAGGTATTTATGGATTTTGTTTCGTAAGCCAAGACTTGATCATCAAAGCTAGCGTAATTTTCATAGCGAGATTTGTATATTAAAAATTTATCCTCTAAATTTTTATAAAGCTCATTAAACGCTGAGGTTATTGCATTTTCTAGCTCTTTTAAATCTTTTTTGTAGCGTTTAAAAAATTTATTAAAAACTACATCTTCGTAGATAAGTTTTGAAAAGACTTCGTCGCTATCAAGACTTATTACCTCAAAATTTTCACGCTTATAAATTTCTTTGTTTAAAAGCGTCTTTGAAGCGTTAAATTTTGTCTTTGAAAAAGGCTTAAGTAGCTTAAATACCTCATCGGCAGCAAGTTTTATGACTTCACTCATTTGACTATAACTTAAAGCGATCTTTGGCTTAAACTCCTCTTTTATCGCCACCAGCTTCTCATCTAGCGAGCCACTAAATTCATCTAAAATCAACCGCGCATTATCATAAATTTCTAGATGTTTTTCTTGCTCGTTGGTTAGGAGTTTTACGATCTTTTTTGCTCTTGCTTTTATGAAATTTTCTTTAAAGCTCTTGTCTAAAAAGCACTCTTTAATAGCCTTTAGAGCTTCGTTAAAATTTGAAGCTTCAAGTAGGTTTTTGTCATTATTTGTAATGCCAAGAAGAGCTTGCTTTGACGAGATAGCGATGATATCCTCAAAAAGCTCACCATAAGTTTGCCTAGCGTGCTTTAGCAAACTTTCAAGCTCCTCCTCGCTTAGCTTGTCTTTTTGGTTGATTAGGCAGATCGCTTTTAGATCATTTGCTTTTAAAATTTCTTTGATACTTTCAAGCTCGCTTGCCTTTGCGGCGTTGTTTGCAAGGCTTAGCCATATTGCGCCGCTAACCTTTTTTAGCGTATTTTTTGTCTCTTTTGTGTCAGCATCTCTTAGCGAGTTTAGGCCAGGAGTGTCGATGAAATTTATCTCTTTTAAAATTTCACTTGGCGCATAAAGCGTCATGCTAGAAACTTGCTCGCCTAGCTTATTTAGCTCAGTTAGATCGCTACTTGCTAGCAGGCTTTCGCTACCATTTATAAATTTCACGCTTAGAAGTGGCATCTTTGCAAATTTTAGCCTCACAGCCTTTGCGGTGACTGGAGTTAGTCCTGATGGCAAGATATCTTGACTAAGAAGTGCGTTTAAAAACGTTGATTTCCCACTTGAAAATTGACCGATAACAGCTATTAGTGGTGGCTCATTTAGAGTGTCTATTAGTAAATTTAAGCTCTCTTTTATTTGCTCGCTTATATGCAAGCTAGGATCGTTTAGATCATTTACGAGCCTAGCTAGCTCGCCCTTAAAATCATTTGTAAAGACCTTAAAATATCTCGCTTTGTAGGCATTTATAAACTCATTAAACATTTTTAATATCCTCTAAAAGTGAGTAAATTTCATCTTGCAAGGAAGTCTTTTGTTTAAGCTTTGAAATTGAGCTTTGATTTTGTAAATTTAGCTCATTAAGTTTTTCATTGAGCACCAAAAGTCTTTGGTTTAAAGCCTCTTTTTGGCTCATCTCATAAGCTTTTACTCGCTCTTTTAGCAGCTTTTTTTCATATTCTGCTAGCATCTCACAAAACTGCGATATGCTTTTATTGTTAAGTAAATTCTGTCTTAAACTTAAAAGCGCTTCATCTGGCTCATTTTTATTTAAAATTTTAGCCTCAAGCTCATCTAAAAGCTCACCAAAATCAAGCTCTACGCCCATTTGCTTTAAAAAGTCATTTATACTAAAAATTTTATTTTCACTCACCTTAAAGCCATCAAAGCTTAAAGCGATATTTTGCTCGCATGACTTTATCTGCACCAAAGTTTCATTTCTGGCCTCTCTCATAAGTGCTGCAACTCCGTCACAAAGTGTAGTTTTTGCTATTTGTGTAAGACGTTTTAGGTTTAAATTTTCTCTTTTACTTTTACAGTAAGCGATCTCACTCTTAAGCTTTTCATTTAGATTTTGTAGTAGTGCTTCAAGGCCCATTTTATAGATATCTTTTGCATTTTTATCACCTAGTTTTTTTAGCTCGCTTTCTAAAAGCCTTTCAAGTTTTGTGAAATTTTCATTAAGAGAATTTTTGATATTTGCTTGCTCGTTTTGCAAAGCTTCTAGCTCTAAAGTAAAGGCCTTAAGCTCTAAAATTTCAGCCTTTGTGGCTTCGAGTTTTGTTTTTAAAATATTTTGCAATTCTTTTTGATATGAGCTTAAAATGAGAGCTGATTTTTTAGAGTCTTTACCAAAAAGCACATCGTAAAGATACTCTTTAAACTCCGGCACGCCACTATTTAAAGCACCATCAAGATAAGCCTTTGCACTAAGGGCAAAATAATCTATCTTGATGTCATTTATCTGCTCGCCGATCGCCTTTTTTACGTAGTTAAGCGTTTCATTAATATCCTTTGCGTCTAACTCGTCAGCATGAGTTAGCACGATAGCAACTCTTACGATGTGCGAGTTTTCAAGGCATTTTTTCAAAAATAGTGCGTCTTTTTGCGTTGCACTTTGTGAGGCATTCATGAGATGAGCCAAGAGGTCGCACTCTTTCATAAAATTTGTAGTTATTTGCTCTCTTAAAATGATCGCATCATCTATGCCAGGAGTGTCTATAATGCAGACATTATCTCTTAAAAGCTCCAAGTCATCATAAAGCTCAACGCTTTTTACGAGATTTGCCGTTTTTGAGCTTGAAGATGTATAGTTTTTTATCTCATCTAGGCTGATCTCTACGCTACTAGCTGGTAAATTTTCGCTTGAAAGTCCAAGCTTTTCTAGCTCGTCTTGGCTATAAAAATTTACCTTTGCATGGCTATTTGATGCGTGCTTTAAGATGGTTAAATTTATGGTCTCAGGCACATTTGAAGTGCCAAGGACGGATTTGTTTAAAAGTGCATTTAAAAGCGTTGATTTGCCAGAGTTTATGACGCCACTTACTGCGATGTTAAAAAGCGTTTCGTTTGATCTTTTTTTGGCGTTTTTTAAAGCTAGTAAAAATTCTTTATCTTCATAAAGCATGCTTGCTTTTTCATTTATCTCATTTAGAAAATCTAAGCTCTTGTGAAAGTGATCTTTTGGCTTTACATTAGAAATTTCAGCTTTATTTTGATTTGAGTTTTTGCTTATAAATTTTATTAAAAAATCAAATTTTTTATGGCCAATTATCTTTTCATCACATAGCTTTTGTAAGTGGGTTACGAGTTCATCGCTTGAAATTTTTGCCTCATTTAGCGCTTTTAGCGTGGCCAGCTGAGCACTTTGTATGCTAAATATATCAAGTCCTACGCCTAACTTTTTTAAGATAGTTCTAAACTCGGCAAGGGCCATAAACTCATCTAAATTTTTCTCATCACAAGATAAAAGAAGCGCCAGTAGATCTGGGTAAAAAGGCACACTCGCATCAGTATTGGCGTAAATTTTATTTAAATGCCAAGCGTGATTTAAAAACTCGTCCATTAAAGATTCTTTTTTTGAAATTTTTTAGATTTTATTACGTTTTTACTTACGAAGCTATCAAGATTTAGGCGCAAAATTTTATGTTTTTTAAAAAGTTTAATTTAACTCAAGCTTTTTAAAGCTAACTCTTGGGTTTATATTTAGCTCGCTATGGTTTACAAACTCGCCTTTTAGGTACTTCTCACGCCCTGCTCTTGCTATCATCAAGGCGTTATCAGAGCAAAACTCAAGTGGAGCTAGTAAAAGCTTGCACTCATTTTTTTGGCAAAGCGTTTCAAGCCTTTTTCGTAAATTTAGATTTGCACTTGCACCGCCAACTACGCCAAAACGCTTAAAATTTCTTAAACAAAAGACCTTTTCAAGCTTGTTTAAAATGTGCTCACAAGCAGTATTTTCAAAGGCATAGCAGATGTCAGCGATATCCTTTTGTGTGATATTTTCTAGCTTTGAAATTTCGACTCTGACTTGGTTTTTAAGCCCTGAGAAACTATATTCAAGGCGTTTATCATGAAGAAGTGGAATGGTAAAATGAAACCTCTCTTTGTCTCTGCAAAGTAGGGCATTTTGCTGCACCACGACACCGCCTGGATAACCAAGATCAAGCATTTTAGCAACCTTGTCAAAGCTCTCGCCAAAGCTATCATCGCCAGTGCTTGCAAGCTCCAAAATTTCACCATTTTCGTCAATCTCTAAGATCATCGTATGCCCGCCACTAACTAACAGGACACCAAGTGGAAAGGTGGCTTCACGATCTAAAAATAGTGAGTAGATGTGGCCAACTAAATGATTTACAGCAATTAGCGGGATATTTAGAGCCACGCTTAGCGCTTTTGCCATGCTGACACCGCCTATTAGACTCACACTAAGACCTGGCTCATTTGTCACAGCGATCGCTTTTATATCTTTAAAATTTGGCAAGATACCCTCTAAAAGTGCTGGCAGTGCCTTTGTATGAAGTCTTGCTGCAAGCTCAGGAACAACGCCACCAAAGATAGCGTGCTCCTCTTCTTGAGAAATTTTTTTATAATAAATCTTCTCTAAAGTGCGTTCATCTATGAGTGCGACCGAACTATCATCGCAGCTACTTTCGATGCCAAGTATCATCTAAACTCCGCTAAGATCATGCCGGCAAATTTCTCTTTGCCATCTTCGCTTTTATAAAACTCGACTCTATAAATTTTGCCGTCTTTATCGATACTGTAGCTTTTACTTAGGCTATTTTTAGCCACCTCTTGCTCGCTTTCGTCCACGCTTTTTGTGCCGTATCCTATGACATTTACGCGCACGTTTTTGAGTGCTTTTACTTTAAAGCTCTTTTTCACGCTAAATTTATCGCCACTTTTTAATGCAAGTTCGCTACCGTCACTTATTAGTGAAATTTCATCAAGCGGCTTCGCAAACTCAAAATATTGTGGTTTTAATCTAGTAACAAAGCGGTTGCCGTATTGCACTTTGAAGCTACCATTTTCTTTTATGACAGCTATTAGCGGATTTGGTGAGCTGTAATTTAACTCACCTTTTTTAAGTGGGACAAAATTTATTAAAGGCTTTAGATTTTTAAGGCTTATCGCGTATGAATTTTCAAGCTCGAGTCTGATCTCTTTTTCGATTGCTTTTTTTACGCTTTTAACATCAAGATTAAACGGTCTAGTAAAGCTAATGCCAGCCTTTTTCATATATTCTTCAATAGCGATTAGATGGTAATAAGTCCTTTGCTCGGCATTTAAATTTTTACTAGCTTCGTTTGCAAAGGCTGATTTATTTTGCGTGATAGCATAGTAAGTTAGGCTTTTTAGCATCTCTTTATCACCCATCGCAGTGTGCGTGTTTTTGATGTGATACTGGTGTTTTTGATCTATTAGATGCTTGTTTAGCACGTCTTTTACGCTTGAAGCAATGTTTTCAAGCTCTGGATATTTTGAGCCAGGAAGCGTGCTTTGGTCTATTATGCAAGTATTGCCCCATTTATCTGGATTTTCATCTTTGTTTATAAATTTATCTCTGTAATATCCGCTTCCATCGTGCAAATTTAATATGAGCGTGACGTTTTTGTCGGTGATGACATCTTTTATCTTCATCACTGAGTTATAGTCTGGATCGTTTTTATCTACATGGGCAAATTTTCTATTCATATCACCTTTTGTGCCACGACTTCGCTCGATTATGCTTGGGAAATTTAAATTTGGCACAACCCAAAGCGAACCTTTTGTGATGTTATAGTCAGTTGCCACGATAGAGGCTGCCAAAAAGCCACCCGGCTCATCGCCTTGAATGCCACCGATTAACAACATCGTGTTTTCGCTTGGCTCACCTTTTTTGATAAGCGCATAGTCTAAAGTATTGGCTAAACTAGCAGTGGTAAAGGTTAGTAAAAAAAGTAAAAATTTACGCATTAATATCCTTCATAATGCTTTGTCTTTGGTAAAAGCAAATTTAAAACTATACCAGTAACCGCACTAAGCCCTATACCTGAAAATTTAACCGCTCCAAGGTCAAGCACCATGCCGCCGATGGCAAAGATGAAGATGAGGGCTACGATTATCATGTTTCTAGGGTCTGCAAGATCGACTTTATTTTTTATAAGCGTCTCCATGCCAACGCTTGCGATGATGCCAAAAAGTAGCAGCATGATACCGCCGATGACTGGGGCTGGGATAGTTGAGAGCACAGCTCCTAGCTTGCCAACAAAGGCTAGCACAATGGCAGTGATCGCCGCAAAGGTCATGATCGCTGGATTATAAGCTTTTGTAAGGCTAACTGCGCCTGTGACCTCTGAGTATGTAGTGTTTGGCGGGCCACCAAAAAAAGCAGCAAGCGAAGTAGCAAGTCCATCTCCAAGGAGCGTATTTTTAAGGCCTGGATTTTTTAGAAAATCTTCTTTTGTAACATTTGAGATAGCAAGCATATCGCCTATATGCTCGATCGCTGGAGCGATAGCGATAGGTATCATATAAATTATCGCTTCAAACTCAAATTTTGGTGTAGTGAAATTTGGCATTCTAAACCAAGGTGCATTAAAGATAGGGGTAAAATCAACCATGCCAAAGCAGTAAGCTACGATGTATCCGACGATAATACCAAGCAAAATAGGTATAAGCCTAAACATGCCACGTCCAAGCATCATCACTAAAATGGTAGCCACTAGCGAAATGCCAGCGACGATCATCGCCTCATTTTGGGTATAAATTTCAGTAGCTGATGTTGCCATTTTGACGGCATTTGGAGCAAGGATTAGGCCTATTGTCATGATGACCGGCCCAACGACAACTGGAGGCAAAATTTTATGCAAAATTTTCTCTCCGCCAAATCGGACCACGAGGCTTAAAACAACGTAGAAAAATCCAGCAAATATAACGCCCCCCATCGTCACGGCTATGCCCCATTTTTCGATACCGTACTGAAGTGGCGCGATAAAAGCAAAGGAGCTTGCTAAAAAAATAGGCGGAACATTTTTTCTAGTGATTAGCTGAAAAAGTAGCGTGCCAAGACCGGCTGTAAAGAGAGCTACATTTGCATCTAGTCCAGTAAGTATCGGCACTAATACCAGTGCACCAAAGGCGACAAATAAAAACTGAACGCCGATTAAGCTTTGCTTGGGATCAAATTTATAACCCTCATACTTTTGCATTTAACATCCTTTTTGCGTAATTTCTAACTTCTTTATCAGCTTCAAAAATTTCATCAATATTTGAAATTTTAATATTTCTAAAATTTTTAACAGAGCTTAAAACGAGCCTTGAGATATCCAAAAACGAGCATTTTTTCTCTAAAAAGCTAAACACTCCAACCTCATTTGCAGCATTTATCACTACACCTAGATCAGGGTTTGCTAGGACCTCATCTTTTAGCGAAAAAATGGGATATTTTTTAAGGCTGATTTTATGAAATTTTATATTTTTTAGATCAAGTAAATTTGCGTATGAGACAATATTTTCATTGATATTTTCAAACATAGCATGAGCGATAGCTAGTTTCATGTTAGGTCGCGAGAGATGCATCGTGCTTGAGCCGTCTATAAATTCAACTACGGCATGTATCGCAGAAGTTGGCTCTATCACAGCCTCGATCTCCTTGATGCTATAAAGCCAGTAAGCTTCCATCACCTCAAAAAGCTTATTTGTCATCGTCGCACTATCAATCGTAATCTTTGCGCCCATATCCCAGTTTGGATGCTTCAAAGCATCACTTGGTGTGGCGTCTTTTAGAAATTTGATCGGCTTTTTATAAAATGCGCCGCCACTTGCTGTGATGATGAGTCTTTTTGGTGCAGTTTTATTTTCAAGTAGAAATTTAAGTCCAAAATGCTCGCTATCAATCGGCAAAATCTCTCTAGTCTTTAGAAATTTGCCGCCAACAACAAGACTCTCTTTGTTTGCAAGGGCAAGCCTTTTGCCAAGAGTTTGCGTCTTTAAACTAGGAGCAAGGCCAGCAAAGCCAACAAGGGCGTTTATTACCTTTTTTGAGCTTGAAATTTCTAGCATTTGCAGCAGTCCAGCCTCACCAAAAAAGATATTTTTAGTTTCTATATTTTTTACGTTTTTAGCTAGCTTTTCATCGCCTACGCAGACAAATTTTGGTTTAAATTTTAAAATTTGCTCATTTAGCAAATCTACATTTTTAGCGCAGCTTAATGCCTCAACCTCTACGCCAAATTTTTCGCAAAGGTTAAGGGCATTTTTGCCGATTGAACCAGTTGAGCCAAGTATTACCACGAGAGCGACCAAAGTAGGGCTACTACGCCAAATAAATAGCCATCTATCCTATCAAGCATGCCTCCGTGTCCTGGGAAGAGCGAACCACTATCTTTGACGCCGCAAAGTCTTTTTAGGTAACTCTCAAACAAATCTCCCCAAACCGCAAACACGCAGACTAAAAAGCTTGAGAATAAAATTTGGAAAAATCCTTCAGTTACAAAATTTCCAACAATGCAGCCAATTACAGTGCCTATCGCCACACCGCCTGCTGCACCTTCGATTGTTTTGTTTGGTGAGCTTGGGCTAAATGGATGTTTGCCAAACATTTTGCCAACAAAAAATGCACCGCTATCGCTTGCAACTACACTTAAAATAAGCCATACAAGATAGCCTACGCCATACTCTGAGTAGAGCATCCACATCATAAAGATCGGCGTGGTCGGATAGACAAAAGGTGCGACTAGCTTTAAATTTTCACTTTTTATGTGAGCCAGGATCGAAGCAACCAGCATGATAGTAAGGATTGCTATGAAAATTGGATTTGTAAAATATGTAAGCACATAAAAAGCAAGTGCGGCAAAAACTAGCTGTTTGTGATCGATATTATAAAGCTTGAGCGACTCATTAAATGCAAAATAAAGCACAGCGCCGAGCAAGATAAAATTTAAAATATAATTATCAATAAAAAAAACTACCAAAATAGCAACAAACATCAAAACGCCAGTGATTATGCGAGATTGCATATCCTCTCCTTAAAATCGTTATTTCGCTGTAATTATAACACTTAAATTTTAGACGGCGTTTATAAGAGTAAAATTTGATTTAAAAAGCTTTTTAAGTTGGTAAATTTGGACTATTTTGGTGTTAGTAAAGATTTAAATTTATTTTTTAAGCACACAAATAAAGTAAGACTGAAATGATCCCAAGCAGCAACTTGCAATAAATATACGCAGTAGTGCTTTATGGCTTAAAATTTTAAAAATTATTTTCCTCAAAAAAGTCGGTGTCGATTTTGCAAATTTCATATATTTGGCTTGTCTGAACGCCGACTTTGTATTTTATCATTAGCTCTGCAAGCTTGTCGCCGTCTATCAAAACCACGCTAAAATTTTGATTATCTTTGGCGAAAATTTCAGCTTCTTTGGTAAATTTTGCCGTAGTGATAAAGACACCTTTTTTAGTATTTTTATTTGAGATGGCGCCGATAAACTGCTGAATTTCTGGCCTACGGATATTACTGCCGTCTTTGTATCTTTTTGCTTGGATATAAATTTTAGAAAGCCCAAGTTCATCTTCATCTATGATGCCATCTATCCCGCCATCTGGGCCTTTGTTCGTAAGATTTCCAGCTCCATAATTCATCTTTTCAAGTAATTTTGTTACAAGGTATTCAAAAAATCTTGGCTCTTTTTCTAAAATGCTAGATAAAATTTCACTTTTTAGCTCTTCTTTTATCTTGCAAAGCGCTTCATCTATATTGTCATCTGGGGTGTTTTCCGTGGCTTCTTTTTTCTCTTGCCTTATCTCTTGTTTGTAAATTTCATCGTACCAAGTGAGAAATTTGCTCTTTTTGTCCTTGCTGCTTACTAGCTCTTTGCCAAAATTTGTTATAGCAAATAGACTTCTACCAACTTTTTGAAGCGGTACTTTTTCTGGCTTTGATTTTACTTGAGCTGTTGTGGCTAGATAGGATAAAGCCCAGCCTGTCCTGCTTATATATGTAAAAGTTCCACTTTTTATTTTTTGTAAAATATCTTCGTCTTTTAACTTAAAATACTCAATTATAAATTTAGAAATTTCAGCTCTATTTGCTTCTTTCTTTTGCGCGACAAATTCCAAAATAGGCAGCATCATATCTTTATAGCTTGGCAACATTTTATATCCTTAAATGAAGCAAATTTTTGAAATTATATAAATTTTTTGGCTTAAAAGCTATAATCAAAACATGAGATGTCTTGGCCTAACAAATTTTCTTTTAGAAAATATTAGCTTATTTGTAAACACCTTTGCTACGATATTTGCGCTAATTTTTTGTTTTGTTTCTGGTGTTGGAATCGTCTTTATATTTATCGCATTTCCACTTGGTTATATAATGGGCGCACTCTTATCAATCCCATTTTTGATATTTTTATTTTTCTTATTTGTATCTATTGATATCTTTTTATGCCTTTTGGCATCTATTTGCAGTCTTTTTTAACAAATTTAGAAGTAAATTTGGGGCTTTTACAGCCCCTTTGCTACTTTATAGCAGCCATTTTTCTACGCATATAAGCTATGCGGCTTTGAAGTGGTAAGTGTTTAGGGCAGTTGTCTTCACAGCCTAGCAAAGTCATACAGCCAAATACGCCGTCATCGTCGCCGATAAGCTCGTAAAAGTCCTCGTCGGTTCGTTTATCGAGCGCATCGATTTTAAATCTAGCTACGCGGTTAAGTCCAACCGCACCGATGAAATCAGGCCTCATGATAGCCGTACCGCATGCAGCCACGCAGATACCGCACTCGATGCAGCGATCAAGCTCAAATACCTCTTGAGCCACTTCAGGCTCAACCTTTTCCTCAAGTTTAGAGATATCTGTCTCGTGGTCTGTATGTATCCAGCTCTCCACACGCCTACTCATCGCATTCATCCAGTTGCCCGTATCTACGCTTAAGTCTTTTAGTAACTTAAATACTGGCAAAGGCATAAGCTCAATTACTCCGCTTTCAAAATCTTTAGTAAGAGTTCTACACGCTAATCTTGGCTTACCATTTACGAGCATACCGCAGCTTCCGCAGATGCCGGCGCGGCAAACGAAGTCAAAGCTAAGATCTGGGTCAAATTTCTCACGAATCATATTTAACGCGATAAATAACGTCATACCATCAGTCTCTTCTAGCTCGTAGGTCGCGAAATGCGGTTTTGAAATTTTGCTTAACGGATTATATTTAAATGCTTTTATGGTTATTTTTCTACTCATATCCTATTCCTGCTCTTTCGTTTGGTGCTTTATATTTTGGTTGAAGATCATAGTGCATTAAAGCCTCTTGAATTTCTTGTCTGCTCTTACCTTCAGCTTGCATTTTCTCACGAATTTCATCAACCTCTTTTTGGCGGATGGCACTATCTGGATGCTCAATAATATTACCTTTCGCGCCATAGCCTCTAAATGCTGGTGGCATCTCCATTTTCATAATATCAAGTGGCTCATACACGATAGTCGGTAGTGTATCGCCCTCTTTCCAGCTAGTTAGAGTTCTGTTTAGCCAGTTTAGGTCGTCGCGTTTCGGATAGTCCTCGCGGCAGTGCGCTCCGCGACTCTCGGTGCGATCAAGCGCGCCTTTTGCGATACAAAGGGCTAGTTTTAGCATCTTTGGTACGCGGTAGGCTTCCTCAAGCTCAGGGTTGCCAAATAGCGCCTTGTTGGTGACTTTGACATCTAAAGATTGCTTATAAAGCTCTTCTAGCTCTTTTACCGCTACGGCTAGACCTTCGCCAGTTCTAAAGATCGCTACGTGCTCCCACATGATGTCTTTCATCTTGTTTTTGATCTCAAATACGTTAAATTTGCCCTCTTTTTCGACTAGACTTTTTAGATAGTCTTCCTCTTTTTTAACGAATTTTTCGATATCTGCGGTATTTATATCTATCTCGTGGCTGCCGCAGTAGTCGGCAAAATAGTCCCCAACGATCATGCCAGCTACGACGGTTTCTGAAACGGAGTTGCCGCCTAGGCGGTTAAATCCGTGCATATCCCAGCATGCAGCCTCGCCGGCGCTAAATAGACCTGCTAACGTCGGGCTCTCGCCTGTAGGCTTAGTTTTTATACCACCCATAGAGTAGTGCTGCATAGGTAGGATCGGCGCCCAACCTTTACCGCGCTGTCGTCCATTCTCGTCGGTATATACTTCGGTGTCGGCAGGATCGATGCCGTTAAAGATTTCGCAAATTTCTTGAACGTCGCGTAAATTTTTCTCGATATGTTCGCGTCCTAGGATCGAGATATCTAGCCAAACGTGATATCCGTATGGGCTAGGTACGCCTTTACCTGCGCGGATATGCTCCATGATGCGGCGGCTTACGACGTCGCGGCTAGCTAGTTCTTTTTTCTCAGGCTCGTAGTCTGGCATAAAGCGGTATCCGTCCACGTCGCGTAAAATTCCACCGTCGCCGCGGCAACCTTCCGTTAGCAAGATACCGCTTGGAACGATCGGAGTTGGGTGAAACTGAACAGCTTCCATGTTGCCAAGCTGAGCTACGCCAGTCTCAAGTGCGATGGCCGCGCCGATACCCTCGCAAACTACGGCGTTTGTAGTGTGTTTATAAACCCTGCCGTAGCCGCCCGTGGCGATTAGCGTACCTTTTGCGACGTATGCCGTGATTTCGCCGTTAACTAGATCGCGGACGATCGCGCCGTAACAGCGGTTGTTTGCGTGGATTAGCGCGATAGCTTCTTTTCTGTCATGAATTTCGACGTTGTGTTTTAGAGCTTCGTTTGCTACTGCAAAAAGCATAGTGTGTCCGGTGGCGTCGGCCGTAAAGCATGTTCTCCATTTTTTAGTTCCGCCAAAGTCGCGAGAGTGGATGAGTCCGTGGACCTCTTCTTTTTCTACGATAGTCGTTTTTTGAGCGTTGATGATAGCGCTTCTCTCACCTTTTGTTATACGAGTCCAAGGCACGCCCCAAGCGGCTAGCTCGCGGATCGCCTTAGGCGCAGTTTGACAAAACATACGTGCAACTTGCTGATCGCAGCCCCAGTCGCTACCTTTTACCGTGTCGGCAAAGTGCACGTCCTCGTTGTCGCCTTCGCTCATTTTTGAATTTCCCAAAGAGGCTTGCATGCCGCCTTGCGCAGCTGCAGAGTGCGAGCGTTTTACAGGTATTAGGCTTAAAACGACGGTGCTTAAGCCCTTTTCTCCAGCAGCCACAGCAGCTCTAAGACCAGCTAGACCACCTCCGATAACTAATGCATCATAATATTTTACATTCATCTTCTAGCTCCTTTTTAATGGCTGATCCACACGAAATCGGCGATTAGCGCAATTATAGCAAGTATGCCATAAACGGCAAATACAATTGTTTTTGCCTTATTTCTTTTGGCAAACATTTCGTGCTTATTTGCACCATCAATGCTTATCCATTTGACATACAAGCGGTACATACCGATACTAGCGTGAACGACCATAAAAACAAGTAGTGCGAAGTAGAAAATTTCTAGTTGATGAAATGCAGCCGCTGATTTGTCGGCAGTAATATGTCCACCAAAGACTATATCCACTAAGTGTGCGCTGGCTGCGAAAAATAGAGCAAAACCGGTTAAAAACTGAAACCACCAAAGCGTAGTATCAAGGTGTTTCATGCGGTCTTTGTGGCCTCTAAACATTAGATATTGTCTGTAGTTTGCTGGAAATTTTCTCATAGCTAAAAATGCATGAGCGATAAAAATGGCAAATATTACCGCGGCAATAACGTTAGTAATCCACCAAGTAGCTTCTCCAAATAAAAATTTAGCTTCCGCAAACCCTACGACAGCGTTAAATGCGTCTTTACCAAGTAGTATAGTAGAAGTAAAAACCATATGGCACAATATAAAACAGGCCAAAATAAACCCTGTAATACTTTGCCATCTATCCCAAGCGGCTGGAGTGCGACTTTTTTTGTCGTCCGACCGTTTTCCCAAAAAACCTTCTATAAGCCCGGTCATGAGCCCTCCTAAGAAATTTGAAATAAATTATCATTTCTTAATACTAATTTAAATATTAGTATTAATTGATAAAGCTAATGCTATCAGATTTTTACTTTAATATTTTTTAAACACTTATATTAGAGCTTTGAAAATTTTTTATAAAGCATAGCATAAACAAAAATTCCAAAACCACACATGATAAGTGATAATATTTGACCCATTGAAAGATTAAAAATAATAAATCCAAGCCCTGAATCAGGCTCTCTAAAAAACTCGCAAATGAATCTTGCAAAAGTGTATAAAATAGCATAAAGTGCGATCAGCTCGCCATTAAATTTCTTAAATTTTCTATATAAAAATAAAATAATAAAAATAACTAAACCTTCTAAGAATGCCTCATAAAGTTGGCTAGGATGCCTTGGTTGGCCAAAAACATTTATCGCCCAAGGCACATCTGTAACTCGCCCAAAAAGCTCTTGATTTAAGAAATTTCCGATCCTACCAAATGTATAGCCAAAAGGTATGCAAACGGCACAAAGGTCAAGTAACTGCCATAAATTTTGTTTATACCTTTTGCAAAATAGATATGTCGCAAGCAGAAAGCCAACTACTGCTCCGTGGTAGCTCATGCCACGAATTCCTATAAACTCGCCGTTATGAAATGGATTAAAAATTTGCCAAGGTTGCGCCAAGTAGTAGCTTACTTCGCCTGAATATACTAAAACCCAGCCAAGCCTAGCGCCTAAAATAACGCCTATTTCAACCCAAAAAAAGTAATTATCCAAGAGCTGATTTGAGATTGGGATTTTATCTTTTTTAACGAGATATTTTGCCATGGCAAGCGCCAAAACAAGGGCTAAAATATACATAAGCCCATACCAGTGCACGCTAAAGCCAAAGATACTAAAGGCTACTGGGTTAAAGTGGTTATAAATGTCGTTCCAAATTTCCATTTTTACTTTCTTTTTAAAATTTTTGCGATTTTACAATGATTTAGCTTTGATGAGCGAATAAGCTCTTATTACTAAGCGCAAGGGCTAAAAATTTAAACTCGCTTGCTTCAAATTCTTTGCAAAATTTAAATAGCTCAGCAAATTCAGCCTCGTTTAAATTTACGCTCCATATCGCTCCAAGGTCATTAAATTCTCTTTCAAATTCGCTTAAATTTTTAGTGGCAAAATAGTGCTCAAAGCGGCTCATCAGCGAAAACGGCGTAAAAAATTTGATCTCATCTTTTATCTCAAATTTCATCACACCACCATCTTTTATCGCTTCATTTATCACCTCATTTACAGCCCCAG
Organism: Campylobacter concisus; assembly: GCF_003048595.2. Taxonomy (NCBI): domain Bacteria; kingdom Pseudomonadati; phylum Campylobacterota; class Epsilonproteobacteria; order Campylobacterales; family Campylobacteraceae; genus Campylobacter; species Campylobacter concisus. Next base: position 1,302,419 of record NZ_CP049270.1, on the reverse strand, counting down.
AGTAGGCTCTTACAAGCCCTCCAGTGCCAAGCTTTATCCCGCCAAAATACCTGACAATTAAGACACCAACGTTTATGAGCTGGGCGCCCCTTAGCGCATTTAGGCTTGGCTGGCCGCTGGTGCCCTTTGGCTCGCCATCGTCGCTTTGATTTTCAACAATTTGGCCGTATTTGTTTAGCTCCCTTGTCGCCCAAACTACGTGAACAGCCTTAAAATGCTCTTCTTTTAGACTCTCATGCAAGTTTTTAAAAGAGCTTATTGGGCATAAAAATGCTAAAAAATTTGATTTTTTTATGTCGAGTTGAGCTTTAAAAATCCTATCAATCGTCTGCAAATTTGCTCTTTTCTTTAAATTTTAAAAATCTTATCAATTTGCTAATTAAAGCCTTGTAAATTCAGACAAATTTATATTATTAAGGAAAAGATAGTAGAATTTTGCAATTTTTCACGAAGGACTAAAATGATACAAACTTGCCTATTTCCAGCAGCTGGATACGGAACGAGGTTTTTGCCAGCTACAAAATCACTCCCAAAAGAGATGTTACCAATCCTTACAAAACCGCTCATTCACTACGGCGTTGATGAGGCGCTTGAGGCTGGTATGGATAATATGGCCTTTGTCACAGGACGCGGGAAAAGGGCGCTTGAGGACTATTTTGATATCAGCTACGAGCTGGAAAAAGAGATCGCTGGTAGCTCAAAAGAGTCGCTACTTAGTGAGATAAGAAATTTAATGAACTCATGCACATTTTCTTTTACTAGACAAAATGAGATGAGAGGGCTTGGACACGCCATTTATACGGGCAAAACGCTAGTTCGAGACGAGGCTTTTGGGGTCATTTTGGCAGATGATCTATGCATAAATGAAAACGGCGAGGGTGTGCTTTCACAGATGGTTAAAATTTATGAAAAGTATCGCTGCAGCGTTGTTGCTGTGATGGAAGTGCCAAAAGAGCAGACCAAGTCTTATGGCGTCGTAAGCGGCAGGTTTATAGAAGATGATCTCATAATAGTCGATGACATGGTTGAAAAGCCTGATCCTGCCGAGGCTCCGACAAATTTAGCGATAATCGGCCGCTATATCTTAACACCAGATATTTTTAACATTTTAGAGCAAACAAAGCCAGGTAAAAACGGTGAAATTCAGATCACGGATGCATTAAAAGCACAGGCAAAAGATGGTATGGTACTAGCTTATAAATTTAAGGGCAAGAGGTTTGACTGTGGTAGTATAGATGGCTTTGTAGAGGCTACAAATTTCTTTTACGAGCGAAATAAATGATCGAGACTTCATTTAAATTTAACTTTGCAAGCAGCGATGTCATTGACTCCTACGCCAAACGTATAAACGATGAGTATGAAAGTGGCGAGATAGGCTACTACCACCTGCCAGCTCTTGGCCAAAATTTATTTGGCGAGATTGAGGAGTATAAAAAGGGACTAGCTCATATCAAAAATGTCGTGTTAGTTGGCATTGGAGGTAGCAGTCTTGGCGTAAAAGCGCTAAAATCGATGCTTGATGGCACAAAGGGGATAAAAAGAGAGCTTTTATTTTTAGATAACGTCGATCCTTGTAGATACAAAAGCACGCTTGATGGGATAAATTTTGACGAGACGCTTTTTGTAATAAGCTCAAAATCAGGCAACACGATCGAGACGATCACTATTTTTAAGTGTTTGCTTGATGACTTTAAACCTCAAAATTTAGGCAAAAATTTCCTCATCATAACTGACCTTGGGACAAATTTAGAAAATTTCGCTAAAGAAAATGGTATCAAATTTTTTAATATCCCAAAAAACGTGGGTGGGAGATTTAGCGTGCTAAGTGCGATCGGCCTTGTGCCTCTTGGAATCTGTGGCTACGATATAAAGGCACTTTTGGAGGGTGCGCTTGCTTGTAAGAAGCAATACATCGAGCAAAAAGATAGCTCCATAGTCGCTAAAGCTTACCACTACGCTACTAGCAGAAATGCCAGCATAAATGTTATATTTAGCTACTGCGATAGATTTTTTGAATTTAACGACTGGTACGTGCAGCTTTGGGCGGAGAGTCTTGGCAAAAAAAGAGACTATAAAAGGGTCGGCCTTACTCCAGTTGGACTTGTCGGTAGCCGTGATCAGCACAGCTTTTTACAGCTTATTATGGACGGCGTAAAAGATAAGAGCGTGACATTTATAAAGATAAAAGATCACGCGAGCGACAAGACTATCCCAAATTTGAGCCTAAAAGGGCTTGAAGAGTGCGATTTTGTAGCAGGACTAAGCCTAAATGAACTTATAAATTTGCAATGCGACGCGACAGCTATGGCGCTAGTGCAAGAGGGCATAAGTGTCGATACTATCACGCTTGAGAGGCTTGATGAGTTTCACGCTGGCTGGCTCATTTTCTACTACGAGTTGCTTACCTCGGCCACTGGCATCATGCTAGGCATCAACACCTACGATCAGCCAGGCGTTGAGATAGGAAAACGTATCTTAAAAACTATGCTTTTAAAGTAGAAAATGAAGAAATTTCTGCTTTTAGCTCTTTTTGCCTAGCAAATTTTGTCTTTTTGGCAAAATGATGCTAGGCTCCAGATCGGCGTAATCTCAGATAAATTTGAAGGTCAAACACCGCTTATTATCCACAATATCGGCTCTGGCGTACAAGAAGAAAATATACTTTATAACTACAAGATCACAGGCCATTTTAGGCTAAAGTAGCAGAAATGGCTTTTTAATCAAATTTTAGGCAAAATCGCAAAAAATAAATTTAAGGAAAAATAATGTTAGAAGTTAGGGGACTTACTCAAAGATTTGCAAGTAGTTTGCTATTTGAGGATGTAAATTTAAAGCTAAATCGCCACAACAGATACGGACTAATCGGTGCAAATGGCGCTGGCAAATCGACATTTTTAAAAATTTTAAGCGGAGCTATTGAGCCAACTAGCGGCGAGATCATCATAGAAAATGGATTAAAAGTGGGTGTGCTTGGGCAAGATCAGTTTGCGTTTGAAAATTTCACGCTAAAAGACGCGGTGCTTTATGGCAACAAACGCCTATATGACGCTGTAAAAGAGAAAGAGAAGCTCTATATGAGCGAGGAATTTACAGATGAGATAAACGAGCGCTTAAGCGAGCTTGAGATGATAAGCGCTGAAGAGGATCCAAGCTACGAGTACGAGACTAGGATAGAGAAAATTTTAAGCTCGCTTGGGCTAAATGAATTTGATAAGCTTATGAGCGAGGTTGAAAACTCAGATAAAGTTAAGGTTTTACTAGCGCAGGTGCTATTTCCAAAGCCTGACATCTTGTTTTTAGACGAGCCGACAAACAACCTTGATATAGACGCGATCGCATGGCTAGAAAACGAGCTAAACCGCCATGAGGGTACACTTGTGGTTATCAGCCACGACAGGCACTTTTTAAATAGAGTTTGTACAAACATTTTGGATGTGGATTTTAAGAAAATTCGCGAGTTTTCAGGCAACTATGACGACTGGTATATGGCTGCAAATTTAATCGCAAAGCAGCATGAGATGGAGCGTGACAAGAAGCTAAAAGAGAAAGAGGAGCTGGAGAAATTTATCGCGAGATTTTCAGCAAATGCGAGCAAGGCAAAGCAGGCGACCTCTCGTGCAAAACAGCTTGAAAAATTAGATATCGCAGAGATCGCAGTATCAAGTAGACGCGATCCTAGCATACTTTTTCGTGCAAACCGCGAGATAGGAAACGAGCTAATAGAGCTTAAAAATGTAAGTAAGAAATTTGATGATAAAGTGATATTTGAAAACTTTAACTTTAAGCTTGAAAAGGGCGACAAGCTAGCTATCATCGGTCATAACGGTGTTGGTAAAAGTACGCTTTGCAAGATCATAATGGGTGAGCTAAAGCCTGATGCGGGCGAGGTACATATAGGCGCGACCATCGAGCTAGGATATTTTGCGCAAGATACGGTAAATAAGATAGATGGCGAGCTAAAGCTTTATGAATACTTGCAAGATGCCAAAAACAAGGACATAGACGAGATCAGAAAGTGCCTTGGCAGGATGCTCTTTAGCGGTGCCGAGCAAGAAAAGGCAGTTGGCGCGCTAAGTGGTGGCGAAAAACACCGAGTAAGACTAGCTCAGCTCATGCTTCACAGACCAAATTTACTTGTCATGGATGAGCCAAATAACCACCTCGATCTTGAAGCTATCATCGCGCTTGGCGAGGCATTTTATAATTTTAATGGCTCAGTTATCTGTGTGAGCCACGACAGGGAGCTAATAGACGCCTTTGCAAATAGAATTTTACACCTAAAAGGCAATGGCGAAGTGGTTGATTTTAAAGGCACATATGAAGAGTATAGAGCAAATTTGGGGCTTGAGAGCTAAAATTTGTTATTCCTTGCTCCTGATTGTAGGGGCAAGATTAAAATTTATATTTACTACAAATTCTTACAAATATTAATCTAATTATATAAATTAAAAATGGCTTATAAAAATTATCAAAATCCAATAAAAAGACTTTATAAATAAGAAAGAAAATTAATAAGAAATTTCTAAAGTATTAGTAAGATTAGTAAAATAAAATTTATTAAATAATATTTTTATGATGCTTAGTTTAAGGGCTCTATTTAAAAATATAATAAATTTACTTTGGAATATGGTGATATTTACTTAGTTTTTACTTTCTTAAGTAATATTAGAAATAAAATTTAACTTTATTTTTTTATATTTTTTTGGATATAAAAAAAGTGTAATTTAATATTTATTTTTATGTTATTTTTTTCTATATATTTACCTTTTAAGCTTAAAAAAATTTAAATAAATTTGAGCTAATTATGAGCTTTTTTATATAATAAAAAAGTGATATTATTATTAAAATAACAATTTGTCTAAGCTATATTATTAAATATGGCTTAAAAGATACTATAAATTTTTCTCCAAAGGTCGTTTTATCTAGGCTAAAAGTCAAAGCTTAAAAAAAATAAGTAGTAATTAATATTTAAAGTACTAAATATCTATATAATTTCATTAATACATTTTTTATAAGGAGAATGGTTATGGCAACCAGAAAAGAACACGATTTTATAGGTGAGTTGGAAATCTCTGACGATTTTTATTATGGTATCCAAACATTTAGAGCTACCGAAAATTTTCACATGAGCGGTAGAACACTAAAAGAGTATCCATACTTTGTAAAAGCATTTGCACAAATCAAAAAAGCAGCTGCACTTGCAAATAAAGAGGTTGGCGTTTTAGATCCTAAGATCGCTGATACTTTAGCAAAAGCCGCTGATAGAGTAATAGCTGGTGAGTTTTTAGATCAATTTGTGGTTGATATGGTTCAAGGTGGTGCTGGAACAAGTACAAACATGAATGCAAATGAGGTTATTACAAATATCGCACTTGAGAGCATGGGTCATAAAAAAGGTGAGTATCAATACATCCATCCAAACGATCATACAAACCTTGGACAAAGCACAAATGACACTTATCCAAGCTCAATAAAAGTAGCAACTTACGCAAAACTTACTGATTTGCTTGCTGCTATGAATTTACTAAAAGATGAGCTTGATAAAAAAGCAAAAGATTTTAAAGATATCATTAAAATGGGCAGAACTGAGCTTGAGGACGCAGTTCCTACAACACTTGGAAATACATTTAATGCATTTGCAAGCTACATTAAAAGTGATATCGAAAAGATCACAGCTGCACGTGAGTCAATGACATATCTAAATATGGGTGCAACTGCGATTGGTACAGGTATCAACTGCCATCCTGATTATAAAAATGTAGTTGTTAAAAAGTTAAAAGATATCACTGGTGTTGATTTCAAAAAAGCTGATGATTTCATTGCAGCCACACAAGATACAGCAGACTTCGTTCACGTAAGTGGTGCGTTAAAAACTGCAGCTGTTAGACTTTCAAAAATCGCAAACGACCTTCGCTTAATGAACTCAGGTCCAAGATGCGGCCTTGGCGAGATAAATTTACCACAAATGCAACCAGGCAGCTCAATCATGCCAGGCAAAGTAAACCCAGTTATCGCTGAGGTTGTAGGCGAAGCATGCTACGAGGTAATCGGTAACGACGTAACTATCATGCTTTGCTCAGAAAGAGGCGAATTTGAGCTAAATGCATTTGAGCCAGGCATTGCTTATGCGTTATTTAACTCTATATTTATCCTTGAAAACGCGATGAAAACACTAGCTGAAAAAGCTGTAAGAAAACTAACAGCAAATCCTGAAGCTTGCTTAAAATCAGTTCTAGGCTCAGTTGGTATCGTAACTGCATTTAACCCATACATTGGCTATGAAAAATCTGCAAGCATTGCTAAAGAAGCCCTTCAAACTGGTAAAGCAGTTGGCGATATCTGCCTAGAGAGAGGCTATCTAAGCAAAGAAGAGATCGATAAAATTTTAGAGCCAAAAAATATGCTAAATCCAAGCATGGTTAGGTAGAAATTTAAGCAAAATATTATTAAAAGCGTGTCAAAATTCTGACACGCTTAAGTAAAAATTTTAGTTATAAAATTTAATAGAGGAGTTTTCAATGGATATTTCATTGATATTACAGTTGATCGTGCTTTTTGGTGCGATATTCTTGGGTGTTAGACTAGGCGGTATGGCTATTGGTTATGCTGGTGGTATTGGCGTCGTAGTTTTAACTTTAGGACTTGGATTAAAAGCAGGTAGTATACCTTGGGATGTTATTTTAATCATTATGTCCGTTATAGCTGCTATTACAGCGATGCAAGTAGCTGGTGGCCTTGATTATTTGGTGCAAATAGCTGAAGGGATACTAAGAAAACATCCAAAATACATAAATTTCTTAGCTCCAGTTGTCACTTACTTGCTAACTGTATTTGCTGGTACTGGACACACAGCATTTTCTATGATTCCAGTTATTACCGAAGTTGCAAAGACACAAAACATTAAGCCTAGTGCGCCTCTTAGTATAGCTGTTGTTGCTAGTCAGATAGCTATTACTGCAAGCCCGGTTTCAGCAGCGGTTGTATTTATGGCTGGTGAGCATGCTTTGGGCGGACTTGGCATTAGCTATCCATTACTATTAGCTATCTGGATACCTACAACTTTTATTGGTTGTATGCTAACAGCTCTTGTTATAAATATATTTTATAATCTTGATCTAAGTAGCGATAAAGAGTATCAAAGAAGACTTAAAGAAGGGCTAATCAAAGATGTTAAAATCGAAGAGAAAAAAGAGCTTCCAAAAGGAGCTAAATTATCTGTTTTAATATTCTTAGTTGGCGTTATTTCTGTCGTTTTATATGCTACTGCTATTAGTAAAAACGTAGGCTGGATAAAACCAAGCTATGTAACAGGCTATGAAAAAATTTATGAGACCAAAAGTCCAGATAAATTTAATGAACTAGTCGCAAAAGATATAAAAGTCAAAACTGACTCAACCACTAATGTAAAATATGTAGAAGATCCAGATAAGCCTACAAAGACGTTGGTGTTAACTAGAGATAACGCTATTATGAGCTTTATGCTAGTTATCGCTACTTTAATCACACTAACTTGTGGTGTCAAAGTCGATAAGTTATTTAATACAGCTACATTTAAAAGTGGTATGACCGCGTGCGTCTGCGTGCTAGGTGTAGCGTGGCTTGGAGATACTTTTGTGGTAAATCACACCGATGCGATCAAAAATTTTGCAGGTGATTTTGTTAAAGACTATCCGTTTATGCTAGCTGTTGCGCTATTTTTTGCTAGTATGCTTCTTTATTCTCAAGCTGCTACCGCAAAGGCACTTATTCCTACAGTTATAGCCGCACTTGGTTTAACTGCTGCAAATAACGGTGACGCATATATTTTAGTTGCATCATTTGCTGCAGTTTCAGCATTATTTGTGTTGCCAACATATCCGACACTTCTTGGAGCCGTTCAAATGGATGATACTGGAACAACTAGGATAGGTAAATATATATTCAACCACTCCTTTTTTATTCCAGGCGTTTTAGCTATTGCTTTTTCTGTCGCACTTGGATTTTTGATAGCTCCGATACTTTTATAAGTATTTTAAATCAAACTTAAGCCGAGATCTTTCTCGGCTTTTTAAATCTCTTTAAAATTTTTAATTTCTATTCAAAATCCTTAATCAAAATTTTATATTCAAAATTTTTATAAGATCGCGTTAAAAATTATATTAATTAAATCTATCATTTTTAGAATTTTATTCATTTTGATATTAGAATGCTCATTTTTTAAAACTAAAAATCTAAATATAAATATTAAGTAAAATTTAATTTTATTTTCAACTTTAAATAACTAAAGGCAAATATCTTTTAAAGGGAGAAAGATGAGCTTAAATAGACGAGAATTTTTAAAATTCGGTGCTGGAGTTAGTATGGTTGCATCGTCCTTACCGGGTGGTGCTTTGGAAAATGCTGCAAAGCAAGATGAGAAGTACGTCCGCAGCTTTTGCGAGATGTGCTCTTCAAGATGCCCTATTGAAGCAAAGGTCGTTTATAATAAAATTTGCTTCTTAAGCGGTAATCCAAAAGCTGGTGGTACGGCAACTTCGCTTTGTGCAAGAGGTGGCTCTGGTTTTAGCCAGCTTTATGACGAAAATAGAGTCAAAAAGCCTTTGATCAGGGTTGGTGAGAGAGGCGAAAATAAGTGGCGCGAGGCCAGCTGGGACGAAGCACTTGATCTAGTTGCTTCAAAAATGCTTGAGATAAAGCAAAAGTATGGCCCAGAAAGCTTTGTATTTACCTGTAAAAGCTCGCAAACGCATAAGCTGATGGTAAATTTTGCCTCAGCTTACGGCTCGCCAAACTGTTTTTCACACTTTTCGTGCTGTCCGATCACCTATCAAATGGTCTGCGAGCAGATGTATGGCATAGCTAAGCTAAAAAGAGACTTTGCAAATGCAAAATATATTGTAAATTTTGGTCACAACCTCTTTGAAGGCATCGTCATAGCTGATGCTAAAAAACTTGCTAAATTTGCGGCTAAAAAAGATACAAAGCTGCTTGTGCTTGAGCCAAGATTTAGCGTGGTGGCTTCGAAGGCTGATGAGTGGCTGCCAGTTAGACCTGGTACCGATCTAGCTTTTGTGCTAGCTATCATAAATACATGGATACAAAATGGCACTTACGATAAAGAATTTATAGAAAAATTTACAATTGGCTTTGATGAGATCGTTAAAAGCGTAGAGGGCAAAACGCCTGAATGGCAAGAAGCGATCACTGGCATAAAAGCAAGTGATGTTAGACGTATCGCTGATGAAATTTATAAAGCTGCTCCAAGAGTTATTTTTGATTTTGGGCATAAGACAACCACCACAAAAGCCGAATACATGAGAACAAAAGCCATCATGGTGGCAAATGCGATGATGGGTAACTGGGAGGTTAAAGGCGGTCTTTTTGGTGGCAAAAATGCAAAAACCTTTAACAAGCTAGTTGGCGAGGATAAATTTCCAGTTCTTAAAAATCCAGATGAGAAATTTAAAGTACCAAAAGTCACTAGACTAGACTTCGCTGGCGAGACTGGTAGGCATAAATTTGTAAGCAGAAAACATGGCGTTTTGATGGATATAAATGACGCTATCTTAAACGAAAAGCCTTACGCCATAAAAGGCTGGTTTAACATCCGATTTAATCACCTAATAAACGTTGCTGAGACGATGAAGAGCATAGAGGCGATGAAGAAGCTTGATTTTATCGTAGTAAGTGATGTCTATCTAAACGATATGGCGACATTTGCTGATGTCATCTTGCCTGAGAGCAGCTACCTAGAGCGCGACGAGGGCATAGAGGATAAGTCAGGTCTAAAGCCAGCTTATATGATAAGAAATAAAGTTATTGATCCAGTTGGCGACACAAAAGATGGGGCGTTTATCTTTAGAGAGCTAGCACGCCGCATGAAGATAGATGAGCTTTACACTTGGAATGACATACGTGAGTTTAGGATGCAGCAAGCTGGTGGAGATGTAAATTTACTTGCTGCGCTTGAAAAAGATGGCTTTATTACGTGGGATGAGCCGGGAATTTTGTTTAGAGAAAAAGGCATGATCGAGAAATTTGTTGCTAAATATCCAGTTGCTTCTAAATTTGTAGGTGAAAATGGTCTAATGGATGATATGGCTAAGCTTAAAACAAAAAGCGGCAAGATAGAGCTATTTTTGCCTGATGTCGAGGCGCAGTTTGCAGGATATGGCGCGCTAAATGATAAAGATATGGATACATTTGACGGACACGAGCTTTGCTTAACTTGTGGTAAAACGCCTGTCCATACTAACGGCCACACCCAAGCAGTGCCATTTTTAAATGACCTCATGAGCGATAGCCCTATCTGGATAAATCCAAAAACAGCTAAAAAGCAAAATTTACGTGACGGTGACATGGTTTTGGTTAAAAATAAATTTGGCGAGCAAAAGGGCAAGCTTATGGTGACTGAGGGCATTAGAGAAGATACGCTCTTTATCTATCACGGCTTTGGACACATCACACCAGGCCTTAAGAGCATAGATCACGTGGGACTTAACACAAGCGTGCTTCTTGATCCAGCTGAGGGTCCAGTGGCTGCGACTATGGTTACAAATGTTGGCGTTAGCATAAGTAAAGCGTAAGGATAGAAAATGAAAAAATATATGATGATACATGATGAAAATTTATGCATCGGCTGTCAAGGCTGCTCGGTAGCTTGCAGAAGTGCAAACAACGTGCCAAGGGGACTTTACCGCTTGCAGGTGCATGCAAAGATGAGTGGGACATTTCCAAATTTAAAGACTGACTTTTTACGTCAAAGCTGCGTTATGTGCGAAGATGCACCTTGTGTTGAGGTTTGCCCAACTGGAGCTAGCTTTAAAACGGCTGATGGCGTGACGCTGCTTGATCACAGAATTTGCGTTAGTTGCAAGTACTGCATCCTAGCCTGTCCATACGACGCTCGCTACGTCTTGCCAGATGGCGAGATAGGCAAATGCACATTTTGCTATGAGAGCAGGCTAGAAGAGGGCAAAGACCCAGCTTGTGTTAGCGTCTGCCCTACAAATGCCCTAACTTTTGGCGACGTAAATGATGAAAACTCTAAAATTTCAAAGAAACTAAAAGAGAGCAAATACTACTTGCCAAAAGCGGAGTTAAACACAAAACCTTCACTTGCGATGATCGCAAATACAAAAGGAGCACACCATGAATAACATGTCAGGAAGCCTAGCTCAATACACAGAAATTTACTGGGGCTGGCCGATAGCTTTTTATCTATTTTTAGCAGGACTTAGTGCAGGTGCTAGCATCGTTGCTGTGCTTATCTCAAATAAATTTGGCAAGGATAACTACTACTTTAAAGCAGCCGCTCTTATCGCTCCAGTGGCGATCATCCTTGGACTTGCCCTTTTGGTGATTGATCTTGGCAAGCCGCTTAGCTTTTACTGGATACTCTTGCTTTATAACTTCGACTCAGTTATGTCAATAGGTGTTGCATTGCTTCTAGTTTATACGCCTCTTAGCGTTATATATGCGCTTGGTGCGTTTAAAAATGAGATAGCAATGCTTAAAATTTCTCTTTTTGACGCGCTTGCAAATTTAGCTAGCAAGCTTTCAGGTTTGCTTGGAGTTTTGCTTTTCATCTTAGGCATCGGCGTTGGCGCATATACAGGCTTTTTGCTAAGTGCAGCTCATAAGATAGCACTTTGGAACACACCGGTTTTGCCACTATTATTCTTAGTCTCTGGCTTAAGCTGTGCTGGTGCATTTACACTGCTTTTTGGAGTGCTAAAAGATGAAACAAGAGAGCAAAATCAAACTGCACACTTTTTATTAAAATTTGACTTTTTTGCGATAATAGTCGAGTTTTTGCTAATAGTTGCTCTTTTCATGGTCGTAAAAGGTGCAAGCGTAAGTGGTGCGCAGAGCGTAGCAAACGCACTTAGCGCAAATTCTCTTGGGCTGATGTTTTATATCGGCGTCATAGGTCTTGGTATGGCTGTGCCTATCATTTTAGACTTAAGCGTTTTAAAGGTGCATGATTTCAAACGCGAATTCGCCGTGCTAAACGCTGTTTTAGTCATTTGTGGCGTCTTTTTGCTAAGATATTACATAGTCTATGCAGGACAAATTTTTATTTAATACTTAAAAAAGAATTTTAATTTGAAATTTACCTATTAAGTATTACAATAGATAAAAATCTTATTAAAGTTTGTTTTTTAGGAGAGCATTTTGAAGATTTTGCTTTTAGAAGATGATTTGGGGTTTCAAGAGAGCGTCTGTGAGTTTTTGCAGACGCTTGGTTATGAAGTTACAGCGGTGAGCGACGGTCAAGAGGCTTGCGACTTGATAGAAAAAAATTTCTATCACCTTTTTATACTTGACATAAAAGTGCCTGGAGTAAATGGTCACGAGGTCATCAAGTATATAAGAAGTCTAAATCCAAACGCTCCTATCATGATAACAACATCTTTAGTTGATATAGGCGATATGGCTATTGGCTATGAGCTTGGCTGTAATGAATACCTAAAAAAGCCATTTGAGCTTGCTGAGCTTAAATTTAGAGTAACTGAGCTTATGAGAAAATACTATGGTACTGATGATAAGAACATAGTAAAGATCAATGACGAGTTTAGCTTTAATCTAAACAAGCGTGCGCTATTTAAAAACGGCAAAATGGTCGATCTTAGTGCAAAAGAAGTCGCACTTGTTGAGTGTCTAGTTTCACATCTAAATTCTTACGTCAGCATGGAAGAACTAAGAGATCTTGTCTGGAATGACAAAGAAATAGAAGGCGCTGATATTAGAATGCACGTTTTAAAGATAAGAAACAAAACAACTAGTGACTTTATCACTTCAAAGAGGCGTATAGGCTATAAGATAGATGCACAAGAGCTTTAAGGTTCAGATCATAGCGACATTTGTGATAATGTCGCTTTTTTGTTTTCAAAGCTTTGTGATCTTAAATTTAAGTCAAAAAAATAGCACTTCAAAAGCTCTTTTTGGTGCGATGAAGCATGAAACTATTATCAAAAATTCGTTTTTAAAAAATGAAAATATAACTCCTTCTTTAAATTATAAATTTGCGATCTATGATGTAAATTTTAATCCAATTATTTCAAATCTCTCCAGGCAGCCAAGCAACTTTAAATTTGTAACACTTGAAGAAAATGGCTGCTTGTTTTATAAAAGCTTTTTTATAAAGGATAAAACGCCTTATTACATTGTCGTTGAAAAAGAGCTTGATAATGAAAAAAGTATATTTCTAGCGGCACTTATGCTCCTTGTCATCCTTGTAGCGGTGCTTTTTATCGTATATTTCTTATATCTAAGCAGCGTTAAGCCTTATAAAGAGTTTCAAAAATATATGAATAACTTCTTTAACGACGCCATGCATGAGCTAAAGACTCCACTTGGTGTAGCTGGTATGAATCTTGAGATGCTTGGGCTTGAAAACAAGTATATAACTCGCATCAAAAACGCCCTAAAACAGATGCAAATAACCTACGAAGATGTCGAGTATTTCATAAAGCGAGGCTATATCAAATTCCCACTTGAGAGGCTAAATTTAGGCGACTACGTCAAAGAGCGAGTGAAATTTCTCTCAAGCGTGGCTGATGTCAAGCACATCGTGGTAAAGACAAATTTGGCAAGCGATGCATTTACTATGCTAAGCAAGGTCGAAGCTCAGCGTATCATCGACAACACCATCACAAACGCTATAAAATACAGTCAAAAAGAGAGCGAGATACTAATAAATTTAAGCTTTGAGAATGAGCGCATAAAGCTTAGCGTGCAAGACTTTGGCAAGGGGATAAAGGACGTCAAAAAGGTCTGGAAAAGATACGTCAGAGAGGATGAAATCCAAGGCGGCTTTGGCCTTGGGCTAAATATCGTCAGTGAAATTTGCCAAAAACATGGCATTACATACGGCGTTGATAGCGTCTACGGCGAGGGTAGCACCTTTTATTATAAATTTAAACGAGCTTAAATTAAGCATAAAAGCGTAAAATGAAGCCTTAAATTTAGAAGGAAAAACTTTGGATAGAATCGTTGAAATCGAAAAAGTAAGCTTTGAAAATGACTTTGAAGTCTCACTTAGACCGACAAAATTTGAAGACTACATCGGACAAGAAAAGATCAAGCAAAATTTAGATGTCTTTATAAAAGCAGCCAAAAAGCGAAATGAATGCCTAGATCACGTGCTATTTTACGGCCCTCCAGGACTTGGTAAAACAACCCTTGCTCACATCATAGCAAACGAAATGGGCGTGAGTATCAAAATGACCGCAGCACCGATGATAGAAAAGAGTGGCGACCTGGCGGCAATCCTTACAAATTTACAAGAGGGCGACGTGCTTTTTATCGATGAGATCCACCGCCTAAGCCCAGCTATTGAGGAGGTGCTTTACCCTGCGATGGAGGACTTTAGGCTAGACATTATCATAGGCTCAGGACCAGCTGCCCAGACTATCAAGATAGACTTGCCAAAATTTACGCTAATAGGCGCAACGACGCGTGCTGGCATGATCTCAGCGCCTTTAAGAGACCGCTTTGGGATGGATTTTAGACTCCAGTTTTATACAAGTAGCGAGCTAAGCCGTATCGTACAGATCGCCTCAGCTAAGCTTGGTAAAGAGTGCGACAAAAACGCCTCTTTAGAGATCGCCAAACGCTCACGTGCCACGCCTAGGATCGCTCTTAGGCTATTAAAGCGAATTCGCGACTTTGCCGAGGTAAATGACGAGCTAATCATCAGCCACGAGCGCGCAAAAGAGGGACTTAATGCGCTTGGAGTAAATTCGCTTGGATTTGATGAGATGGATATTAGGTATTTAGAAATTTTGATGCAAGCAAGGCGCCGTCCGATGGGGCTTAGCACGATCGCTGCGGCACTTAGCGAGGACGAGGGCACGGTTGAGGACGTTATAGAGCCATATCTGCTTGCAAATGGCTTTATCGAGCGCACCGCAAAGGGTAGAATCGCGAGTGCGAAGTGCTTTGAGACCTTTAATGTCAAGATCGATATCGAAAAAGGGCTTTTTGAGTAGCGAAATTTAAATTTGGAGCAAAAATGGGCGAGCCACATCTTTGTCCTAGGTGCAAGCAAAGGACGATTTACTTTGATGGGATATGCTACGAATGCAGACAAAAAGAGAAGCTGGAGTTTTATCAAGGTTTAAGCGAGACTGAGATTAAGCAAAAGCTAAAAAATGTCCTAGCTCACACAGACGATATAGGCAAATATGATGAAATTTATAGCGATCTTGTCTATATTTTCTACCTGCACGGAATTTGCGACGAGCAGATAATAAGAGAAGTGACCAAAGAGAGTGAATACTACCCATTTGAAATTTATAAAAACGCCACAAGCGACGTGAGAGATGAGCTCATAAATAGTCTAAATGGCGCTGAAAATATCGTAAAAATAAATCACATCCTTTGTGCGCTTGCGTGGCAGGGCGATGAGGTGGTGAGGGAGCTATTTTTTAAGCTCTATAAAGCGCCAAAGCCTTGGAAGGCAAAGCTTCACGTTGATATGGATGGATACGCGCAGGTTGCTGGCTGGAGCTTTGATGAGAGCGGCAAGAGAAGAAGCCTATTTTTTGATAGGTGCTTTACTTGCCAGCCAAGCCAAAACGTAGATACAAGCATTAAATTTAAAGCACTAAGCGATGAAAAATGTAAATTTTGTAGCGGTGAGATGCTGGAATTTATCATCAAAAAAGAGAGTCTAAAGCGACTCGGACTAGAGCTAAAAAACGATGCTGTGCTTAAATTTTGCCCAACATGTGTGGGCTTGGTGCAGTATTTTTGCCAAAATGATGACAATAATATGCAAACAGAGATAGTGGGCGAGGGCGAGAGTGAGGACTATTTAAGAGATGCTGTGACGACTCTTGATGGGCAAAATTTCGAGCTAGCCAGCGAGGTTTGCGCTCACTACTCGTATATGATAGATAGCGAAATTTTGCTTGGTGGATATCCGCAGTGGGAGCAAGATGCCGAGTATTTAAAATGTCCAAAATGCAGCAAAAGCATGAAATATCTAGCACAAATTCCTCTTGGAAGTCTAGTAGATGGCGATGGAACTATATATGTTCAAATATGTGATGAATGCGAGATCGTTGGGGCAAATTTTCAGTGCACGTAAAAGGCTAAATTTGTAGGAGCTTTTGAGCTAGAAATTTTGCGTAAAACTATAAATTTATCTAAATTTACTAAGCGCCAGTAGCATGCTAAAAATACCCAAAGCCTAGCCACAATTGCTAGCTTTACAAGCTTGATGGCAAAGAGATTGAGCAAATTTGGGAAGCAAATGAGCAGCTTTAATAAATTTGCTATAATTACCCCATTTTAAGGGAGCAAGATGAACAATAGACTATTTTTTGGAATTTTTGTATTTTGTGCTTTGGCTTTAGTGGTCTATCTTTTTAAACCTTATCTGCTTGATATTTTTATCGCTGCACTGCTTGCTGTCGCGGTTTCAAATGTCCAAATCGCATTTTTATCGCTTACCAAAAACCGAAAGACGCTTTCATCGGCTCTTACCACATCTGTGCTTCTTTGCTTATTTATCGCCCCACTTCTTTATGCGGTGGTTGAGATCGCAAAATACGCGGCTGGCTTTGATATAAACAATGTTACAAAGACTATAGAATTTATCAAAAATTATGATTTTAGGATGCCTGAGTCGATAAATTTTTTAGAGCCAAAGATAAAAGAATTTATTGGCGGACTTGATATTAAGATGCTTTTTTCTCAACTTGCGACAAATCTTGCAAGTCTAGGTAAGTTAAGCCTTAAATTTGGCGTTGATATGATTATTATTTTGGTCTTTTTCTTCTTTTGCAATCTTTATGGCAATGAACTAATCAGCTATCTAAAATATGCACTTCCGCTAAAGCAAGATGACACAGAGTCTATTTTAAGCGAAGTTGGCAATGTGATGAGTGTCGTTTTTTATTCAACCATTGCAAATATGATAATACAAGGCTTTTTATTTGCTATTATCACAAGCTTTTACGGCTATGACGGCGTGCTAACTGGCATCTTTTTTAGCTTTGCTTCACTAATCCCAGTTGTTGGCGGTATTTTGGCGTGGGCGCCTATTAGTATTTATGAGTTTGCAAATGGCAACACAGCAGCAGCGATAACTATCGCAATTTATACGATCGTAGTGATCTCATTTGCAGCTGATACGCTTTTAAAGCCACTTGTTATTAAATTTATAAACTCAAAGCTGGTCAAAATACCAACAAAGATAAATGAACTTCTTATATTTTTTGCGATGCTCGCCGGCATCACGACATTTGGGTTTTGGGGTGTGATCCTTGGACCAGCGATCGTGACATTTTTTATCTCGACTATTAAACTTTATACGCTTTTAAGAGAGAGAAATTTTGTATAAAAATAGGAATAAATATGATCTATGAAGATAAATTTATAAAAATCGAGCGTGAAGACAATGAGCTTCCTTGGATAAAAATTTTTACCATTAAGCCATTTCGTGAGCTAAGCGATTGCGATGAAGCGAGTAGGGCAAGGCTATTTGAAGCGATGCTTATAAGCGAAAAGGCTATGCTTGAGTTTTATAAACCAACCAAAATAAACATTGCAAGCTTTGGAAACTACGTGCCACACGTGCATATTCATGTTATTGCTAGATTTAGTAGTGACTCGTTTTTTCCAGATAGCGTTTGGGCTAATCCAAAAAGAAAAAGCGAGCTTGCGTTGCCAGAATTTGATAAATTTGCAAAATTTTTAGAAGAAAAGTTAAGGGCTAGTTTTTGAATAAATATAAAAAATATCTTAATGTCTATATCGTTTTTATCTTTATCATAGTACTTGGAGGGCTTTTTTACTTTCTTTACAGCTCTTATATGGCTGAAAAGATGCAAAATAATATGCGAGTCTTTTTTGATTACCAGGTAAAACAGCTTAATAAAAGCATAGATGATGAGAAATTTTCATCAATGGCGATCTCTATCCTGCTTGCTCAAAATGAGTCTATACAAATGTGTTTGCTAGGTCAAAGCCGCGATGAATGCATAAAAAATATCGAAAATTTAACCAAAACCCTTGGTGCAGCTTCGATGTATAACAATATTAAGCTTCACATTTATGATAAAGATCTAAAAAGCTATGTAAGGAGCTGGGATCTAAACAGATATGGCGATATGATCGCTAGTAGTAGGTTTTTAGTGCAAGAGTCAAGGCATCAAAACAAGCCCATGGTCGGTATCGAGGCGTGGTATGCTGGAACGCATATAAGGGCTGTCTCAAACGTAATACGTGATGGTAAAATTATTGGCAACATCGAGGTTTTGTTAAATTTTGACTCACTTGGAAATTATTTTAAAAAGCAAGGAATTGATCTATTTGTTCTTTTGGCAAAAGATAAGATGCCATCTCGTAAAAGCATTCCGAGTGATCAAATTTTAAATGATTATTACATCGAAAATTTAAGCAGTGCAAATTTAAATATAGTAGGTTTTTTGCGTGATATTAATTTTAAAGAATATGAATTTTACGTTTATAAAACACACTACTTTTGCGTGGTTCCATTAATAGACGCTAGCAACACACAGATAGGCTATTATGTGCTTCATGTAAATACTAATGAAAAAGAGCGAAATATTTCACAAAATTATTTTGAGTCAGAAGAGCTTTTTTAATTTAAGCTATTTAATAAAAATTTATTTGTATTTTAGATAGAAATGGTGGAAGCGAGGGGGATCGAACCCCTGTCCAAAAACAAAATGCATACAGCCTCTACACGCTTAGTAAAAGTGAAAATTTCATCTAAAAAGGCTCACTTTCCAAAACCAAAATTTAGACTAAGACTAAAATTTCAGCTAGCAAGCAGTCACTTTGCGAGCCTACTCTAGCTAAATTACTTGCTTTTGTCCTAGCTAGAATTAGACTAAGCAAGGCTCAACTGAACTTACGCAGCTTTAGCGTAAGCAGGAGCGAAATTAACGTTGTTTGCGTTTAAATTTAATTTGAGCTTTTTACGCTTTGCTCAAAGCGACGTGCCACCGTACACACTCTGCTCCTGTCGAAGCCAAGTCGCTCCCAAAAAATAAAATGGTTAGTGAAGAATTATTTAGTTAAGTTTTGCAGGCACATCAATGATTTTTGGCTCAAGAACGCTAAAATATTCAAAATCGTTCTCGACGTCATCTTTATATTTATTAAACTGATCGCTAATAAGTAGCAACCAATCTATAAATTTATCATTTGCTGGCCCTTTTAGACTTCTTGCCTCTTGAGTTATCTCTTCAGCTAAAGTTGTAAGCTTTAATATCGGATCAAGATGCATGAATCCTGCTGCTGATTTAATATTATGAAAAATCCTAGTAAGCTCTAAGATACTATCTTTATATTTATCAGCTCTTCCTAAATTTATTATCAAAGGCTCGAGTAAATCGCACATTAAAGCATAGTGAGATAAAAATTCTTCAACTATGTCATAAGAGTAATCTATTTCAAGCCTTTTTAATATACCCATTTTTATGTCCTTAAGAAATTGGCGTAATTGTAGCAAAAATTTGATAAAATTGTTAGCCTTTTAGCTAAAAATCCTTGGAGCTTGCAATGAAAAATGAAAAAACTCAGATGAAAAAACTAAGCATAAATGATATAAAAAACAAAAAAGGCATTGAGCCTATTGTAATGATAACTGCCTATGATGCGTTATTTGCTAAGCTTTTTGATGATTATGCTGATATTATTTTGGTTGGCGATAGCTTAAATATGAGTTTTAATATGCAAGAAAGCACGATAAGTGCAGACATAAATACCATGCTTTATCATACAAAGGCCGTTTGTAACGGAGCTAAAAATACTTTTATCATGGCTGATATGCCATTTGGCAGCTACACAAATGAAAAGCAAGCGATAAAAAATGCGATGAATTTTTTCAAACAGACAAATGCCGATGCGGTAAAGCTCGAAGTTGGCATGCATCAAGTAAATTTAGTGAAGCGCCTTTGTGAAGAGGGCATAAACGTTATGGCTCACATTGGCTTAAAGCCTCAGTTTTATAAATTTGAAGGTGGCTATAAGATAAAAGGCAGAAGCGAGATCGAGGCAAAAAAACTAATTGAAGAGGCTTTGGCGTTTGAGCAAGCTGGAGCATTTGGCATCTTACTTGAAGGCACGATGAGTAGCGTGGCTAGCGAGATAACAAAGCAAGTTCATGTACCAGTTATTGGTATCGGATCCGGAGTAAACGTCGATGGGCAAGTACTTGTATGGTCTGATATGCTTGGATTTTTCGAGGACTTTAAGCCAAAATTTGTAAAACGCTATCTTGATGGAGCGGATATTGTAAGAAAGAGTGTGCAATCCTACGCAAATGATGTAAAGAGCAAAATTTTTCCAAGTGAAGAATTTTGCTATTAGGACGATTGATATCCGCACTAAATAGAACGTGGCAAAATTAAATTTCTTTATAGCCTTTTATATCAAGACCAAAGCCTGCTAAGCTTACAAATTCTTTATTTTTATTTGAGCTTAAAAGCTCAATTTCGCTTATACCAAAATATTTTAAAATTTGTGCCCCAATGCCATAATCTTTTTGTGAGCTTGCATCGCTTTTATTGCTGTCTAAAAATAGCAACACTCCGCCATTTTTACTTAAAAAGTCCAATACCTTTAATAAATTATCAAATTTATCTCCGCTTAAAAGCTCATGATCTTTACTTATTTTTTGAAATTTTACATTAGTTTGCGCTTTTATCTTTCCAAAAATATAGGCAGCGTGATTTTTATTTTCGTGATCTTTTATGTCATATCTTTTTGCTTCAAAACCACAGATTTTTACACTCTTTGCGGGCGAAACTTCTATTAGGCTTTCGTGGCTAAGTCTGTATTCTACTAATTCAGAAACGCTTATCATATTTAGGTTAAATTTTTTACAGAATTCTTCCAAATAATCACGTCTTGCCATTGTGCCATCTTCTTTTACGATCTCGCAAATCGCTGCCATTGGACTAACGCCAGCAAGTTTGCAAAGATCAACTGATCCTTCAGTGTGACCTGTTCGAACGAGTACGCCGCCTTTTTTTGCAATAAGCGGAAATATATGCCCAGGCCTTACAAAATTTTCAGGCACCGAATCAGTACTAGCAGCAAGTCTAATCGTCATATCACGCTCATAAGCACTTACGCCTGTCGTTGCTTCCTTTGCATCAATCGTGACAGTAAATGCGGTTTCGTGACTGGATGTATTTTTAGAAACCATTAGCGGCAAATCAAGTCTTTTTGCGTTTGCTTCATCCATTGCAAGGCAAAGTACACCTTTTGCATGAGTGATTGCAAAATTTACCTTTTGCATATCGCTGCTTGCCGCTGAAAAGACCAAGTCTCCTTCATTCTCACGGTCCTCGTCATCGACCATAATTACCATTTTGCCATTTTTTATATCTTCAATCGCTTTTAATACATTTTCAAATGCCATAAATTTCCCTTATTAAATTTTTACGATTATATTGATTTTTTGATAACTTAGAGATAAAAATATTAATTTTGATTTGTCTTGTATCAATTATTTAGAAATTTTAGTAAAAGATTTATTTTTAAATATATGCGATTTGGCAGTGATGACTTAGATTTTATTTTTAATTTGTCTTATGTATAAATTTTTAAAGCATAAATTTTAATAAAATACACTATTTTTAAGAATTTCAGTAATTAGGTAAAATAAAAGTCAAAGAATAATAGATGGCGCAGCGGACGGGGCTCGAACCCGCGACCTCCGCCGTGACAGGGCGGCATTCTAACCAACTGAACTACCGCTGCACCTACAATGGTGGTCGCTATAAGACTCGAACTTATGACATCCACCTTGTAAGGGTGGCGCTCTACCAACTGAGCTAAGCGACCTAAAATTTAAAAAATATCTGGCGACCCTTAGAGGATTTGAACCTCTGTTTCTACACAGAGAAAGTAGAGTCCTGAGCCACTAGACGAAAGGGTCATAAACCCAAAAATGGTGTCCTGCGTTGGATTCGAACCAACGGCCCCCTCATTAAAAGTGAGATGCTCTACCGACTGAGCTAGCAAGACATTTGTTTAAAAAAGAATTGAGATTATACAAAAAACATTATTGCATGTCAAGAAAAGGATGCTTAAAATTTGTTTTTAGTTAACATTGTTGCATGGTTAGGTTGGTTTGGTATCAGTTGATTTTAAAAATACATGATAAATACCACTTGCAAGATATATGAACACCAAATGGATGAATATTGGATTTATTGAATAAAGTTTATTTACATTTAAGTACCTTGTCTTTTAGCATTATGTGGACAGCTATTGCTATACGATAGATAATGCGTGATTCGTGGTAAAAATTGTGAATAATATAGATCAACGATATTGATTGTATATATGGCTAAATAAATTATTTTGAACTAATAAATTGATGCTATAGAGTTATTTAAAGACAGCATATATTTGAGATGTCCACCTGAATAAATTCTAATTGCCTCGTGTAAGTTAAACCAAAATTATAGATAGTGCTTGAAAAATATTTTAAACTGCAGTCAATAAATAAAAATCTATAAGAACATGAATCTAGGATATTTAAGATTAGGATTAAACCCCATTGATAGGGGTTTAATAAATTAAATAATTATAGTCCATCAAAAGGATTTGAAACTATATCTTTACGATCTACTATGTAAGGTATAATAGCTGCATGACGAGCTCTTTTGATCGCTTTTTCTACCATTTCTTGATGTCTTTTTGATGTGCCAGTTAAACGCCTTGGCATTATTTTAAATCTCTCTGATAAACAATACTTTAAAAGAGAAGTATCTTTATAATCTATAAAATCAATTTTTGCTTCTGTAAATTTGCAATATTTACGTGAATATTTTCTTTTTTCTGCCATTTTCTATCCTTTAAATTAAAACGGTATTTCGTTGTCGCCATCAAAATTATCGGCGTCAATGTTTATATCAGGGATTTTCTCCTCATAGTACTCTTCTTGTATTTTTTTATTTTGTGGTTGCATTTGCTGTCTTTGTGGTGCTGAATTTTGATATCCACCATTGCCATAGCTATTATTTGAACCATTATTTCGTTGTTGTGAGTACGAACTATTTTGATTAAATCCACCTTGGCTTTGTCCATTAGCTCCGCTATTTCCGCCAAGCATCTCCATATTTTCAACTACAATTGAGTGCTTTGAACGGTTTTGTCCATTGTTGTCGGTCCATTGATCAAATTTTAATCTTCCTTCAACCAAAAGTTTGGAGCCTTTGCTTAAATATTGATTTGCTATCTCAGCTGATTTACCAAAGAACGATATGTCAATAAAGCATGTCTCTTCACGTTTTTCGCCGTTAGTATTAAATTTTCTAGTAACAGCAATACCAGAATTTCCTATAGCAGATCCACTAGTAGTATATCTAAGCTCTATATCTCTAGTTAAATTTCCAACTAAGACTACTTTATTGAACATTTTTTATCCTTGATTATTCTTCTGTAAAAGTTTGCTCGTCTACTTTTTCAACTCTTGGCTCACGTGGTGCTCTTGGCTCGCGAGTCTCTTTTTTGATAGTTTGTTTGATACCTTTGCAAAGTCTTTCCCAAGCTGCGATTTCGCGTTTATTTTCATATTTAACGCTTAAAAATCTTATGATATCTTCTGTGATTCTTACGTTTCTTGTAAGCTCTGCAAGAAGTGCTGGTGGAGCTTTATAATAGATAACAAAGTATGTTCCACGCTCATATTTTTTGATGGCATAGGCTAACTTTCTAGTACCCATCTCAACGACAGTAGCGATCTCGCCGCCGTTTTTTGTTATAACTTCTTTTACGAAGTCAACTTTAGCTTTAACTTCCTCTTCCGTTAGTGTTGGCTTAAGAATAAATAAAAGCTCGTAATGTTTCATTTCTTCTCCTTATGGATATTTAGCTCACTTTGTGAGCAAGGATTTTGCTTTAAGCAAGGGTGGATTTTAGCTTAAAGTTACTTAATATTTGCTGTTGATATGAGATGTTGCAAATTTAAAATGGTTGATAATACAAAAATTTCTTTATCCATTTTTGTGTTTGTTTTTAGCTCTAACTCGGCTAAATTTAGCGTTTTAAATATCTCCAAATAGGTATTTAAATTTAGTTTTAAGCTATTTGCTTTTAATAAATTTGCCACATTTACAGGCGGTTGATAGCCGATCGCTTCGTCTAAATTTAAGCGGCCATTTATCTTGATGTAAGAGTAAATTTTAAATAGCCTAAAAAATGCTTTGTAAAGCGAGTTTAGAAGAAAAATTTCATTAAAATTTGGATCTTCCAGATAAGTAAAAAAGTCGTTTTTTATATCTTTTAGTGTCATAAATTTATTGAAAAAATCATCAAAATTTATCCCGCCAAGCCCAAAAACCAGCCTTTTTATATCGTCTTGTTCGATGTGAGTATTTAGGCTTTTTAGCTTTGTTAGCTCGCTTGCAGCAAGGTATAAATTTTCATTATGGGTAAAATAAAGCTCATAAAGTGCGTTTTTGGTTATGTTTAGGCCTATTTTGGCTGAGTTTTTGGCTAGTAAATTTATCGCTTCATCTGGAGTTGATGGCTTAAAAAATCTTGCAAAATTTGTCCCAAAAGCCTTTTGTGTATCAAAAACTAGCTTCATATCGGCCTCGTAAAGCTCAAATAAAAAGTAGTTATCTTGGCTTTTTGAGCAAAGCGAGATGAGCTCTTTTAGCTCTTTTGCTGGGATCTTTTTGTCGCTTTTTATATAAAGGATATTTTTGCCGCCAAAAAGCGACTGCTCGCTTAGATGAGAGCTTGCTTGCGCGTAGTTGTACTCGTCAAAATAAAGGCTCAATAAATTCGCATTTTCACTCGAGTAAAAGCTTAAAATTTCTTTGCCAAAAAGCTCGATCTGAAACTCGTCTGCGCCAAAAAGTAAGAAGTAGTTGCTTAAATTTGCATTTGCTAAATTTAGCTCCAAATCCTTTCTATACATCGATCTTTCTTACCACTTTTGCAAAAATTTTAGCACTCGCGATGTCGGCCTCTGTGATCCTTACCACGAGCTTTTGAAGTAAATTTGCGCTGTATCCTGTTATAAAAATCCTAGCTCCAACAAAATAATCATCAAGCTTAGCAACCAAGACATTTTGGTTTTCGCTCACATAGCAGCGCACCTCTTTGCCAATGTTTGCTACTGCCCAGCGTGCAAATTTCCTATCCATAAAGTCGTAGGCTACCTTATCAGCTTCTCTTTCAAGTTCGCTTAAATTTGCGCAGGTGCTTTGGATGTTTAAAAGCAAGAAGTTGTAAAGCTTCTCATCTTTTGAAATTTTAGCCTTTAAAAGCCTATGCAAAATAAGGTCAGAATATCGTCTAATAGGGCTTGTAAAGTGTGTGTATCTATCAAATCCAAGCCCAAAGTGGCCTAAATTTTCACTTGAATACTCAGCTTTTTTTTGAGACTTGATGATGAGTTTGTCTATCTCCTCGCGGTTGCCAAGTTCATCGGCTTTTAATTGGATCTTTCTTATCAAATTTGCAAGGTCACTCTCGTAGGTAAAGTCAAGCCCCAAAAGCTGCAAATCTTCAAGTAATGTATCTATCTTTTTAAAATCAGGCGATGCGTGGTTTCTAAAAACACCCTTTGTGATGAGCTTTGCGGCAGCTTTATTTGCTAAAAGCATGCAGTCCTCGACTAGTCTATGTGAGTCGGAGTCGCTTTCAAACCTAGTTTGAGAAATTTGGCCCTCTTCATCAAGGCTCATTCTAAGCTCTTTTGTCCTAAAGTCAAATGCGTGCAAAAGCCTTTTTTTACGAAGCTTTGTGGTGAGTTTAAAAAGTGGCTTGATCCATGAAATTTCACACTCTCTTTTGCCCTCTAAAATTTCATCGATCTCGTCGTAGTTAAAGCGCCTTTTTGAAAGGATGATCGCCTCAAAAAGCTCCTCTTTTTTTACCTCGTTGTTTTTATCAAGTGAAATTTTAAAACAAAATGCAAGGCGAGGAACATTTGGCTTTAGCGAGCAGATATTTTCACTAAGCGCGCGCGGCAACATCGGTACTGAGATGTGCGGAAAGTAGATAGAAAAGCCTCTTTTTTTAGCCTCGCTGTCAATAGCGCTATATGCGGTCACATACTCGCTTACATCAGCGATTGCGACGTAAATTTCACGCTTTTTCTCATCGAAATATATGGCATCATCAAAGTCTTTGGCATCGACTGGATCGATCGTGCAAAAGTCTAAATTTCTTAGATCAACCCTGTTTGGATACATGCTAGCATCAACCTCATCGCCAAAAGCCTTTGCCTCAAGCTCACAAGCCTCGCTAAATTTATCGTTTTTATTATAAATAGCAAGCGAAATTTTCTCATCGCTTAATGGATCTTCTAAATTTCCTAAAACCTCGACTATTTCGTTATTTAGGTTATTTATCTTTAGTAGCGTCCCAAGAGGGAGCATCTTTAGGCTTTTTTGTGTCGCCTTTAGGTTTGTGCTTAGTCCAGTTTTTAAATTTACCCCTAAAATGGCCGCTCCAAAGCGTTTTGTATAGACCACGCTTGTCTCATTTGCAAGCTTTAGGCTCATTACTATTTTAGCGCTTTGGCGTTTTTTCTTAAGCGGCAAAAGCTTTGCTAACACAATGTCGCCAAGGTGAGAGTTGTTTAAATTTTTATTTTCTACGATGATGTCTTGCTTGAAGCGTTTATCAAACGGCATGATAAAGCCAGTTGCGTTTTGACTGATGTCTAGCTTGCCGCAGACATAGCCGTTGTTTAGGTAAAATCTATCTTTGTGGGAGCTTACAGCACCAAGGTTTAGGAGATTACGTAAGATCTCTTTATCTTCGTTTGATATCTCTTTTTCTTTGATGCCAACTAGAAGTGATGTTAAAAATTCTTTCACAAATTGTCTTTGACTTTAGCGACAGCCATTAGAAACGTATCATGTCCAAAGCCGTATTCGTCAAGAAGAGGTAGAGTATTTTGTATGCTTATATCATCAAGTTGATTAAAGATATTTACAGCCGTTTTTATCACTTTTAGGGCTTTTGCGTAATCTTTTATATGATCTGGTGCCTCTTCTGGATTATTTGAATAGAGTATTGAGCTGCTAAGCTCTGTCTCAAGGTTCCATTGTTCAAAAATTTTAGCTGTAACTTCTTCATTTGACATATCTAAAATTTCTGTTTCAAATAGAGCAAGATCAATTGGACTAGATATATTTTTAAGTTTTTCTCTAAATTCGACGTCTTGCTTATTTTCAGCTAATTCATGAGCAAGGACTATCTTTCCAATTTCAAGCATAAATGAAGCCGGAGAGAGAATTTCTAGACTCTTAGGATTAACTTTAGAATGCCAATTGTACATCAGTGCATTTTGTATTATCGAGATATTTAAAAAATCTTGTGTAGTAATACCATAAGGCTCTAAATTTATAGAAAAGCTCTTTTTAATCGTACTTGAAAGCGCAAAACCTCGAATAGTAGCCATACCAAAAAGAGAAATAGCTCTTGCGATGGTTGTGATCTCTTGAGAAAACCCATAAAGTGGAGAGTTCGCTGAACGCAAGATATTTGCCGTTAGCATAGGATCCTTTTCGACCACTTTTGTAAGATCACTTATTGAGCTATTTTCGTCCGCATGTAAGCGTTGAATTTGTATAACTGTGTCATCTAATGGTGGAAGTGCTTTGATTTTTTTAAAAACTGATTCATTCATTGAGTTATCTCTTTTTTTGAAATTTCAGCGTATTTTATCAAAATAAATTATCATAAAACTTAAAAAGAGTTTCTGTATATTTCAGCCGAATTTTTGCTGGCTAAAGTTATAATTTTGCCAAATTTTAATAATAGGAGTAACAATGGCTATAAATGTTTATTATGATAAAGACTGCGATTTAAGCCTTATTCAAAGTAAAAAAGTAGCAATCATCGGCTTTGGTTCACAAGGTCATGCACATGCTGAAAATTTAAGAGATAACGGTGTAAGCGTTGTAATTGGCCTTTCAAAAGGTGGCAAAAGCTGGGCAAAAGCTGAAGCAAAAGGCTTTGAGGTAAAAACCGTAAGTGAAGCTACAAAAGGCGCTGATGTGGTTATGATTTTAACTCCAGATGAGCTTCAAGCAGAAATTTATAAAAATGAGATCGAGCCAAATTTAAAAGATCACGCTGCTATCGCGTTTGGGCATGGATTTAATGTTCATTTTGGCCAGATAAAAGCTCCAGCAAATATAGATGTCATTATGATCGCTCCAAAAGCACCAGGACACACAGTTAGAAGCGAATTCGTAAGAGGTGGCGGCATACCTGATCTTATCGCTGTTGAGCAAAATGCAAGTGGAAAGGCAAAAGAGATCGCTCTAAGCTATGCTTGCGGTATAGGCGGCGGCAGAACCGGCATCATTGAGACAACATTTAAAGATGAAACTGAAACAGATTTGTTTGGTGAACAAGCAGTACTTTGTGGTGGTCTTTGCGCGCTAGTAAATGCTGGTTTTGATACGCTTGTAGAGGCTGGATATGAGCCTGAGATGGCCTATTTTGAATGCTTGCACGAGCTAAAACTAATCGTTGATCTAATGTATCAAGGTGGCATGGCTGATATGCGCTACTCTATCTCAAACACAGCTGAATACGGCGACTACGTAAGCGGCGTAAGAGTAGTTGGCGAAGAGAGCAGAAAAGCTATGAAAGAAGTTTTAAAAGAGATTCAAAATGGCAAATTTGCAAAAGACTTTATCCTAGAGAGAAAAGCAGGATATGTTAGAATGAACGCTGAACGCGGTATAGCTGAGAGAAGTTTGCTAAATCAAACTGGCAAAAAACTTCGCGCGATGATGCCTTGGATAACTAACGGCAAACTTATAGATCAAAATAAAAACTAAGCCTTGAGCGAAAAAAAGACTGCAAAGAAGCGACCCACAAAAAATAGTGCAGGTCGCTCTCACAATAAAACCTATCTTGGTATCGGCATTATCGCAGCTATTTTGATAATAGCACTTAGCGTAGCCCTTAGTATAAAAAATAATGGTACAGAGCAGTTAAGCAAAACAAATGAGCCAAAGATAGAGAAGCAAATTTCTAAAAAAGCTGAGCCAAAGTTTGCCAGTAAAGAGAAAAAACAAGAGTACGAAAAGAGAAAATACCCTCTAAAATTTGATGAAGATGAAAATTTAAGTAAAATTTTTACTGATCCTAAGCATAAAAGTGAGCTTACTTTAAATTCAAAAGTTGAGCCAAAAGAGCAAAAAAAGATAGCTGAAGTAAAGAGTGAAGCCAAAAAAGAAGAGATAAAAAAAGAGCAAAACGATACTAAAAATTTGCTTGCAAGTTATAAGAATACAGAGCCTAGCGTAATAGAAAATGAACAAAAGATAGAGCCATTTTATAGCTCAAAAATCGAACAAAAAACCGAGCTAAAATCTCAAAATTTTGAAGTAAAAATCGATCAAAATAAAAGCGCTGAAATAGAAAAAAAAGAGAAAATTAAAAGCGAGAACATAAAAGTCGAGCCAGCTAAAAAAGCTGAAAATTTAACCACTAAAAAGATAGAAAAAACAAAATACGAAGAAAAGAATATAAAAAAAGATAGCTTTGAAGCGGTACCTTTTACGCCAAATGCCAGTATAAAAGGGCGCGCAAAGCTCGTTATCATAATAGACGATGTAGCGACATTTGAACATGCAAGTATGATAAAGTCGCTTGGCTTAAAAATCACGCCGTCTATTTTTCCAGCGACAAAGACTCATCCAGATACGCCAAATATCGCAAGAACATTTGAGTTTTACATGATACATCTTCCGATGCAAGCAAAACACTTTGATAGCCCAGAGATAGGCACTCTTACGATCAACGAGAGCTTTGAGGGCATGCTTGAGAAGATAAAAAAGATACGTAAAGACTTCCCGCGTGCAAAATATACAAACAACCATACAGGATCGCGCTTTACAAGCGATTTTGATGCTATGGATAAGGCTTATAGGGCGCTGATAGAGCAGGGCTTTGTCTTTATTGACAGCAAAACTATCGCTCAAACCGCAGTAGCAAGAGCTGCAAAAAAACATAATCAACCATACATCTCAAGAGATATATTTTTAGACGACGATCCATCGGCTAGTGCTGTTAGGCGTGAGCTTGCGGCTGCTGTAAATTTGGCTAAAAAAAGAGGCTATGCGATCGCCATTGGACATCCAAAGAAAAATACGATCGCAGTGATAAAAGAGAGCAAAAATAATCTTTTAAAAGATGTTGATGTGGTTTATTTAAAAGATATTTTATGAGACTTGATTTTATCCCAGAGCCGTTAAATAGACTAAAAAATCCACCAAAACAGCTAAATTTTATCGGAGATACTTCGCTTTTATCTTTGCCAAAGATCGCAGTTGTTGGCTCAAGAAAGGCAAGTGTTTATACAAAAGAGTGCGTTACGGCACTTTGCGCAGCACTAAAAAGTGCAAACGTCTGCGTGGTAAGTGGCGGAGCTATCGGCGTTGATATCACAGCTCATAAAGCTGCTATGCCACGAACGATTGGTATTTTTGCGAGCGGACTTGACACCATCTATCCAAGCCAAAATAAAGTGGTGATAAAAGAAATTTATGAAAAAGCCTTGGCTCTTAGTGAGTATGATGAAGGTGAGCCACCACTTGCTTATAGATTTTTGGAGCGAAACCGCATAGTTGTGGGGCTTTGTGAAGCTCTAGTCGTCGCGCAAGCTGATCTTAAAAGTGGCTCAATGCAAAGTGCAAGGCTTGCAAACGAGCTTAAAATTCCAGTTTATGTACTGCCACAGCGCATGGGCGAAAGCGATGGGACAAATTTTTTGCTTGCAAATAAAAAAGCCGAGCTTATTGATGACTATCATAAATTTGCTTCACTTTTTGGCGAGATAAAAGAGCAAGAAAAGACTAGTGACGAGATTTTAAAATTTTGTAAAAATGGTGTAAGCCTTGATGAAGTTTTGGCAAAATTTGGCGATATCATCTATGAGTATGAGCTTGAGGGGCTAGTTGAAATTTCAAATCTAAGAGTGAAGAGCGTGTTATGAGAGAGAAATTTATGGCGATCGATGTTGGGTTAAAGCGAATAGGGCTTGCCTTTGGTTTTGGCGAGATCGTGACTCCGCTTGAGCCAGTGCTTAGAAAAAATAGAAATCAAGCCGCAAGAGATGTGAGCCAAAAGGTAAATGAATATGCCCCAGACACGCTGGTAGTGGGTGTGCCAATCGGTGGTAGTAGCGAAGATGAGATGAGAAGACGTATCGAGCATTTTGTCTCACTTCTTGATGTAAAGGCAAATATCGTCTATCAAGATGAAGCTTTTAGTAGCAGTGAAGCTAGTGAAATTTACACAAATACAAAGCGAGATGGTAGGCTAGATAGCATTTCGGCCACTATTATTTTAAAAAGATATCTTGGGATAAATTAAAAAGTAAAAATCGGTCTATTTTTCGAGCGAATTTTTAAAAGCTAGCTGAAAGCTATCTGTGTTAAAAGGCTGCTTTAATACTGTGACATTATTTGGCAGATCGTTAGCCGACTCATCGCTTTTACAAATGGCTACGATACGAAAATTCTTAATATTTTTAAACTCAAGTATATCTTCTAGCATCGCTTCATTTTTTAAAATTTTACTATCGATAAAAATAACAAATGGGGTAAAAATAGAATCTTTTATGTGTCTCATTAGATTGCTAAGGTCGTTTTTGCCGATAACCTTTAGACCTAAAAAATTTATCTGAGCACTAATGGTGTCAAACAAAGCATCGTCATCGCAAGCGACTAAGATATTTGTATTTGTTTGATTTTTGATATTTATTTGTCTTTGGATAGCTCTATCGCCTGTTAGTGCCGCGCTAAAAGATATTAAAAATTCTCCATCATTATGAGAGATCATAGATTCATTTGCTTTTTTTAGATAGTCGTTTATCTTGCTGAGATAGTAGTGACTTGGCCTCATTACGCTATGGCTAGATTTTATCTTAATGTCAAAATGTACAGATTTGGGACTATAATTTTTAAGTTGAAAGAGAATGTAAATGTCTGCATATTCGGTAGAATAAAGGAAAAATTTGCAAATATTTTCAAGTGTTTTTATGAGATTTGTGGCATCAAATTTTAAAAACCTTGGATAACTTGGATCGTAACTAAAAATGATGGAATTTTTAGTGTCTTGCGCATCTTGGTATATGGCGCTAAGAAAAATTTCCATTCTGTTTATGATATCGATATGTTTATCTTTCATATTATCAACATCCCGTCGCCGTATGAGTAAAATCTATACTTTTCATCAACTGCCGTTTTATAAATCCTCATCGTCTCTTCAAGCCCTATAAAGCTGGTAACTAGCATTATTAGAGTTGATTTTGGTAGATGAAAATTTGTAAGAAGGTAGTTTTGTCTAATTGGTTTATTATTTAGGTTTAAAAATAGCTTGCAAAAGCCGCTTGCTTGCTTGCTTCTTGCAAATTCTTCAACACATCTAGTAACCGTCGTGCCAACGCCAAGGATTGGTTTATTAGAATTTATAATCTCTTGAGCTTGCTCGCTTAGCTCGTAAAATTCTGAGTGCATTTTGTGGTCATTTATATTTTGGCACTCCACACCTTTAAATGTCCCAGCGCCAACGTGAAGCGTAATGTAGGCGACTTCATGCTTTGTTTTTATCTGTTCTAGCATTTGCTCACTTATGTGAAGGCTAGCTGTTGGAGCTGCCACTGCACCGCTATTTTTAGCAAATATGCTTTGATACCAGCTCTCATCATCCTTTGTATCAGCCCTTTTAATGTATGGTGGAAGCGGGACATGACCGATCTTTTCAAGCTCACTAAAAAGGTGAACATTATCAAGCAAAACGCCATTTTGCGTAAAATTTACCACCCTTGTGCCATCGTCATTTAGCTCAAGCACATTGACTTTTAGATTATCAGGAAAATTTAAAACGCTACCAGAGCTTACTTTGCCTCTTATATAGACGCTAAATTTATTCTCGCCTATGGGCTGATTTAGCATCACTTCGCAAGCCCCACCGCTTTCTTTTTTTCCTAAAATGCGAGCTTTGATAACTTTTGTATTATTAAAAATAACTGCAGCATCATCTGGAATAAGGCTGGAGAGATCTTTAAATTTGTAGTGTTTTATCTCTTTTGTATTTTTAAAATAGACAAGCAATCTTGCCTCTTCTTTTGGCAAAACTGGCTCTTTTGCGATGAGCTCTTCAGGCAAAAAATAATCATAACTCGAGACGTCGTTTATATTACTCATCGCTTGCTACGTCGCTGTCTTGTTCTTCTTTTTCGTCTTCATCGTCGCTCTTGTTAGCTCTTTTAGCGACGATTATTGAAATTCCATAAAGTCCGATGAGTGGTAGTGCCATTAAGACTTGACTTATCACATCAGGTGGTGTAACGATAGCTGCAAAGATAAAGATGATAACAACAGCGTATCTGAAGTAATCTTTTAGCATTTTGTCATCGACAAGTCCGATCTTTGCTAAGAAAAATGTAATGACTGGTAGCTCAAATGAAATTCCAAAGCCAATCAGTAGTTTTGCAAAAAAGCCAACATACTCGCCAATGCTTGGTAAAGCCGTAAAGAGCTGGCCACCAAAATTTACCAAAAATGCAAAGCCAAGCGGGATGACCACGTAATAACAAAACGCCGCCCCGCACGCAAACATAAATGAAGCTGAGATGACAAATGGGATCACATATTTTTTTTCATTGTCATAAAGTCCAGGGGCGACAAATAGCCAAAACTGCCAAAAAATGATAGGTAGTGCGATCACGACACCAGCAAAAAATGCAACTTTCATCGCAGTAAAAAATGGCTCTTGAATTTGAGTAAATATGATATTTGAGCCAGCTGGCAAGACCTGTTTTAGTGGTTCGCTCATCCATGCAAGCAGTGGGTTCCAAAACGTAAAGCAGATGCCAAAACAGACAAAAACGCTTACTATGCTTATAAAAAGTCTTTTTCTAAGTTCGATTAAATGGGGTCTTAGCTCTTCAAACATTACGCCTCTTTTTTATCGTTTAAGATCGCATCTTTAACTAAATTTGTTGGATTTTGTATATTTTCTACCGTTTTTTTGGTATCGCTTACGACATTTTGTATATCGTTAGTGATATCATTTGCGCTTTTTTTGATCTCGTCAAGCTCTTCAAATGTGAGCTTTTTACGCACGTTTTGAGCGCTTTGGGTTATGCTCTCTTTATATTTTTGAGCATCTTCTTTTAGCTCAGCTATCTTCATTTCTTGATCAAATGTTGATTTTGCGTCATTTATACCTTTTTTAAACATTTTTAGAAATTTTGCAATCTGAACCATCGCGCTTGGCAGCTTGTCAGGACCTAAAACTAACACTGCAATAATGGCGATAACTAAGATTTCAGAAAAACTCATTCCAAACATTTTTGCCTCTATTAAATTTTATTTAAGCTTTGTATTTTATCTTGACTTTGCTCAAAATTTTATAAATTTAGCCCTCGATAAAGAGTGCGATCTCGTCGCTTAGTAAGAAATTTGGATTGTAAAATTTACCATTTTTAAAGAGCAGTTTTTCATTTTCTACAAGAAAATTTGCTCTTTTTATCTGAGTCTCACTTAAGCGTCCAGCCTCCACACCAACTATGCTTCTAAGCCCTAAAAATATATGCTCTCTTACTAACTCACTTTGGCTTAAAATTTCTTTTTCTCTATATGTTGGTTTGGCGATGTAGGCATCTATGCCGTTTTTGGCGTAGTATCTAGTGCCGTCCACAAAGCCCACGCTAAAAGCGCCCACACCAAGATAACTTTTGCCTTGCCAGTAGCCAAGATTGTGCTTGCAAATTTGACCGAAATTTGAAATTTCATACTGCGCAAATCCAGCAAGCCCAATTTGTTCTATCATAAATTTAGCCAGGCTGTCGCTATCTTTTTTATAGCTTTTTTTGCCAGCAAATGGGGTATTTTCTTCAAGCGTGAGTGAGTAAGCACTTATGTGCGTAATAGCAAGACTTTTTAAATTTTCAACCTCAGCCAAAAGACGCTTTTTAGTGTCAAATTTGGTGTCATAGATGAGGTCTAAATTTATATTGCTAAAGCCAGCTGTCTGGGCATTTTCAACTGCTTTAAAAATTTGCTCTCTGCTGTGAATGCGCCCAAGAAATTTTAGCTTATCTTCAAAAAAACTTTGAGCACCAAAGCTTATGCGATTTGCCCCTAAATTTTTAACATGCTTTAGCCAGGCTAAATTTGCAGAATTTGGATTTGCTTCAAGTGTGATCTCAGTTGTTGGAGTGCAAAGAGGCGTTAAAATGCTAAAAATTTCATCATAAAATTTAGCATTTACAGCACTTGGTGTGCCACCACCAAAAAAGATAGTAGAAATTTCTTTTACATTTTGGCTTTTTAGCTGAAAATTTAGATCAAAGCAAAGTGCCTTAAAATAGGTGCTAACCTTCTTAAATTCGTCATCACTTGAGCCAAAGGCGCAGTAGGGACATTTGCTTTCACAAAATGGCACGTGGATGTAAACTTGCAAATTTCTCTCTTTTTAAAATTTTGGCGATTATAAGAAATTTGGCATTTATAGCAGTTTAAAAGTAGCTTTTTGTCTTTAAGAGTTTGCTTGGCAAAAAGCCAAAATTTATCTTAAAAATTTTTGCAAAATGTGCAGTATTTGCGTAGCCTACGATATTTGCAGCTTCTTTTATGCTTATATCATTTTGCTCTAAAAGAGTAAAAGCTAGCTTTAGGCGCTCTTTTGCTAAGAGCTGATAGATCGTATCTTTGAAAAATAGCTTAAAATTTTTCTTTAGCCAAAAGTCATTTGTACCACAAAGATGGGCTAGCTCCTTGATGCTTGGAGGATTTTGCATGCGACTTAATAATATCGTTTTAGCCTTTAAAAGAGTCTTTTCTTCGTCACTGCTAAGTGAAATTTCGCTCTCTTTTCGTATTTTACTTTTGTAAATAAGCTCTAAAATTTTTGATTCGGTAAAAATTTCCCTCATCGCGCCTTCATATAAATTTGTCGTATCAAGTTCATTTAAAACACAAATTTGAGCTAAATCTTTTTTGTATTTCAAAAGCTCAAATTTATCATCAAATCTAAGCCCAGCAAATATCTCAAGCTTATTTGCATAGCTTTCGTCAAAAAGTAGTGTTTTTGTCTTATAAAATTTATTTTGATACTCAAAGACACCTTTAAAATCATCATTAACAAGCCCAATGCAAAATTCATCTTTGTTTAAAATATACTCTTTTCTATCAAGCTTAAAGCAAAGATCGTTTTTATCCTCATTAAACATTAAAAATAGGTATTTCTTAGACTTGTGACGATCCCTTTTTATCCTGCCATTACATAAAATTTCACTTTTTAGATAGCTGATGCCACTGCTTTGCTTGAAAAACTCTACGCTTGCTTGTTTTTCCTTTTGAGATATTTTGCTCGTTCCATATTTTTTGTCTAAATTTATCATTTTATCCCTCAAGCGTTAAATTTAATCCCTTTAGCGTTACGTATGATATTGATAACGATTATTTAATTTTAGTAAAATGTGCATTAAATTTTTATAAGGAGTTTTTGTGAAAAGTGCATTAAAAATTTCTATTTGTGCGGCAATTTTTATAAATTTACCGCTTTTTGCAAATGAAGATAAGGTTCTACCAGAAGTTAAAGTAGTGAGTGCGACAGGATTTGAACAAAATATCAAAGACGCACCAGCAACGCTTAGTGTTATAACCAAAGAGGCATTAGAAAAGAAAAATCACAAAGATATCGAGAGCATGACCAAAGATATCCCAAGTCTTTTTGGGACAACTCCCGCAGCGGCAAATAGACGAGGAATTTCTATACGTGGATTCTCTCCAAGATTTACTAAAATTCTAGTAAATGGCATGCCAGTACCCGGTGATAACGCCTATAAAGGGCTTAGAAGCGTTGGAGGCTCATATAGTTTCATCCCACCAGCAAGTGCGATAAGCCGTATTGAAGTGATACGTGGACCTATGAGCTCGCTTTATGGAAGCGACGCACTAGGCGGAGTTATAAATATCATTACAGATGAGTTTAGTAATGAATTTGGTGCAAATCTTGGCTCAAGCTATAAATTTGCAAGAAATAAAAATATAAGTGGCGAGCTTTACAATAGTCTTTATTTGCACTCTGGACTAATTGATGATATTTTAAGTGTTTCTGTTTATGGTAAAAATTTAAATAAATCAGAAGATAAAATTTCTTATGCAAATAGAGAGCAAAAGGATAGAAATTTTGGTGCAAAACTATTTTTTAGGCCAAATGAAAATAATGATCTTACGCTTGAGCTTGCAAGAAGCGATGTGAAATATAAAAGAACTAAAGGCAAAACACTATCAACTGGTACTAACTCGGTTGCTAGCGAAAGAATAAAGGGCGATATGATAAATTTAAGCCACGAAGCAAGGCTTGATAATATCTTGCTTCAAAGCTATTTATCTTACGGCAAGATAAAAGAGATAGCACAACAAAATTTGACGCTAAAGACTCTAAACTTTGATACAAAAGGCTCATATTTTACCGATAATAATGCCTTTACATTAGGACTAAACGCTAAAAAAGAAAAGCTTGACGAAAAGGCTACCACAGCAGATGCGGCAAATGTAAAAAGGTATGATGTTTCACTTTACGGCGAAGATGATTATCATCTTACAAAAGATTTTATCTTAAGTACTGGTATTCGCTATAACTACGATGAGAACTATGGATCGCACGTTTCACCAAGAATTTATGGCATCTATAGCTTAAACGACTTTTTTGCCCTTAAAGGCGGAGTTAGCACAGGTTATGCGACACCTGATATCAAGCAACGAACACAAGATCTTGCGTTGCCATTTGCTGGAGGACGCGGAGCACAGCTTGGTAGAAGTAGCCTTAAGCCAGAGACAAGCGTAAGTTATGAATTTGGTGGCGTTTATAATAATAATGAAGGTTTTGAAACGTCTTTAACTGGCTTTTACACAAGTTTTAAAGATATGTTAAGCTATAGCCCTATCTGCTCAAGAGGCAGCGTTTGTATGCATAAAGGTAAAATTTATCCAAATGGTATTTGGGAGAGTATAAATATCGGCAAGGCTGAAATTTACGGAGTTGAGCTAACAAATGAGTGGCAGGTGACAAATGCTCTTAGACTAAATCAAAGCTATGTTTATACAAAATCAAAACAAAAAGATGGACCAGAAGCTGGTAAAACCTTAAACAACTATCCGCTTCATACATTTAAATTTGGAGCGAACTACGAGCTAAATAGATGGCTAAATTTCTGGTCACAGATAAATTACTATGGTAGAACTAAAAACTCTTTTAACTATGCTAATGATATGAGAGCTTACGTTATTGCGGATCTTGGCATAAACTACAATGTAACTAAAAATTTCAGCCTAAACCTAAGCGTTTATAATCTCTTTAACGAGTTTTTTACGACAAGATCAAACGGATATGATATCTTAATAGCCGATGGGCAAAAGATCGAACTTGGCTTTAATTTGAAGTTTTAAAATGTTTAAAATTTAGCGGAAATTTCACTTAATTTTAGCTCTTATCTTTGCTTTGCCACTTTTGATAATCTCAATTAGTGGAGCGATTATTTCGTATCATGATGAGATAATTGAAGCTTTTAGCAAAGATGAGATAGAGATAACAACTAATAAAAGTGCTTTAAAAATAGATGAAATTTTAAAGGTCTTTAGTAAGACTAGGCCAAATTTTAACCTTAGTTATATAAAGATAAAAGGCGAGGTAAATAGAGCTTATGTAGTAAGCGGCACAAGCGAGAATGGTGAGTTTAAGTCATTCTTTGTAGATCCTTATACGGGCGAGATAGTCTCTGAAAATAGTGTGGAAAAATTTATAGGCCTAGCTTTAAATTTACATAAAAATCTAGGACTAGCTCTATTTAAAAATGAAAATTTATCTAAAATCGCAAGTGAGCTAGTGGCGATTTCGACGCTTGCACTACTTGTTGTTTTAATAACCGGGGTGCTGATACATTTTTGGAGATTTAGAAGCAAATTTATTAGCGCCTTTAAGCTAAATATAAAGGCAAAGAAATTTGCATTTTTATATTCGCTGCATGGATTTTTAGGGCTTTATTTGGGAGCTATTTTGCTTATTATCTGTATTAGCGGTCTATACTTTTCTTATGAGAGCTTTGCTAAGGTCATAAATCAAATTTATGGCGAGCAAAAGGTATTTAAAAAGCCAAATTTTACTAGCAAAAATGGTTTTAGTCTAAATGAAGAGCAAAAGGTAGAAAATCTTCAAAAAGCTTATGAAATTTTTACTTTAAAATTTGGAAATGAGTTTGACGCTTTAAATTTTATTCTCAATAAAGATGGCGTAAAATTTATGATCTTTTACTTGCCAAAAGGCGCTAGTGAGAGTGATGGCGTTAGGTTTGTAGTCGATACGGCAAGTGGAGAAATTTTAAAAAACACCATGCCAAAATCTTTTGAAATTTATAAATTTATGCTTGATCTGCACGCTGGATATACATTTGGAGAGGCTGGAAAATTTATCTTTTTTATGGCTTCTTGTGGAGTTGGCGTGCTACTTTTTAGCGGTTGTGTGATTTATTACAAACGGCGTAAAAAGTAGTTTTTATTTATCTATCTCTTAACTCTTTTTAGTTATTATCTCAAATAAATTTCTTGGAAAAAACATGCAAAAAAAATATAGACCAAACGTGGCAGCTGTTGTTTTGTCTAGCTTGTATCCATTTAAATGTGAAATTTTAGTCGCAAAAAGAGTGGA